>CAZIDS010000277.1:0-4451 GCA_964537945.1 uncultured Gemmatimonas sp. | reverse complement strand
CGTCGAGACCGGCTCGCGGATGGACGACGTGATCTTCGAGGAGTTCAAGGGCACGGGCAACTGCGAGATCAAGCTCGACCGCTCGCTGGCCGAGAAGCGCATCTTCCCCGCGTTCGACATCGCGACGTCGGGCACGCGGCGCGAGGAGAAGCTCTACAAGGCCGAGCAGATCGACGCGATCTACACGCTCCGCCGCGGACTCCAGCAGATGCCGCCGCAGGCGGCGATGGAGTGGCTCATCAAGCGCATTGCCGGGACCACGTCCAACGATGCGCTGCTGGCGGGGCTCTGATCGGACCGGCGATGAAGGTCGAAGGATGAAGGGTGAGACTCACGATGCGGGGGCCTGAAGTCCGGCTCCCGCATCGCGCATTCAGGACCTTTCATGCTTCATCCTTCCACCTTCATCCGCCGTCACTGCGGCACCAGCAGCACATCCTGCATCCCTTCCGTGATCTCGTGCAGCGGCACGAACGCCCCGCTCCTCGCCTCCCACCTCTCCATCGCGTAGCCCATCCTCGTCGCCCACCTCGCCACATCGAGGAACGTCGCACCGAACGTCGAGAGCCAGTAGGCCTCGAACTCGCCGAAGATCAGCGGCCGCGTACGCGCGATGAACCGCTCGGCGCCGCGGAGCATCATCAGCTCGGCCCCCTCGATGTCGAGCTTCATCAGGTCGCAGCGTGCGATGCCGTGCTCGGCCGTCCAGTCGTCGAGCGTCACCACCGGCACCTTGAGGTGGCTTGGTCCCTCGCCGGTCACGAGCGCGGCGGTGCCGCTGCCGGCGCCGGTCTCCTCGCTCTTCAGCCACATGCCGAGCTCGCCGGGCTCGTCGCCGAGCGCGACGGGGGCGACCGTCACGTGCGGCTGCACCGCGTTCGCGGCGAGCGCCCACTCGAGCCGCGCGCGGTTCGCCGGTACCGGCTCGAAACCGATCACGCGTCCGCCGTGTGGCCCGACGCGGCGCGCGAGCGGGACGGACCACCATCCGACGTTCGCACCGACGTCCATCACCCACGCGTCGCGCGGCACGCGCGCCAGCAGCGCGTCGCGCACGTCGTCGTCGGCCTCGCCGAGCCAGCAGGCGATCGCCTCGGCGTCGTCGCGCAGGTCCCAGCGTGCGCGCGAGCCGTCGCGCATCGTCACTTCGCGCATCGGGTCGCGCGCGATCGCGCCGGCGCGCAGTCGCGCGTGGAGCGCGCGCACGAGCCGTCCCTTGCCGCGGAAGTTCGGCGTCGCGCGCGAGAGCGCGGCGAGCCGGTCGTAGAGGCTCACCGTGCGCCCGCGCGCGCGCCGCGCGTCGCAGTCATCGCGCGAGCTCGTCCCAGAGCGTCGCCATCGCGCGCATCCCGCGACGGAAGTTCTCCTGGCTGATCCATTCGTCGGGCGCGTGCGCGTTCTCGCCCGGGAGCCCGAAGCCGACGAGCAGCACGGGGGCGCCGAGCAGGCGCTCGAAGTCGCCGACGACGGGGATGGAGCCGCCCTCGCCGGTGATCACCGGCGCGCGGCCGAACGCGGCCTCGAGCGCCCGGCCACATGCGTCGTAGAGCGGGCCGGAGAGGTCGGCGCGCCACGGCATCCCGCCGTGCAGCGCCGTCACCGTCGCCGTCACGCCCGGCGGCGCGACGCGCTGCACGTGCGCGTCGAGGAGCGTGCGGATCGTCGCGGGATCCTGGTCGCGCACGAGCCGGCAGCTCACCTTCGCCATCGACTTGCCGGGCAGGACCGTCTTCGCGCCCTCGCCGGTGTAGCCCGAAAGCAGGCCGTTCACCTCGCACGTCGGGCGCGTCCAGAGCTTCTCGAGCGTGGTGTACCCCGGCTCTCCGCCGAGCGCCTCGACGTCCAGGTGCTTCTTGAAGTCGGCCTCGTCGAACGGCAGTTGCTTCATCCCTACGCGCACGGCGTCGGGGAACGGGCGCACGGCGTCATAGAAGCCGGGGATCGCGACGCGACCATCGGCGTCGTGGAAGGTCGCGATGATCCGTGCGAGCGCAGTCGCCGGATTCACGACCGCGCCGCCGTACATCCCGGAATGCAGGTCGCTGTTCGGTCCCGTGACGTTGATCTCGAAGTACGCGAGCCCGCGGAGCGAGCTCAGGATGCTCGGGATGCCCGGCGCGAACATCGTCGAGTCGGAGATCACGACCGCATCGCACTTGAGGCGCTCGCGATGCCGCTCGATGAACGGCGCGAGGTTCTCCGAGCCGACCTCCTCCTCTCCCTCGGCGAGCACGATCAGGTTCACCGGCAGCGTGCCGCGCGCGGCGAGGTGCGCCTCGATCGCGGCGATGTGGAGCCAGAGCTGTCCCTTGTCGTCCACCGCGCCGCGCGCGTAGATGTTGCCGTCGCGGAGCGTGGGCTCGAACGCAGGCGAGGTCCAGAGCTCGAGCGGTTCCGGCGGCTGCACGTCGTAGTGGCCGTAGACGAGCACGGTCGGCGCGCCCTTCGGCGCCTTGCGCCACTCGCCAAGCACGACCGGATGGCCCGGCGTGGCGATCGTCTCGGTCGTGAAGCCGAGGCGCGCGAGCTGGCCGTGGACCCACTGCGCCGCGCGCGCGACGTCGCCCTTGTGCTCGGAGCGCGCGCTCACGCTCGGGATGCGCAGGAACTCGAAGAGGTCGTCGTGCACGCGCTGGTCGTGCGTCGCGAGCCAGGCCTCGAGGGCGGGATCGGTCTTCGTCATCGGTCCTCCGCGCTCAGCGGCGCGCGGCGAGCGGGTCGGTGGAGTCGGCGGGCCAGGTCCCGTTCCAGCCGCGCAGCACCCACAGCTGGCGGCGGGTGACGACCTCGTCGTCGCGCCGGAGTTCGATGACCGGCCCCGGCGTCACGCCGCCGAAGCGGTCGCTCAGGCGGCGGATCGGGCCCGGCATCCCCTCGCGCGGCATCTCGAGCACGAGGAGGAGGTCGGAGCCCGGCCCTCGTTCGTCGGTGAAGCGCGGCCAGAGGTCGTACTGGTTGCGGCGGCCGCCGAGATTCAGCGCGGTCACGGTCGGATGGCCGGCGATGTGGTACTCGAGCATCGCGGCATCCTGGTATCGGTTCGCGGCGACGAACGGCATCGCCCCATCGGGGAGCGCGAGCGCGCGACGCGCCGAGTCGACGCTCGCCGCGAGCGGCTCCCAGCCGAACGCCTGCGAGAGCTGGTCGCGGCGCGCCGGCAGCGGGAGGATGCGGAACGCGAGATGCAGCAGGAAGACCGCCGTCAACAGACCGCCGACCCAGATGCCGCGCCGTTCCCACGCGGTCCGCGCGCCGGTGCGCGATGCACCGAGGAGCACGAAGGCGGGGAGCCACGCGATCGCGGGCCAGTTCGCTTCCTGGTTCCGCCGCGTCGCGCTGTAGACGAAGAAGAGCGCGCAGAACGCCGCGATCACCGCGAGCGCGAAGCGCGCATCCTGCCGCGGCGCGCGCAAGTGCCGGACGATCGCGCCAATCACGAGCACGAACAGCACCGGCGTCACGAGCGCGAACTGCGATGCGACGAGGTTGAGTTCGCGCTGGAAGAGGTTCTCCCGCGCGTTCGCGCCGAGCCCGTGCCCGAGCTGGAAGCGGAAGGCGATCCAGTCATGCCGGGCGTTCCAGAGCAGCACGGGGACCATCACCGCGCTGGCGATGACGACGGCGAGCCACGGCCCTGGCTCGCGGAATCGCGCGCGCAGCGGCGCGTGCAGCGCGAACGCGAGCAGCAGGGCGAACGGGAAGAAGACGCCGGTGAACTTCGACGCCATCGCGAACCCGATCGCGACGCCGGCGCCGAGCCAGGCGCGCGTGGAGGCCGCAGTGCCGGCCGGCTCGCCGAGCGCGCGCACCGTGAAGTAGAGCGTCCACGAGAGGGCGCAGAGCAGTGGCGCGTCGGGCGTCGCGAGGACGAGTCCCGCCGCGGCGAGCGGGAAGACCGCGAGCGCGAGCGCCGTGTAGAGCGCCGCACGGTCCCCCGCGAGCCGGCGCGCCGTCATCGCGAGCGCGAGCGTGCCGGCGCTCCCCACCAGCAGGGGAATCGCGCGGATCGCCATCGGCGAATCGCCGAACAGCGCCGTGCCCGCCGCGATCAGCCATGCGATCACCGGCGGATGGTCGAAGTAGCCGCCGGCGAGGCGGCGGGACCACTCCCAGTAGTACGCCTCGTCCGGGAGGAGCGGCACGCGCAGCGCGAGGAGCAACCGCAGCGCCGTCGCGCCGGCGAGGAGGAGGAGCGCCTGCCGCCAGGCGCGCGGATGGTGCGTCTCGGTCTCGTCGGTCACTAGACTGAATGTACCATGGCCAACCGCCTCGCCGCCGAGTCGAGCCCCTACCTGCTCCAGCACGCCGCCAACCCCGTGGATTGGCACGCGTGGGGCGATGAGGCGTTCGCGATCGCGCGCGCGACCGACCGGCCGGTGCTGCTCAGCATCGGCTACGCCGCGTGCCACTGGTGTCACGTCATGGCGCACGAATCGTTCGAGGACGAGACA
>CAZIDS010000276.1:2084-4529 GCA_964537945.1 uncultured Gemmatimonas sp. | reverse complement strand
TGACCCGCGGCGCCCGTTCGCCGTTCCCGAGGCCACTCCAATGACGCGCCATCGCAGCTGGGCCGAACCCTGGAAGATCAAGGTCGTGGAACCGATCCGGATGTCCACGCCCGAGGTCCGCAAGCGCCGCATCCGCGAGGCGGGCTACAACACCTTCCTCCTCCGCTCCGAGGACGTCTACATCGACCTCCTCACTGACTCCGGCACCAACGCGATGTCGGACCGGCAGTGGGCCGGGATGATGATGGGCGACGAGGCCTACGCCGGCTCGCGCAACTACTACGCGCTCGAGGACGCGGTCCGCTCGCATTACGGCTTCCCCGAGCTCATCCCCACGCACCAGGGTCGCGGCGCCGAGCACCTGCTGTCGCGCATCCTCATCACGCCGGGTGACCACGTGCCCGGCAACATGTACTTCACCACGACGCGCGTGCATCAGGAGCTGGCCGGCGCCCAGTTCCACGACGTCATCATCGACGAGGCGCACGATCCCGCCTCGGAGCATCCGTTCAAGGGCGACATCGACCTCGCCAAGCTCGCCGCGCTCGTGGAGGCGGTCGGACCGCGGAAGGTCCCCTACATCTCGGTCGCCGCGACAGTGAACATGGCCGGCGGCCAGCCGATCCAGCTCTCCAACCTCCGCCGCGTCGCCGAGTACTGCCGCGCGCGCGGCATCAAGGTCATCCTCGACGCCACGCGCGCGGTGGAGAACGCCTGGTTCATCCAGCAGCGCGAGCCCGGGATGCGGCACCATCCGGTCGCCGAGATCCTCCACCTGATGTGCGAGTGCGCCGACGGCGCGACGATGTCCGGCAAGAAGGACTCGCTCGTCAACATCGGCGGCTGGCTGGCGCTGCGCGACCACGCTCTCGCCGAGCGGGCCCGCGAGCTCGCCGTCGTCTTCGAGGGCCTGCACACCTACGGCGGGCTGGCCGGCCGCGACATGGAGGCGATGGCGATAGGCATCGCCGAGTCGGTGGAGGAGGAGTACATCCGCAGCCGCATCGGCCAGGTGCATTACCTCGGCGACGCGCTCATCGCGCTCGGCGTCCCCGTGGTGCGGCCGCTCGGCGGCCACGCGATCTTCATCGACGCGGCCGCGATGCTGCCGCACCTCCCGCGCTCGCAGTTCCCGGCGCAGGCGCTCGCCTCGGCGCTGTACGTCGAGTCGGGCGTGCGCGCGATGGAACGGGGTGCCGTCTCGGCGGGCCGCGACCCGGCGACGGGAGAGAACCGCTATCCGTCGCTCGAGCTCGTACGCCTCACGATCCCCCGGCGCGTGTACACGCAGGCGCACATGGATGTCGTCGCCGAGAGCGTGGCCGAGGTGTTCGACCGGCGCGACCACGTGCGCGGGCTCCGCTTCGTCCACGAACCCGAGCTGCTCCGCTTCTTCCAGGCGCGGTTCGAGCTGCTGCCGCTGCCGGCCCGCCTCGTCGAGCCGGTCGAGGGGGAGCTCGCTGGGGTGCGCTGAACGCCGTTGCGGTTCGCTCAGGGCCGCGCCGAACGGGAAGGCTGCCCGCCGGCCTTCCATGTGACCCGCTCCCCGTCGGCGAGCACGCGCGCCGCCTTCGCCGTCGCGTTGATCACCGACGCGACGTGCACGAGGTCCATCCGGTCCACCTCGTCGTTCACGCCGTGGTAGTCCGTGTGACCGCCGAATGACGAGATCGTGTGCGCCGGGATCCCTTCGAGCGCGAACGGATAGTTGTCCGAGCGCGTGAAGAAGCTCTGCTCCGGGCGCGGATCCGCGATGAGCGGTACGCCCGCCGCCGCGAGCCGCTCGCCCATCGTCGATCTCTCGAAGCCCGTGAGCCATCCCTTCCCCGGCCCGCCCGCGAGCGAGTCGGGCCGCCCGATCATCTCGATCTGCAGGTCCGCGACCACCTGCGTGAGCGGCCGCACCGGGTGTGCGATGAACCACCGCGTCCCCGTCATCCCGTTCTCCTCGCCCGTGAACGCGACGAAGACCATCGTCCGCTTCGGCGCCGGCCCTTCCTTCATCTGCCGCGCCACCTCGAGCATCGCCGCGACGCCGCTCGCGTCGTCGTCCGCGCCGTTGAAGATCGAGTCACCGTCCACCGCGCGCGCCGCGTTCGTCCCGATGTGGTCGTAGTGCGCGCCGACGAGGATCACTTCCTCGCGTAGCGTCGCATCCGAACCGCGGATGATGCCGACGACGTTCTGCGCGTTGCGCCGGCGTTCCGCCGGTATCGTATCGAGCGCCGCGACGCTCGGCGCGAGCGACGGCCGCATCGGCCCGCCCGGCTGCCGCCCCGGCATCATCGCGATCGGCACGCGCTGCAGGTAGCCGTCGTCGCCGCCGGGCTCGAGCCCGATGCGCCGCATCTCCCCCGCGATGTACCGCGCCGCCGCGTCGTTGCCCGGCGTGCCGATGAGCCGCCCCCCGAGCGAATCGTGCGAGAGCGCCCCGATGAGTCGTCC
>CAZIDS010000276.1:0-1984 GCA_964537945.1 uncultured Gemmatimonas sp. | reverse complement strand
CCGGCGAAGGATTCCCTGACCGCAAGAAGTTCGTCCTCATCGTCGCGCCGCACACGTCCAACTGGGATTTCCCCCTCGGTGTGATGGCGATGTACGCCGTCGGCATCCGCGGCACGTTCCTGGGCAAGGACACGCTCTTCAAGTTCCCGCTCGGCATCCTGATGCGCTTCCTCGGCGGCTTCCCCGTCGACCGCGCGAAGAGCAGCGACGTCGTGACGCAGACCGCCGAGCTCGTCGCGCGGATGGACAAGGTGATCGTCGTGCTCTCGCCTGAGGGCACGCGCAAGCGGATCGAGCGCTGGCGCACCGGCTTCTACTGGATCGCGCGCCAGTCGGGCCTGCCGATCCTGCCCGTCGCGTTCGACTACGCGAACAAGGAGTTTCGCGTCCTGCCGCTCTTCGAGCCGACCGGCGACCAGGACCGCGACATCGCGGCGCTGCGTTCGAACTTCAAGGCGGCGATGGCCTTCGACCCGTCGAAGTACGCCGAGTAGCGATCGCGCGGGCGAATAGGCCCGCCGCGCGTTGGCGAGGGTATCAAGCGCACCGTACCTTCTCCCCCATGACCACCCGCCGCGACTTCCTCGCCTCACTCGGCGCCCTCGCCGCCGCGCCGTCCCTCCTGCGCGCCGATCACCTTTCCCTCGCGCGCGACAGCGCAAGACCCCTCCTCCGCAACCCTCTCCCCTCCCTCAGCGGTGTCGGCATCCAGATGTACATGATGCGCGACGAGATGAAGGCCGACCTCGACGGCTCGCTCGCGCGCATCGCGCGGCTCGGCTACGAGCAGGTGGAGTGGTGGGGCAGCTGGGGCCGCACGCCGCAGCAGCTGCGCGCGCGGCTCGACGAACTCGGCCTCCGCGCGCCGACCTGCCACGTGGGGAGCGATGCGCTGGAGCCCGCGAGCATCGATGCGACGCTCGACACCGCCGCGACGATGGGCCACCGCACCGTGATCGTCGCGGGGATGGGCCGGGGATACGCGGATGACGAGAGCGGATGGACGCGCGCGGCGGGCCTGCTCAGTGCCGCGGGTGCGAAGGCCGCGCCGCTCGGGATGCGCATCGGCTATCACAATCACGACCGGGAGTTCAAGAAGCACGGCGCGAGGAGCGCGCTCGAGATCCTCATCGCCGAGTCGGACAAGGCGACCGTGGACTTCCAGCTCGACTGTTACTGGAGCTTCAAGGGCGGGATGGATCCGCTGACGTTCCTCAAGGCGCACAAGGACCGCATCGCGCACCTGCACTTGAAGGATGCCGAGGCGGCAGCGCCGAACAGGCAGGTGGACCTCGGCAAGGGCATCATCGACTGGAAGACCATCATCGCGACCGGCATCGCGCAGCGGGTGGTGACGATCACGCTCGACTTGGATGATCCGCCGGATGCGTGGGCGTCGGCGGGGCTTGCGCGGAGCTATCTGCGCGGGCTCGGCTACTGACGACGACCCGTGCGCGGCCTGACCGGCATCATTGTCGCCTTCGTCCTGCACGGCTGCTCTGATTGCGGACCTGACTTCCGCCAGACGGAAGTCGAAGGAGTCCTCGTCGACGGCACCGCTGCGGCCGTCGCGCGACTCGAGGTGCATCTCGCCCAAGCCCGCAATGGCGTCAATCCGCAACTGTGGGTGGTGATTGACGACTACGGCTCCGACCCCGACTCGGTCCTGCGTGGACGCGTCACTGACGCGCATCTGCTTGCTGCGGCGGGCGACACCCTGTTCACCTTCAAAGTCCAGACCGAGAACGGTCGCACCGTCATCTTCGCGCCGGGGACGATCATCCAGACCACCACGGCTGATGAGATCATGTCGCACATCACCGGCGATGGCGTGAGGCTCCTGCTCGCGAGCGACGTCGCAGGCCGCTCCCCTCACTCCGTGCCGATGGCTCTCGTCTCGATCGGCGAGTGGCAGCGCGGCAGCTGCGAGTTTCCGTAGGTGGGTGTCGCTGAACGACCAAGGCGGGCCGCGAGCAAAGCTCGC
>CAZIDS010000275.1:0-4530 GCA_964537945.1 uncultured Gemmatimonas sp. | reverse complement strand
GTCGCGCAGCGCGTCCGGAACGGCGCCGAGGTCGTGCGCCACGCCGACGCGGGCACCGCTCGCCTTCGCCGTGACGGCGAAGGCGAGCGGCGCCGCGGCGTCGTGCGGCACCGCGATCGCCTCGAGCGTGAAGCCGTCAAGTTCGAGCGACGCGCCCGCGGCGATCGGCCGCCGCCATCGCGCCTCGACGTCGCGCAGGGCGCCGAGCGTCCCCGCCGACGCGATCACCGGCCACCGCCACTTCTTCTGCGCCCGTTCCGCGCCTTGCGCGTGGTCCACGTGCTCGTGCGTGATGACGAGCGCCGCGATCGACTCCGGCGCGACGCCGATCGCCTTGAGCCGCGTCGCGAGCGACCGCGGCCCGAAGCCGCAGTCGATCAGGATCCGGTGCCCGCCGCTCTCGAGGAGGAGCGCATTCCCGGAGCTGCCGCTCCCGAGGGTCCAGCCGCGCATCGCCGGCGCCCGCGCGGCTTCAGGCCAGCCAGCGAGCGGCGTGCGCCGCGCGCAGGCAGTCGCGCATCGCCGCGTCCAGCTCGACCTGCCGCCGCGCCATCATCCGCGCGGCCACCTCGAGGAACTTCTCGACGCCGAACGTGCCCCAGTCCGGTGCCTCGCCCCACGCGAACGGCGCGACGACCTTCGGCGGCATCGCCGTGCCGAAGACGTTCGCGCCCGCGCCGAGCACGCACCCGGTCGTGAGGCGCGTGCCGATCCCCGTCTTCACGTGGTCGCCCATCAGCGTGCCGAGGAACTGCATCCCCGTCTCGGCGAGCCCGCCCGGCGTCCAGCACTGCACCGGGCCGTACGAGTTCTTGAGGTTGCTCGTGATCGTGCCGGCCCCGAGGTTCGCCCAGCGGCCGATGACCGAGTGCCCGACGAACCCGTCGTGCCCCTTGTTGCAGTAGCCGAGCATGATGGTCGCGCTGATCTCGCCGTTCACCTTCACGTGCTCGCCGATGGAGCAGGAGGCGACGCGGCCGCCGCTCACCGTTGAGTGCTCGCCGATGATGCAGGGGCCGACGAGCCGCGTGAAGGCCTGGACCACGGCGCCACGGCGGACGAGCACCGGTCCCGCGGTCGCGTCGATGAGCACCATCGGCTCGATCGATGCCTCCGGGTCCACGTGCACGTCGTGCGCGCCGATCACCGTCGCGTGCGCCGGCACCACGCTGCGCTCGGGCGCGAGCGCGACGGCGTCGGCGGCGAGCATCGGGTTGAGGTGGCGGACGAGGTCCCACACCTGGTCGATCCACCATCCGTCGGCGACCGTCTCGGCCCCCTCGGCCAGGGTGTCGAGCGTCGCGGCACCGTCGGCGAGCTGCGCGACGTCCACCGCCCGCGTGAGCCGCACCGCCGCGACGCGCCCGCCGACGCGGACGACGCGCGCGCCGTCCGTGGCCGCGATCGGCGGGCGCAACGCCACCGCGCATCGGCCGTTCACGACCCACGTGCCGGCGGCGAGCGTGCCGGCGGCCGCGGCCGGCGCGTCGAACTCCCGGAAGCGCGCGAGGTGCGCGCCGCCGATGAAGCCGGTGGCGACGACGCGCAGCTGCGACTCCCAGCGGCGGCGGACGATCTCGCCGCCCGCCCGCAGCTCGCTGGCCGGGCGCGTGAGCGCGAAGGGTTCGAACGCGCGCGCGGCGCGGTCGTCGTACATCACGAGCGCGCTCATCGCAGCTCCCGGAGGTCGTCCGGCAGCGACTCGACGAGCGCCTTGAGGTCGTTCGCCTTCTCGAGCGTCGTCACGAGCGTCACGCCGTCGCGCACGACCACCACCAGGTCCTTCACGCCGTAGAGCACGGCCGCGGCGCCCTCCGCGTGCACGACGTTCCCCGAGGCCTCGCGCGTGACGACGCGGCCGTGCGTCGCGTTCCCCGCGTCGTCGGACCTCCGCACGCGCTGCAGCGCGCTCCAGGTGCCGACGTCATCCCAGGCGAAGTCGCCGGCGAGCACGATCACGCGCTTGCTGCGCTCCAGCACACCCACGTCGATGCTGACGCCCGCCTTCACGGCGCCGAAGAACGCGGCCGCGCCCTGCGCGGCCGCGTCGAGGGCCGGCGCGAGCTCCGGCGTCACCGCGCGCACCTCGTCCACCAGCGCCTGCGCCCGCCACGCGAAGATCCCCGAGTTCCACAGGAACCCGTCGGCGACGAAGCGTTCGGCCATCGCGCGGTCGGGCTTCTCGACGAAGCGCGCGACGGCGCGCACGCCGGGCGCGAGCTCCTTGCCCGGCTGGATGTAGCCGAACCCCGTCTCGGGACGCGACGGCACGATGCCGACCGTCGCGAGCGCGTCCCGCGAGGCCGCGGACTCGGCCGCCGCCGCGAGCGTCGCCCGGAACCGGGCGTCGTCGCCGATCGCCCAGTCGGCGTGGACGCATGCCATGCGCGCGTCGGCGCCGCCGAGGGTGACGACGCGGAGCGCCGCCCACGTGAGCGCGGCTGCGGTACCGGCGGGCCGCGGCTCGAGGAGCAGCTGCCCTTCGGCGAGTCCGGGGAGGGCGGCGCGCACCGCCGCCGCGAGCGACTCGCTCGTGAGCACGAGCACCCGTTCGCGCCCGACCAGGGGCGCGAGCCGCTCGACCGTGTCGGCGAGCATCGTGCGGTCGCCGACGAGCGGAAGCAGCTGCTTGGGGCGGTCGGGAGTGCTGAGCGGCCAGAAGCGCGAGCCGACGCCGCCCGCGAGGACGACGGCGTAGAGCGGCGCGGTCACGGCCCCTCCACGCCGGTCATCTCCGCGACGCGGGCGAGGAGGCGCTTGGGGCTGAACGGCTTGGTCATGAAGTCGTCGGCGCCGCGGCGGCGGGCATCGGCCTCGTGGTGGTCCTGGCCCGCCGCGGTGAGGATGAGGCAGGGCAGGCCGCGCCAGCGCGCGTCGGCGCGCACCCGGTCGAGCACCTCGAGCCCGCTGACAAGCGGCATCATCAGGTCGAGGATCAGCAGGCGCACCGCGGGATCCTTCTCGAGCTCGGCGAGCGCCTCGGCGCCGTCGTACACCAGCGTGACGGCGAAGGGGCCCTGCTCGAGCTTGGTCTTGATGATCCGCCCGATGTGCGGCTCGTCATCCGCGACGAGGACGTGCAGCGGGCCGGTGCCGGCGAGGGAACCCACGGCCGTCGGCGGGGAACTAGGGGAGGTCAGGCCAGCGCCGCGATGTTGGCGCGGTGACGGCGGAGGTCGAACAGGAGCGCGCCGAGGTCGGCATGCGGGCGGAGCAGGACGAGCAGCACCGCCTCGGGCGACATCGCGGCGACGACCGCGCTCCCCATCTCGTGCTCGTGCACCGCGGTCAGCAGCCGGCCCTGGCCGGCGGCGGCGGCGAGCTCGTCGGCGTGCTGCAGGATCGACGGCACGTGGGCGGCGATGCTCTCGGCGTCGGTCCCGGCGTCGGCCTGGTGGTCGATCAGCAGGCCGTCCCGGCCCAGCACGAGGGCGGCGATGATCCCGTCCCGCCGACGGATGGCCGCGACGAGGTCACGAATGGTGGGCATCGCCGCTCCGGAAAAGGTTGTCGAAGTGTACGTCCGGTGAGAGTGAAGTCAAGCAGTTTCGCTTGTCGCGCGCCCCTCGCTCCCGTTAGCTTTCGCCCCGTGAAGATGCCTTCGATGATCCGTCCCTCCGCGCGTCGCGCGCTGCTCGCCGCCGCCCTCCTTGTCGCCGCCGGCGCGGCCGCGTGCGAGGACCCGTTCGCGGTCCACGCCAGCAGCGAGAACTTCGACGAGTCCTTCGAGCTGTGGGCGCTCTCCGGCACGCCGGTCGCGTATCCGTCCGCCGTGCTGGTGCCGCAGGGCAGCGCCGTCCGCCTCGATGCCGCGGGCTCGTTCGACCTCGCGTTCGACATCGACCCCGACGGCCGCCTGAAGGTCTATCCGGTCAACAGCGTCGTGGCGCCCGTCGGCGGCAGCCGCGTGGTCGAGTTCCAGCGCATCACCGGCCCGTACAACACCGTCGTCGAGGCGCCGCGCACCGGCTGGACGCAGGACTCGGTGCTCGTCGTGAACCCGGGCTCGGCCTTCCTCGTGAAGGTGAACACCGCGTTCTGCCTCTACGACGTGCGCCAGTACGTCTACGCGAAGTTCTACGTCGATTCGGTGCTCACCGCCGACCGTCGCATCAAGCTGGCGGCGCGCATCAATCCCAACTGCGGCTACCGCTCCCTCCTCGAAGGCGTCCCGGAGTTCTGACCGTGCACGACCTGCGGATGGTGCGCGACCAGGTCGCGCAGCTGCGGGAGGGGATGCGGCGCCGGGGGAAGCTCGACCAGCACGCGGCGGCGATCGACGAGGCCGAGGCACTCGACAAGGCGCGCCGCGCCGCGATCACCGCCGTCGAGGAGAAGAAGGCGCGCCGCAACGCCGTCTCGCAGGAGGTCGGCCGCCTGAAGAAGGCGAAGCAGGACGCCGACGCCCCGATGGCCGAGGCGCGGACGCTCGGCGACGAGATCGCGCGCCTCGAGGCCGAGCTCGGTCCGATGCAAGAGCGCCTCGACGCGATCCTCCTCGGCATCCCGAACGTCACGCTCCCCGAGGTG
>CAZIDS010000274.1:0-4578 GCA_964537945.1 uncultured Gemmatimonas sp. | reverse complement strand
CCTTCACGAGGCCCTCGGTCTCGCCGCTGGTGCGGGCGCGGCCGTTGGCCGAGAAGGGGAACTTGCCGACCTTGTACTTGAGCCCCTTCTCCTTGCACTGCGCCTCGGTGAGGCCGATGCTCGCGACCTCGGGATGGCAGTAGGTCGCGTTCGGGATGTTGCCGTAGTTGACCGGGTGGTGCTTGTGGCCGCCGAGGATGTCGGCGACGACATGGCCTTCGCGCGAGCCCTTGTGGGCGAGCATCGGCGGGCCGGCGACGTCGCCGATCGCGTAGATGCCCTTCGCGGAGGTCTCGAACTTGTCGTTGATCTTGATGAAGCCGCGCTCGGTCGTCTGCACGCCGGCTTCCTTCAGCCCGATGTTCTCGATGTTCGTCGCGCGGCCCGCCGCCACGAGGACGAGATCGAAGGTCATCTCCTTCTTCTCGCCGCCCGCCTCGACGGGGATCGTCACGTTCGACTTGCCCTTCTTCGCGGTGCCGAGCTTGGCACCGGTGACGACCTCGATCCCGCGCTTCTTGAACGCCTTGGTGAGCTCGACCGAGCAGTCCTCGTCCTCGACCGGGAGGATGCGCGGCATCACCTCGAGGATCGTGACCTTCGACCCGAAGGCGTTGAAGACGTCGGCGAACTCGCAGCCGACGGCGCCGGCGCCGATCACGGCGACGGTCGCGGGGGCCTTCTCGAGCGTCAGCGCCTCGTCGGACGAGATCACGAGCGTCTTGTCGAGCTCGAGCCCGATCTGCGGCAGTCCCTTCACGCGCGAGCCGGTCGCGATCACGACGCCCTTCGTCGCGGTGTGCGTCTCGGTCTTCCCGTCGGCCGTGGTGACCTTCACCGACTTGTTCGCCCCGACGGTGCCGGTTCCCTTGATCCAGGTGATCTTGTTCTTCTTGAAGAGGAACTCGACGCCCTTCGAGTTCTGCGCGCTGACCGCGCGCGAGCGCTTCATCGCGACGCCGTAGTCGAGCGTGACCTTCTCGGCCGTGACGCCGAACTCCTTGGCCTTCAGGACCTTCGTCGCGATCGACGCGGCCTCGAGGAGCGCCTTGGCGGGGATGCAGCCCCAGAGGACGCAGGTGCCGCCGAGGCCTTCGCGCTCGACGACGGCGACCGACTGGCCGAGCTGTGCGGAGCGGAGGGCGCCGACGTAGCCGGCAGGGCCGCCGCCGAGGTAGATCACATCGAACTGAGCCATGTGAGGATCAGAGGAAGGTTGAAGGCTGAAGGAGGAAAGTGATCGGGAGATGGGCGGCTGCCTTCAGCCTTCCACCTTCATCCTTCTTCGGGATCAGAAGACGAGCAACAGGGGATTCTCGATCAGCCGCCGCAGCGTCTGGAGGAACTGCGCCCCGACCGCGCCGTCGATCACGCGGTGGTCGCAGCTCATCGTGACGCGCAGCTTCTTGCGCACCTCGAAGCCCCCGTCGGCGCCGACGACGACCTTGTCCTCGATCGCGCCGATCGCGAGGATGCCGACCTCGGGCGGGTTGATGATCGCCGTGAACTGGTCGATCTGCATCATCCCGAGGTTCGAGACGCTGAAGGTCGAGCCGGTGAACTCCTCCGGCTTGAGCTTCCGCTCGCGTGCCTTCTTCGCGAGCCCCTTCGCCTCGGCCGAGATCTCCGACATCCGCTTCTGCTCGGCGTTGAAGATGACCGGCACGATCAGACCGTCGTCGGTCGCGACTGCCATGCCGAGGTGCACGGTGTCGAAGTAGCGGATCCGGTCGCCGAGCCAGTGCGCGTTCACCTCGGGGTGCTGGGTGAGCGCAGTGGCGGTCGCCTTCAGGATCAGGTCGTTGAACGAGAACTTGAACGCATCGCCGAGCTCGGCCGCGGCGTTTCGCATCTCGGCGGCGCGGTTCAGGTCGAACTCGGCCGTGAGGTAGAACGTCGGGATCGGGCCGATCGACTCGGAGAGGCGGCGCGCGATCGTCTTGCGGATCTGCGTGAGCGGTTCGTCGCGGAACGGCGTGCCGCCCTGGACGGCCGGCGCCATGCGGCGCGGCGCAGAGGCAGCGGGCGCCACCGACGCGGACGCCGCGGCACCGCCACCTGAGAGCGCGGCCTCGACGTCCCGCTTGATGATGCGGCCGCCCGGGCCGGAGCCCTGCACGGCGCCGAGGTTCACGCCGGAGTCGCCGGCGATGCGGCGCGCGAGCGGGGAGGCGATGACGCGGCCCTGCGGTGCGGCCGGAGCGGCCGGCGCCGAAGCCGCGACGGGCGCGGCGACCGGTGCCGCGGGCTGTGCGGGGACCGCGGCAGGGACCGCGGCAGGGGCTGCGGCAGGGGCTGCGGCAGCAGGCGCCGGAGCGGCGCCGCCGGCTGCGAGCGCCGAGATGTCCTCGTCCGCGCCGGCGATGATGCCGACGAGCGTGCTCACCGCGGCGGTCGTGCCCTCGGGGATCAGGTGCTTGCGCAGCACGCCGTCGCCGAGGGCGACGAGTTCCATCACCGCCTTGTCGGTCTCGACCTCGGCGAGCACGTCGCCGCTCTTCACGGCGGCGCCCTCGGCCTTCACCCACTTCACGAGGCGGCCCTCTTCCATCGTCGGGCTCAGCGCCTCCATGAACACCTTGGTGGCCATAACGGTCGTCAGTTGTTGAGGTACATGACCTTCTTCACCGCGGCGATGGTCTTCGCGAGGTCAGGCTTCGCCGACTTCTCGAGGGCCTTCGCGTACGGCATCGGCACGTCGGCCTGGTGCACGCGGATGACGGGGGCGTCGAGGTCGTCGAAGCAGTCGCGCTGGATGTAGTCCACGACCTGGGCGCCGATGCCGGCGACCTCCCAGCCCTCCTCGAGCACGACGGCGCGGTTCGTCTTCTTCACCGAGGCGCGGATCGCGTCGACGTCCATCGGGCGCACGGTGCGGAGGTCCACCACGTCGACGTGGATCCCCTCCTTCGCGAGCGCGTCGGCGGCGTTCATCGCGACGAGGACCATCTTCCCGTTCGTGATGATCGAGCAGTCGCCGCCCTCGCGCTTGAGGTCGGCCTTGCCGATCGGGACGATGTAGTCCTGCTCGGGGACCTCGCCCTTCGTGTTGTAGAGCATCTCGCCCTCGAGCACGATGACGGGGTTGTCGTCGCGGATGGCCGCCTTGAGGAGGCCCTTCGCGTCGTACGGGGTGCCCGGCGTCACGACCTTGAGGCCCGGGATGTGGGCGAGCCACGCCTCCCACGCCTGCGAGTGCTGGGCCGAGAGCTGGAGCGCGGCGCCGTTGGGGCCGCGGAAGACGATCGGCATCGGGTACTGGCCGCCCGACATGTAGAGCATCTTCGCGGCGGCGTTGACGACCTGGTCGAGCGCGAGGAGCGCGAAGTTCCAGGTCATGAACTCGACGATCGGGCGCAGCCCGACCATCGCCGCGCCGACGCCGACGCCGGCGAAGCCGAGCTCGGTGATCGGCGTGTCGACGACGCGCATCTCGCCGAACTCCTCGAGCAGGCCCTTCGAGACCTTGTACGCCCCATTGTAGACGCCGACCTCCTCGCCCATCAGGAAGACGCGGTCGTCGCGGGACATCTCTTCGCGGAGGGCCTGGTTGAGCGCCTCGCGGTACGTGATGATGGCCATGGTCAGCTGGTGGTGTCGACGAGGACGTCTTCGTGGAGGGCCTCGAGCGGCGGCTCGGGGGAAGCGTCGGCGAAGTCCCAGGCGTCCTGGCAGACGGCCTTCACGTCCTGCTCCATCGCGGCGAAATCGGCGTCGGTGAGGTCGCCGACCTCGAGCATCCGCGCCTTGAGGAGGTTGATCGGGTCGCGCTTGAGGTACTCGTCGAGCTCGGCCTTGGTGCGGTAGGTGCCGGAGACCGCGTCCGACATCGAGTGGCCCATGTAGCGGTAGGTGCGGATCTCGAGCAGCACCGGCTTCGACTCGCGGCGCGCCGTCTCGAGCGCGCGCTCCATCGCCTCGCGGACGGCGAAGACGTCCTGGCCGTCCACGTACTCGCCGTGCATGCCATCGTAGGCGTCGGCGCGGCGGGAGAGGTCCTTGATCGCCGCGGCGCGCTCGACGGCGGTGCCCATGCCGTACTTGTTGTTCTCGATGATGAAGAGGCAGGGGAGCTTCCAGAGCGCGGCCATGTTGAGCGCCTCGTGGAAGGCGCCCGTGTTCACGACCGACTCGCCCATGAAGCAGGCGATCACCTGGTCGCCGCCGCGATACTTGATCGCGAAGCCGACGCCAGCCGCGAGCGGCACGTGCCCGCCGACGATGCCGTGGCCGCCGAGGAAGTTCACGTTGCGGTCGAAGAGGTGCATCGAGCCGCCCTTGCCGCGCGAGCAGCCGTCCACGCGCCCGAAGAGCTCGGCCATCACCGCGCGCGGCGTCATCCCGCGCGCGATCGCCTGGCCGTGGTCGCGGTAGGTCGTGACCACGTAGTCATCGGGGCGGAGCATCGAGATGACGCCGGTGGAGACGGCCTCCTGCCCGATGTAGAGGTGGCAGAACCCGCCGATCTTCCCGAGCGCGTACGCCTCGCCGACCTTCTCCTCGAAGCGGCGCTGGAGGAGCATCGAATGCAGGAGCTCGCGACGGAGCTCGGGGTCGCCGGGGAGCTTGGAGTCGGAC
>CAZIDS010000273.1:0-4613 GCA_964537945.1 uncultured Gemmatimonas sp. | reverse complement strand
AGGCCGTACTCATCCGCGATGCGCTCGAGGAAGTGCCGGGTGAGCGGCACGATGTCCTCGCGGCGCTCCCGCAGGGCCGGCAGGGAGACCGGCAGCACGTTGAGGCGATAGTACAGGTCCTCGCGGAACTGTCCCGCGCGGATGGCCTCCGCGAGGTCCACGTGCGTCGCGGCGATCACGCGCACGTCGATCGGGATCGACCGGACGCCGCCGACCCTGCGGATGCTCCGCTCCTGCAGCGCCCGGAGGAGCTTCCCCTGCAGCGGCAGCGCGAGATGGCCGATCTCGTCGAGGAAGACCGACCCGCCCTGCGCCATCTCGAACAGCCCGGGCTTCGTGGCGGTCGCGTCGGTGAACGCCCCCTTCTCGTGACCGAAGAGGTCGCTCTCGAGGAGATGCTCCGGCAGCGCGGCGCAGTTGATGTCCACGAACGGCGCTTCGCGGCGCGGGCCGTTGTAGTGGATCGCGCGCGCGATCAGTTCCTTGCCGGTGCCCGTCTCTCCCGTGATGAGGACCGTCACGTTGCGGTGCGGGATGACCCGGGAGACCCGGTCGAGCGCGACGGCGAGCGTCCCGCTCGCGCCGAGGATGCCGTCGAAGGCGTACTTCGCGCGCTCGAGGGCCGAGAACGCGCGGCGCGCGTCACGAGTGCCGATGCGCTGCGCTCCCTCGAGCATCCAGCGCCCGAGCGCCTCGAGATCCTCGGGCAGGACGAAGAACTCGTCGGCGCCAGCCCGCATCACCGCCGCCGCGAGCCGGTGACCGGCCTCGGCCGCGACGGTGGCGAATGCCACGTCGCTCGCCGCGCGCAGCTCGCGCGCCGCGTGCGACAGCGCCCGCTCTTCGCCTCCCCCGGCGATCAGCACGAGCGAACGCGTCGGGTCGAGACCCTCCGGGAGCGCGCCCACCCGGACCAACTCCAGGCCCGCCTCGGCGGCGAGCGCCGGCCAGGCGTCCGAGAACGAGTCGCTCAGGGTCAGCACGACCAGCTGCGGCGCGCTCATCGAGCCGGTCCCGTCCGTCGCGTCGCGTGACACGGAGGTCGATGCTGCAGGACGCACGCCATCACCACGCGATGATGTAGTCGGTGAAGCCGAACACATCGGTCTCGATCTCGTCGCTCCCGGCCAGGATCGAGCTCGTCTGGCGGATCCAGGGCGCGGACGGCGTCTCGCGCCGCCAGATGTCGAGATAGTCGAGGATCAGCTGGTCCTCGGAGTCGACGTCGCCGTCCTCGTCGCGGTCCTCGTCCGTCTCGAGGAAGCTGAACTTCAGGTCGGCCGGGTGGGACAGCGAGAACCGCAGCCCCGAGGGCTCGAAGCGCACGAGCAGCCGTGCGGGATCGACGAGCGTGATCGTGATGAGGATCGAATCGCCTGGCGCGAACGGCGTGCCGTTCGGCCGGGTCAGCAGCGCATCACCTGGGACGCGGAAGCGGATGAAGTCGACCGAATCGGTTCGCCCCGGGCGCGACCGGTAATACATGAAGGCCTCGCGCGAGTCGCCGGCGACCGCCCAGAACTGCACGACCGGATTCGCGATCGCCGGGGCGTCCGCGGCCGGGGCCAGCGAGTTCACCAGCAGGCTCGTGTCGCCGACGGTCGGCGTGAGGGGCGCAGGCGGATCGACCGGCGACCCGGAACAGGCCCCCAGCAGGATGAGGCCGAAGCAGCCGAGCCGACGAACGAATGGGGACGAGGTCATGGACGGTCCGAAGGTGAGGTGAAGCCGTTGAGCCTCCCCAACCCTTCCGCGGCCCGGGCGGGGACGCAGTCGGGGAGACCAGGAAGCTCGCTGATTCTACAAGCAAGAGGGACGCCAACTCGTCGGATCAGGTCAAGTGCCTGCGCGGCAACGACTTGACCGAGTGGCTCCCCGGGGCCGCCTGGAACGGATCGATCCACCCTCGTATCGATTCGTTCCGACGATGCCTTACCCGACGAGTGGCTCGATCCCGCGAGGCTAGATTCGCTCCATGGCCACCTACATCGCCCTGCTCCGCGCCATCAACGTCACCGGCTACGGCAAGCTGCTGATGGAGGACCTCCGCAAGCTCTGCACGAAGGCGGGCTTCACCGACGTGCGCACCTACATCCAGTCGGGGAACGTCGTCTTCTCGGCGAAAGGGACCGCCGCGAAGGCGAAGGAGACGCTCGAGACGGCCCTCTCGGAGAAACTCGGGAAGCCGAGCCAGGCGATGATCCGCACGGCCGACGAGATGGAGCTCGTGATCGCGGCGAATCCCTATCCCGAGGCCGAGCCGAACAAGCTGCTCATCCTGTTCCTCGACAAGGCGCCCGCCGCAGCCGACGCGGCGAAGCTCAAGGACTGGCCGATCCCGGCGAAGGAACGCTTCACGCTGATCGGGCGCGAGCTCTTCCTCCATTTCCCCGATGGCCAGGGGCAGTCGAAGCTCAAGGTGCCCTTCGCGGCGATCGGCACCGGGCGCAACCTGAACAGCGCGCGCGCCCTGCTCGCGATGGCACGGGGCGAGTAGATTGTCCGGATGACCGCCTCCGCCTCCCCGCTCGTCGGCGTGATCATGGGCTCGAAGTCCGACTACGAGCACCTCGCGCCCGCGATCGAGATCCTCCAGCACCTCGGCGTGCCGCACGAGGCGAAGGTCGTCTCGGCCCACCGCACGCCCGATCTCATGTTCGAGTACGCGGCCGAGGCCGAGGGGCGCGGGCTGCTGGTGATCATCGCGGCGGCGGGCGGCGCGGCGCACCTGCCCGGCATGGTCGCCTCGAAGACGCTGGTGCCGGTGCTCGGCGTCCCCGTCCCCGCGACGACGCTCAACGGCCTCGACGCACTCCTCTCGATCGTGCAGATGCCGGCCGGCGTCCCCGTCGGCACGCTCGCCATCGGCAAGCCGGGTGCGACCAACGCGGCGATCCTCGCCGCCGAGATCGTCGGCACGCATCGCCCCGAGGTGCGCGAGAAGCTGCGCGCCTGGCGCGCGAGCCGCGCCGCCGACGTCCGCAGCCAGACGCTGCCGTGACCCACGCGCCCGTCCCGCCGGGCGCGACGATCGGCTTCCTCGGCGGCGGTCAGCTCGGCCGGATGACCGCGATGGCCGCCCGCACGCTCGGCTACGACGTGCGCGTGCTCGACCCCGAGGCCGACTGCCCGGCGCGCTTCGTCTCGAACGCGACGATCACGGCGAAGTGGAGCGATGCCGCCTCCGCGGCCGAGCTCGCGAAGGGCTGCGCCGCCGTCACGCTCGAGATCGAGCAGATCCCGCGGCCGTCGCTCGAGGCCGCAGCGGCGCAGGCGCCGCTCTACCCGCCGGTCGAGGCCGTGTACGTCGTGCAGGAGCGCGCGCGGCAGAAGGAGTGGCTCGCGTCGAACGGCTTCCCGCTCGGGCCGTTCCGCACGGTGCGCCATTCGACCGCGACCGCCGACGCCGTCGCCGCACTCGGCCCGAGCATCGTGAAGAGCGCGATGGGCGGCTACGACGGCCGCGGCCAAGTGCGCGTGAAGACCCCCGACGAGGGACGCGCCGCGTTCGAACGGCTCGGCGCGCCGGTCTGCGTCGTCGAGGCCTTCCTCGACATCGTCACCGAGATCAGCGTGCTCGTCGCGCGCCGTGCCGATGGCACGGCCGTCGCCTACCCGAGCTCGCGCAACTTCCACACCGACGGCGTGCTCACGTGGGCGGTGACGCCGTCGGGCGTGACGCCTGCGGTCGAGGCGAAGGCGCAGGACCTCGCGCTCGCGATCGCCGACACGCTCGGCATCGTCGGGCTGCTCGCGACGGAGATGTTCATCCTGCGCGACGGCACGCTGCTCGTGAACGAGCTCGCCCCGCGGCCGCACAACACCTATCACCACAGCGAGCGCGCGCACCCGACGAGCCAGTTCGAGCAGCTCGTGCGCGCCATCTGCCATCTCCCGCTCGGCTCGACCGAGCTCGTGCGGCCCGCGGCGATCCACAACCTGCTCGGCGAGGTCTGGGCGAAGGGCGCGCCCGACTTCACCAAGGCGCTCGCGGTGCCGGGCGTGCGGCTGCACCTCTACGGCAAGCGCGAGGCGCGGCCGGGCCGGAAGATGGGCCACCTCTCCGCCGACGGCGCGACGCCCGAGGAAGCGCTCGAGCGCGTGCTCGCCGCATACCAGGCGATCGCGCGTTAGCGCGGAGCAGCGCGTGTCCAGCAGGCCCGCTCAGAGGTCGATCGCGTAGTCCCGGCGGAACGAGTCGTGCGTGAGCGCCTGCGCCGGCGCGCCAAGTTCGTGGGTCGTGCCGGCGACGCACCACGTGATGTGGTCCGCCAGCGCGACGAGCGTGCGCACCTCGTGACCCGAGACGATCACCGCACAGCCCTCCGCCGCCATCCCGCGGAGGATCGCGCTCAACAGGTCGTGGTCGATCGGCGCGATGCCGCGGAACGGTTCATCGGCGACGAGGCAGCGCGGCCGCCGCACGAGCGCGAGCGCCAGCTCGGCACGTCGCAGCTCCCCGCCGGACAATCCCGGCGGCCGCCGGTCGAGGAACTCGGTCACGCTCGCGAGCGCGGCTGCCTCCTCCGCGGTGCGTCCGTCGAACCGCCGCGCGAACAGCGTGAACTGCTCGCGCAGCGTGAGGAAGGGCGAGAGCAGGTCGTGATCCGGCA
>CAZIDS010000272.1:1202-4620 GCA_964537945.1 uncultured Gemmatimonas sp. | reverse complement strand
GAGGGGTCTTGCGGCGATTCAGGGACGGGAGCGAGAGGCGCTTCGATGCGGCAGGCCAGCGACGTTCGACCTTCAGCTTTCAGCCTTCAGCTTGTAACTCACATCCGCTCCGGCGCCGCGATGCCCAGCAGGCCGAGGCCGTTCGAGAGCACGATCCGCGCCGCCTGCGCGAGCGCGAGCCGCGCCTGCATCACGTTCGGCGCCTCGCCGAGGACGTGGTGCTTGTGGTACCACGTGTGGACGAGCCGTGCGGTGTCGAGCAGCCAGTTCGCGACGCGGTGCGGCTCGAGCGCCTCGGCCGCGTTCGCGACGAACGCCGGCCAGTCGAGCAGCGCCTTCACGAGCTCGCGCTCCTCCGGCTGGTCGAGCGCGGACCAGTCCACGCCCTGCCCCGTCACCGCGGCCGGGTCCACCTCGCCCACCCGGAAGATGCCGCACAGCCGCGCGTGCGCCATCTGGATGTAGTAGACCGGATTCTCCTCGCTCTGGCTCCGCGCGAGGTCCACGTCGAAGACGAGCTGCGAGTCGCCCTTCCGCATCAGGAAGAAGTAGCGCACCGCGTCACGCCCGACCTCGTCGATCAGGTCGCGCACGGTGACGTAGCTGCCGGCGCGCTTGGAGATCTTCACCTCCTCGCCGCTCCGCATCACGGTGACCATCTGGTGCAGCACGTACTCGGGGTAGCCCTTCGGCACGCCCATGTCGAGCGCCTGCAGGCCCGCGCGCACGCGCGCCGTCGTGCCGTGGTGGTCGGCGCCCTGCACGTTCACCGCACGCGTGAAGCCGCGCTCGAACTTCGTGACGTGGTAGGCGACGTCGGGCACGAAGTAGGTGAAGGTCCCGTCGCGCTTGCGCATGACGCGGTCCTTGTCGTCGCCGTACTCGGTGGTGCGCAGGTAGAGCGCGCCGTCATCCTCGAACGTGTGCCCCGCCTTCACGAGCGCGTCGACGGTCTTGCCGACGCGGCCGTTGGTGTAGAGCGAGCTCTCGAGGTAGTAGACGTCGAACTTCACGCCGAACGCGCGGAGGTCGAGGTCCTGCTCCTTGCGCAGCTCGCGCACCGCGACCTCGCGCACCCGCTCGAGGTCGTCGCCCTTCGGGTCCTTCGGGAACTCGGCCGCGTACCGCTCGGCGATCTCGCGGATGTACTCGCCGTGGTAGCCGCCTTCGGGGATCTCCAGCGGCATCCCGGCGCGCTCGCGCAGTCGCGCCTGCACGGATCTCGCGAGGTTCGCGATCTGCACGCCGCCGTCGTTGTAGTAGAACTCGCGCGTGACCTTCCATCCCTGCGACGCGAGCAGCGACGCGATCGCGTCGCCGAGCGCGGCCTGACGCCCGTGGCCGACGTGCAGCGGGCCGGTGGGGTTGGCCGAGACGAACTCGACGTTCGCGGTGCGGCCCGCGCCGCCGTTCCCGGTGCCGAAGGCTGTGCCGGCGTCGAGCACGCGCTGCAGCCCGGCGGCGAGGTCGCCCGAGGAGAGCCGGAAGTTGATGAAGCCCGGCCCGGCGACGGTCGCCTCGGAGACGCCGGCCGCCTTCGTGTCGAGCGCGGCGATGAGCGCGTCGGCGACGTCGCGCGGCTTCTTGCCGAGCGGCTTCGCGAGCGTCATCGCGACGTTCGTGGCCCAGTCGCCGTGCGCCGGATCGCGCGGGCGCTCGAGGTTGGGCTGGACGGTGTCGGGCGCACCGACGGCGACCGCAGCGCGCACGAGCGCCGCGCGGAGCGCGTCGACGCCGCTCACTTGTCGGTGCCGGACTTCGGCGTGCTCTTGGCTGGCGCCGGCGTGGGCGAGGCCGGCGCGCTGCTCGGCGCGCTGCTGGGCGCGGGCGACGTGGTGCCGTCGCCCGTCGCCGCGCTGTTCGCGGCCGGCGGCGATGCGGCATCCGACTTCGCGGCGGGACGCTGGTCCTTCTTCCCGTCCTTGCCGTAGTCGGTGATGTAGAAGCCGCTGCCCTTGAAGAGGAGTCCGCCGCCGGCGGAGAGTCGGCGTCCGGCGGGCTTGCCGCAGGTCGGGCACGCGAGCTCCGACTGCGCGTCGCTCATCTTCAGGACGAACTTCTCGAAATCGTGGCCGTCTGGGCAGCGGTACTCGTAGGTCGGCATCGGCGCGAAAGGGCGTAACGTGTGGAGCCTGTGAAAGTTAGGCCGTTCGCGGGGGGCGTTCAATGGGCGCGCGCCGCGAGTTGCGGACGCAAAGGCGTCTCCCGCGCCAGCTCAGCCGCGATGCAGGTCGTCGAGGCGCTCCGAGACCCTCGGCGGAAGCGTGAGATCGTCCGCGATGCCGGCGACCTCGTCGGCATAGCGCCAGGCCTCCTCGAGCTCCTGCAGTTCGCCTTCCATCGCGCGGCGCTCGGTGTCCTCGTGCACGGCCATCTCGAGGGCGAGTCGCTGTTCGGTGGGGAGTTTGCCGAGCATCTCCGACTCGAGGCGATCGTCGCTGAGCCGGACGCCCTTGGTGACCAGCCGGAAGGTGCGCTCCATCGTCCCCGCCTCCTCGAGCACGCGCACGGCGTCGCGCACCGCCCTCGTGCGCCCACCGGAGGCGTTGACGTGAGGCAGGATCTGGCGGGCGAGCTCCACCGCCTCCGGTCCGCGAACGCGCACGACCGGCGACTGCGCGGCCTGCTCGCCGTCGAGTCCGGTGTAGCGCCAGATGGTGGTGGGCAGTGGCACGGCGAGGCGCCAGCCGCCCGGTTCGTCGTCTCGCAGTTCGATCCGCGTCCGCTCGGCGACCTCGCCGCGCACGATCAGCGGCGTGTCGCCGCGCACGATGCGGCCGGCGAGGGTGCGGCGATCGTGCAGGCGCCGGAGCCAGTTGATCACCATGTAGGGCGCTCCGCCGACCGCGACGCCGACGAGGGGGCCCAGTCCGTAGCCGACGGTGACCGCCAGCGCGCCGAGGAGGAAGTCGCGCCGCCACCGTGCCCCGAACCGCTCCCCGTATCGCCACGCCGCGAACTCCGGCCGCAACGGCTCGCCGATGCGGATGAGCTCGGTCCCTTCCCGGATCCGCGCGAGCCCGACGTTGTCGGTCGCGGCGCGCAGCTTCGTCGCGCGGTAGATCCGCTCCGCCTCCTCGATCGCCTCCCAACGTTCCTCGAGCGGCGAGAGGTTCCACTGCTTGCACGCGGCGCAGACGACCCACAGCCGCCCCTTGGCCGCGTCGTAGGCGAGGCGCCGGCCCACCGGGAAGTGCTCCAGCGCCTCGTTCTTCCCGAGGGGCGCGTGGCAGCTGATGCAGGTGGCGTACATCGGTCAGCGCAGCCGCAGGCGTTCGAGCTGGGACAGGACCATCGGCGGCAGCGTGAGCGAATCGGCGATGCCGGCGATCTCGTCGGCCTCGCGCCACTGGCGCTCGAGCTCGGCCAGTTCGCCCTCGAGCACGGCGCGCTCCTGTTCCTCGTGCGCGGCCATCTC
>CAZIDS010000272.1:0-1102 GCA_964537945.1 uncultured Gemmatimonas sp. | reverse complement strand
CCGATCCCCTTGAGGGCGACGCCGCTCGCGCCCGCGATCGCCGTCACCGGCGCATTGAGGATGAACCGCTTGCGGAAGCGCTCGCCGTACCGCCAAGCCGCGAACTCCGGCCGCAGCGCCTTCCCCACCCGGATCAGCTCGCTCCCGTCGCGCAGCCGCGCGATGCCGATGTTGTCGGTGGACGCGCGGAGCCGCGCGTCACGATAGAGCCGCTCGCCGTCCTCGATCGCCTCCCAGCGCTCCTCGATCGGCGAGAGGTTCCACTGCTTGCAGACGGTGCACACGACCCACAGCCGCCCCTTCGTCGCGTCGATCGCCAGGGTGCGGCCCACGGGGAAGCGCTCGAGCATGTCGTTCGCTCCAAGCGGCGCGTGGCAGCTGATGCAGGTCGCGTACATCGCGACACGGAAGATCGGGGGCGGACCGGGCGCGCACAACGCGCCGCGCCGTTACCGCTCAGCCCGGCCGGTACTCGCCCCAGCTCGCGCGCAGCAGGTCGCTGATCTCCCCCACCGTCGCCCTCGCCTTCACCGCCGCGATGATAAGCGGCATCAGCGCTGCGCGTGTCGCGCCCGCCTGTGCGTACGCGGGCGCCGCCTTCCGCAGCGCATCGAGCGCCGCAGCGTGGGCGTTCGGGTCCCGCGTCGCGCGCATCGCCGCGAGCCGCTCCTTCTGCCCGCGCTCGAGCGCCGCGAAATCGGGTGCCGGGATGATCGGCGGCGGCTCGCCGTCGCCGAAGCGGTTCACGCCCACCACGACCGTCCTCCCCGCCTCGACCGAGAGCTGGTACTCGTACGCGCTGCGCCCGATCTCCTCCTGGAAGAAGCCGGCCTCGATGGCGCGCGAGCTGCCGCCGAGCGCCTCGACCTTCGCGAGCAGCTCCACCGCGCGGCGTTCGACCTCGTCGGTGAGCGCCTCCACGTAGTAGCTGCCGGCGAGCGGATCCACCGTCTGCGCCACGCCGCTCTCGTACGCGACCACCTGCTGCGTGCGCAATGCGAGCGTCGCCGCCTCGGCGGTCGGGAGCGCCAGCGCCTCGTCGTAGCCGTTCGTGTGCAGCGACTGCGTGCCGCCGAGCGTCGCGGCGAGCGTCTGCACCGCG
>CAZIDS010000271.1:0-4632 GCA_964537945.1 uncultured Gemmatimonas sp. | reverse complement strand
GCGCCGTGAGCGCGCCGTGAGCGCGCCATCGACGGGCCAGCGGCTCGCGCGGCTGCGCGCGTCGCTCGCCGCGAGTGCGCTCGACGCGCTCCTCGTCTCGGCGCTGCCCAACATCCGCTACCTGACCGGCTTCTCCGGGTCGAACGGCCTCGTGCTCGTCACGCCGGCCGACTGCGTGCTGCTGACGGACTTCCGCTACGCGACGCAGGTGAAGCAGGAGGTCGCGCCGGAGGTGCGGGTGGTCATCGAGGGCGCGTCGCTGTGGACGAGGCTGTGGAGCGAGCTCAAGTCCGCGTCCGTGGAGGTCCTCGCGTTCGAGACCGCGCACATGACGCACCAGGACGCCGCGAAGCTCGTCGACCCCTCGAGCGAGGGCGCGCGCTGGAAATGGCGCCCGGCGCTCAACCTGGTCGAGGTGCTGCGCGAGTCGAAGGACGCGGGGGAGGTGGCGCGCATCCGCGAAGCGGTGCGCATCGCCGAGTCGGCGCTCGAGCGGACGCTGCCGCACGTGCGCGCCGGCATGACCGAGCTCGAAGTGGCCGGCCGGCTCGAGTTCGAGCTGCGCGCCGCCGGGAGCGAAGGCTTCCCGTTCGAGACGATCATCGCGGCGGGGGCGCGGTCCGCGCTGCCGCACGCGCGCGCGTCGCGCGCGGTGATCGCCAAGGGCGATCTGCTCCTGTTCGACTTCGGCGCGCTGCACGCGGGCTACTGCTCCGACATCACGCGCACGTTCGTGGTCGGTGCGCCGCCGACGGAGCGCCAGCGCGAGGTCCACGCGGCGGTTCGGGAGGCGAACGGGAGCGCTTCGGCACTTGTTCGGGCCGGAATGCGCGGCCGGGATGCCGACGCGCTCGGGAGGGACTACATTGACCGCCTTGGATTCGGGGCGGCCTTCGGCCACTCCCTGGGCCACGGGATCGGGCTGGAGATCCACGAGGCCCCGCGGCTCGCGAAGACCGCCGAGGGGCCGTTGCCGGCCGGGGCGGTGGTGACGGTCGAGCCGGGGATCTACCTGGAGGGGTGGGGCGGGGTGCGCATCGAGGACGACGTCGTCCTTGGCAGCGAAGGCCCCGAGGTGCTCACGACGTTCACGCGGGAGCTGGTGCAGTTGTAGGGCGGGCGTGAGGCGACCGTCTCACTTCTCCCGGTTCCCTTCTCACATCTGCCTTTCGATGATCGACCTTCGCTACGTGAAGAAGCTGCTCGAGATGCTCGACGAATCCACCGTGGATTCGATGGAGATCTCGTCGGACAAGGGGATGCGCATCCGGCTGAGCAAGACGCCGGCGGCGCGTGGCGTGGTGCAGTACGCCGCGCCGGCCGCCGCGGCGCCTGCCGCCGCGCCCGCCCCGGCCGCCGCCGCGCCGGCCGCTCCCGCCGCCGCGCCCGCCGCCGCGCCCGCCGCGAAGGGGAATCTCACCGACGTGAAGTCGCCGATGGTGGGCACGTTCTATGGCGCGCCGGAGCCGGGCGCGAAGCCCTACGTGACGGCGGGGCAGCAGATCAAGAAGGGCCAGGTCCTCTGCATCATCGAGGCGATGAAGATCATGAACGAGATCGAGTCCGAGGTGGCCGGCACCGTCGTCGAGATCAATGCGACCGACGCGCACCCGGTGGAGTACGGCCAGGTGCTCTTCCGCGTGCAGCCGAATGGCTGAGCAGCGGAAGACCGTCGCCGGCACGGCGCCTGCGGCCGCCGCGCCCGCGGCCGCGCCAGCCGCCGGGGCCGCCGCGCCCGCGGCCGCGTACAACTTCAAGTTCGTCCTGCAGACCATGGCCCAGCAGGGCGGCTCCGACCTCCACCTGAAGATCGGCCGCCCGCCGACGATGCGCCTCAACGGCGAGCTCGTCGGCATGGACCTGCCCGCGCTGCGCCCCGAGGACCTCCGCTCGATCGGCGAGCAGATCATCCCGCCCAAGCAGCGGCGCGAGTTCGACGAGGCGAAGGACGCCGACTTCGCGATCGGCGTGCCCGGCGTCGGGCGCTTCCGCGTGAACGTCTACCAGCAGCGCGGCTCGCTGGCGTACGCGTTCCGCGCCATCGCGTTCCAGGCGCTCTCGATGGAGGAGCTGAACCTCCCGAACGTCCTGAAGGACATCGCGATGAAGCACCGTGGCCTGGTGCTCGTCACCGGCATCACCGGCTCGGGCAAGTCGACCGCGCTCGCCTCGATGATCCAGTTCGTGAACGAGAACCGCCACGCGAACATCATCACGATCGAGGACCCGATCGAGTTCCTCCATCGCGACATCAAGTGCCACATCAACCAGCGCGAGGTCGGGACCGACACGACCAGCTTCGCGCAGGCGCTCCGCCGCGTCCTCCGCCAGGACCCGGACATCATCATGATCGGCGAGATCCGCGACCTCGAGACGCTCGAGATCGCGCTGAAGGCCGCCGACACCGGCCACATGGTCTTCTCGACGCTCCACACGATGGACGCGACGCAGACCATCAACCGCATCCTCTCGTTCTATCCGCCGCACGAACAGGCCGACATCCGCTTCCAGCTGTCGACCGCGCTGCAGGCCGTCATCTGCCTCCGCCTGGTGCCGCGCAAGGACAAGCCGGGCCGCATCCCCGCGTGCGAGATCCTCGTGAACTCGGCCGCCGTGCAGGAGAACATCCGCGACGCCAACAAGGCGCTCGCGATCCCCGACCTCATCCGCGAGGGCACGGTCCAGTACGGCATGCAGTCGTTCGACCAGTCGCTCCTCAACTGGTACAAGCAGGGCATCATCTCGTACGAGTCCGCGCTGGCGGCGGCGAGCACGCCGGCCGAGTTCGCGCTGCGGGTGCAGGGCATCGCCGGCACCTCCGAGGGCGACTGGAGCCAGGTCAACCAGGGCGCACGGTAGTGTTCAAGAAAGTCCTCATCGCCAACCGCGGCGAGATCGCGCTGCGGGTCATCCGCGCGTGCCGCGAACTCGGGGTCGAGACGGTCGCCGTCTACTCCGAGGCCGACCGCGAGTCGCTCCACGTCCGGTTCGCCGACGACGACGTCTGCATCGGGCCGGCGCCGGCCCGCGACTCCTACCTCCGCATCCCGCGCATCATCGCCGCCGCCGAGATCACCGGCGCCGACGCGATCCACCCGGGCTACGGCTTCCTCGCCGAGAACGCCGAGTTCGCCGAGACCTGCGCCGCGTCGGGCATCACGTTCATCGGCCCGACGCCGCACCAGATCCGCACGATGGGCGACAAGTCGGCCGCCCGGGCCGCGATGATCGCCAATGAGGTCCCGGTCGTCCCCGGTTCGCCGGGACCGGTCGAGGACGTCGACGAGGCGCTCGCGATCGCCGAGAAGATGGGCTTCCCCGTGATCATCAAGGCCTCGGCCGGCGGCGGCGGGAAGGGCATGCGCGTCGCGCGCGACAGCGACGACTTCGCGCGCTCGTTCCAGCTGGCGCGCTCCGAGGCGCTCTCGGCCTTCGGGAACGGCTCGGTCTACGTCGAGAAGTACCTCGAGCGCCCGCGGCACGTCGAATTCCAGATCCTCGGCGACACGCACGGCAACGTCATCCACCTCGGCGAGCGCGACTGTTCGGTCCAGCGGCGTCACCAGAAGCTCGTCGAGGAGGCGCCCTGCCCGGTGATGACGCCGGACCTCCGGGCGCGCATGGGCGCGGCGGCGGTGAAGGGCGCCAAGGCGATCGACTACGTCGGCGCCGGCACGATCGAGATGCTGCTCGACCAGGACGGCTCGTTCTACTTCATGGAGATGAACACGCGCATCCAGGTCGAGCATCCGGTCACCGAGATGATCACCGGCGTGGACCTCGTGAAGGAGCAGATCCGGATCGCGGCCGGCGAGCCGATGCACGTGAAGCAGACGCCGGAGCTGCGCGGCCACGTGATCGAGTGCCGCGTGAACGCCGAGGACCCGGCGCGCAACTTCCAGCCGAGCCCGGGCCGGATCGAGGTGTTCCACATGCCGGGCGGCAATGGCGTCCGCGTCGACACGCACGCCTACGCGGGCTACTCGGTCCCGCCGTACTACGATTCGATGATCGCGAAGCTCATCGTGCACGGGCAGGACCGCACGGAGGCCCTCGCGAAGATGCGCCTCGCCCTCGACACCTTCATCATCCAGGGCGTGACCACCACGATCCCGTTCCTCGGCACCCTGATGAACCACCCGAAGTTCGTCGAGGGCGACGTGCACACGAAGTTCCTCGAGAAGGAAGGGGCGGACCTCTTCGCGTGAACCAGACCTGGACCTCCGCCGGCTCCGAGCCGCTGATCGACCGCCTCCGCCGCGCGGTCATCGGGCGGTACGACGTCTACGCGGAACTCGGCCAGGGCGGCATGGCGAGCGTCTTCCTCGCGCTCGACCTCGCGCTCGACCGCAAGGTCGCGATCAAGGTGATGTCGCCGGCGCTGATGACCTCGGCCGACAACGTCGAGCGCTTCAAGCGCGAGGCCAAGGTCGCGGCGGCGCTGAACCACCCGCACATCATCGGCATCCTCGCCGTCGGCGACGACCTCGAGCTCGCCTACTTCGTGATGAAGTTCGTCGAGGGACGCTCGCTCGACTCGATGATCCACAAGGAAAAACCGCAGTCGATGCCCTTCACGCAGAGCGTGATCGCGTCCGCCGACAAGGCGCTGCACTACGCGCACACCCGCGG
>CAZIDS010000270.1:0-4636 GCA_964537945.1 uncultured Gemmatimonas sp. | reverse complement strand
GAAGTACCTGCGGCGGGTGAGCGGGACGCTGGACGCCATCGTGGACACGTTCGCGGCCAGCCAGAAGGTCCGGGTGGCCGACGCCTCATTCTACAGCGTCAACGATGTGGTCGAGTTCCGGGCCACCAGTGGCGGGGCCGACCTGGTTAGTCTCGACAGCCCGGCCGCGGTGGCCCTGTACGGCGCACCCAAGGTCGCGGTGATCGACCGGCCCGACATCCCGGCCACCGTGAACCTCTGCCCCAACCCCGCGCAGCGTGCCTGGGCCGGCGCCTCGAACGTGCCGGCCGACTCCTGGGCCAAGGTCGGGAGCTGCACGGTCACAAAGACCACCACTCCCACCCGGTGGCGGAGTGGCAACCAGAGCACCCGGGTGGAGACGGCGGCCGATGGCGTCGGCCTCGAGGTCAACGCGGCCACCATCGTGCCGACCACGGCGAGCCCGTACTTCAGTGGCTACGTGAGCGTCCAGATCGCCGCCGGCCGGGCCCGAGCGCGATCACGAACTCGCCGTCGGGACGGGAGAGGTCCAGCGGCCCGATCGCCTCCGACGCCACGAGGCGCGGCAGGACGACCCGGCGCAGGTGGTCGCGCACCTCGTCGAGCGAGAGCCGGCCGGCCTCCGCCTCCACGTCGCGGCCTTCGGCCCGCATCGCGTTGAGGTGGTCGTCGCGGTAGGCGATCGCGACCTCATGGAACGGCGCGGCGCCCGACGCGTCCGCGCGCTGGCAGACGGCCAGCAGGCAGAGCGCGGTGGACCGGTCGCCGCCCGTGTAACGGGCGACGACGTCGCGGTCGGGTCCGGCGGGGGAAGGCGACGTCACGGGCGCTTCGGTGCGGGCTTGGGGGCGGTGCTGCGGGAGGTGTCCGGCGGCGGCGCGGCGATCGGTTCGAGGAAGAGGCCGGTGGCCCGGTCCCTCACGTCCACCTTCTCCACCTCGCCGTCCGTGAAAGAGACGATTATCTGCCGCCCGGAGTTGTAGCTGATGTTCGGGGGGCCCCGTTCGCCCCCGTTCGGGGCCAATTGATAGTAGGCGCGAGCACGGCCGTTGGCGGTCACTTCCTTCATCCGGGACCCAGACGTCGTGTCCCCCTCCGCCCGCGCCGTGTCGAACAGGGCCACGATCGTGTCCCCGGCGATCCAGTCCCGTTCGGTCGAGACGATCTTGACGCTGTCCACGACCGTGTAGGCGATCGCCCGCCCCAGCGCGTGGAGCTCGTGCAGGCGCTGAGCCGGCATCCGGATGTCGAGCGAGTCGGCCTCCATCTCCTGCTGCGGCGTGACCGCCTTCGCCCGGCCGCCCCAGGTGAACACCCGTTGCATCAGCTGGTCGGCGAAGCGGAGGTCGATCGTGTCGCCGTCGAGGGTGAGCGAGTCGCTGATGACGTTCGCCTTCCCCGCCGAGCGTACCCGGTCGATCCGCTCGTCCTTCGTCCACATGTCGATCTCGACGCCCGTCATGGTGAACGGCCGCTCCCCGGTCCCGACGATCTTCGGGTCGCGGAGGAGGCGTGCGTAGCCCTGCGGCTGGTCGAGCGTGGCCGAGTCGGCGGTGGCGCGGAGGTCATGCCGCTCGATGATGACCTTCCCGTTCGCCCAGATGAGTGAGTCGTTGAGCGAGGTCACCAGGTCGGCCGTGAGGTCCACCGAGTCGGAGACGGCCGCCTCGCCCGGCTTCGGCGCGCGTCGCGCGGCGGCGGTGTCCTGCGGCGCCATCCGCACGAACGGCCGGCCCGGCGCCAGCCACATCGGCTGCGGGCGCACGCCCTCCTTCGCGCGGAAGTAGGTGAACTCGGGGCCAGTGAACCGCGTCCCGGTGTTCGTGCGGCCCCGCACGTTGCCGTTCGCGACCAGCTTCTCCTCGTTCGTGTAGTAGAACATCCGGTCGGACTGCATGTTCACCCGCGGCTCCGAATAGCGCACGCGGTTGATCAGGATCAGCTCCCCGCGGTCCTCGTAGTGCTCGGCGCTGTCGGCGAGCAGCCGGTTGCCCTGCCCCTCGCAGGTCGCGTCCACGCCGCCGCCGACGAAGGTGTGCCGGGCGCCGCTCGCCGTGCGATACATCGTCGTGCGCGACGTGTAGACGCCGCCGCGCATCACGCCGGTGAACACGATCGAGCAGGGCCGCCCGCCGTCCTGGGCGCGCGCGGCGTTCGGCGCGGCCGGCAGCGACGCGAGAGCGGCGAGGAGGATCACGCGTGGGCGCATCACCCGCCCGGCACCTGCACGGTGCCGCCGCGCGCCTTCTGCACCCGGAGGATCTCCACCGCGTTCAGGTTCGGGTCGGCCTTGAACCCGATCCCGCGGACCTCCTTCGACCCCGGCTCGGTGAGCACGAAGGCCGAGTCGGACGTCACCTGGTTCTGCGACTGGATGTAGCGGATCATCGGCGACTTGAGCACGCGGCCGTCCACCGAGGTGATCACCACATTCCCCCACGCCTCGAGCACGCCGGCGCGCGAGTTCAGGTTCCCGACGCGCGCCGTCATCGTCGCCTCCTTCGCTCCCGTCGCGCCGAAGAAGTCACCGTGCACGGTGCGGAGCGAGACGCGCGTGTTCTGGTCGAGGAAGAGCGCGGTGTCGGCGAAGACCTCGGCCCGCAGCAGGCCGCCGTCGGTCACGAGGGTACGGAAGCCGAAGGCGACCTGGTCGGCCGAGTCGAGCACCGAGGCGGTCGCCTCGCCGGTGCCGGCCTGCGGGCCGCGCGAGCAGGCGCCGGACGCGCCAGCAAGGACGGCAAGGCCGAGGAGGATGGAGCCGCGCCGCATCAGACCGCCCCGGCGCGCATCAGGTCGTGCAGGTGCACCACGCCGACCACCTTCTCGTCGGCGTCGAGCACCGGCAGCGCGATCACGCGCTTCGTCTCCATCAGGTGCACGGCCGCACTGCCGAGCTCGTCGGCGTGCGCCACCTTCGGCGTGCGCGTCATCACGCGCTCCACCGGCACGGTGAAGATCTCCTGCTGCTGTTCCATGAGGCGGGTCAGGTCCCCGGTGGTGATGACGCCCAGCAGCCGTCCGTCGGCCGCGGCGATCATGCAGATACCCCGCCGCTCCGCGAGTTGCACCACCGCCTCGCGCATCGTCGCCGTGGCCGGAAGGACGGGCAGCGATTCGGTGACCATCACGTCCCGCACGCGCAGGAGGAGCTTGCGGCCAAGCGAGCCGCCGGGGTGGAACCGCGCGAAGTCCTCGCGCCGGAATCCCTTCTCCTCGAGCAGGGCCACCGCGAGCGCGTCGCCGAGGGCGAGCGCGAGCGTGGTGCTCGTGGTCGGGGCGAGGTCGTGCGGGCAGGCCTCCTCGCGCACCCAGCCGTCGAGCGTCACGGTGCAGGCCTTCCCGAGGGTGCTCTGCTTCTCGCTCGTGATGGCGATGCACGGCACGCCGAGCCGCGTGAGCTGGTCGAGCAGCGGCAGCAGTTCCACCGTCTCGCCGCTCTTCGACAGCAGGATCGCGACGTCCTGCGCGGTCACGATGCCGAGGTCGCCGTGGACGCTCTCGGTGGGGTGCAGGAAGTACGCCGGCGTGCCGGTGCTGGTCATCGTCGCGGCGATCTTCCGCGCGATGAGCCCGCTCTTGCCGATGCCGGCGACGATCACGCGCCCCTTGGCGGCCTTGATCAGCTCGACCGCCTTCGCGAGCTCGGCGCCGAGGCGCTCGATCGCGACGCCGATCGCCTCCTGCTCCAGCCGCAGCACGCGCCGGCCGCGTTCGATGATGCCGTCGGTGCTCACGCGTCCTCCGACCGGCTCGCGACGTACGCCTCGACCTGGCGGTCCCACTCGCCGCGCGCGCGGAGCAGCAGTTCGCAGAACTCGCGCACCGCTCCCGCCCCGCCGCTCTTCGACAGCGCGACCTTGGCCGCGCGCCGCGCTTCCGGCGACGCGTTCGCCACGCACACCGGCAGCCCCACCTTCCGCATCACGCCCAGGTCCGGCAGGTCGTCGCCGACGAAGGCCACCTCGTCCCAACTCAGGTTCCGCTTCTCGAGCAGCGTCCGCAGCGCCGAAACCTTCCTCGCCTGATTGTCCTGCACGCATTCGTCCACCGCGAGTTCCTTTGCGCGCAGTGCGACGCTGACCGACTCGCGGCCGGTGATGATCGCGGTGAGCAGCCCCGCCTGCTTGAGCATCACGATGCCGAGTCCGTCCTGGATGTCGTACTGCTTGAGCTCCACGCGGTCGCCGGCGACGTCGCCGAGGACGATGCCGCCGTCCGTGAGCACGCCGTCCACGTCGAAGCAGACGAGCTTGATGCGGCGCGCGAGCGTCGCGTCGAGGGAGCCGGCCGGTGCGCTCGCGATCATCGCTGCAGCAGCTCCCAGGTCGCCACGCACCGCGCGACGAGTGCATCGAGCTGGTCGAGCGGCACCATGTTCGGGCCGTCGCTCGGTGCGTGGTCGGGGTCGGGATGCGTCTCCATGAACAGCCCGTCCGCGCCGGCGGCGATCGCCGCGAGCGCGAGCGGCGGGATGAACTGCCGCGCGCCGCCCGAGGCGCCGCCTTCCCCGCGGCCCGGCTGCTGCACCGAGTGCGTCGCGTCGAAGATCACCGGCGCGTCGCACACCGCGCGCATCCGCATGAAGCTCCGCATGTCCACCACGAGGTCGCCGTAGCCGAAGAAGGTGCCGCGCTCC
>CAZIDS010000269.1:0-4695 GCA_964537945.1 uncultured Gemmatimonas sp. | reverse complement strand
GTGGTCGCGCACGCGGCTCTTGCTTTCGAGTACGTCGATCGCCGGAAAGTGTCCCGCGCTGGCGAGGCGCCGCGTGAGCACGATGTGGCCATCGAGGATGGAGCGGCTCGCATCGGCGACCGGCTCGGAGAAGTCGTCGCCGTCGACGAGCACCGTATAGAGACCCGTGATGCCGCCATGCGCGCCATTGCCGGCGCGCTCGAGCAGCCGCGGGAGGTACGCGAACACCGAGGGCGGATAGCCCTTCGTCGTCGGCGGCTCGCCGACCGCGAGGCCGATCTCGCGCCAGGCCATCGCCACGCGCGTGACCGAGTCCACCATCAGCAGCACCTGCTTGCCCTGGTCGCGGAACCATTCGGCGATGGCGGTCGCGACGAGCGCCCCGCGCGCGCGCAGCAGCGCGCTCTCGTCGCCGGTCGCGACGACGATCACCGAGCGCGCGAGCCCCTCGGGGCCGAGCGCGTTCTCGACGAACTCGCGCACCTCGCGGCCGCGCTCGCCGAGCAGCGCGATCACGTTCACCTCGCTCTCGGCGCGGCGGGCGATCATGCCGAGCAGCACCGACTTGCCTACGCCGGAGCCGGCGAAGATGCCGACGCGCTGGCCGCGGCCGATCGTGAGCATCGCGTCGATGGCGCGTACGCCGGTGACGAACGGCTCTTCGATCCGCTCGCGCTGCAGCGGGTTCGGCGGGTCGGAGCTGAGCGGCACGCGCTTCTCGAACTCGATCTTGCCCTTCCCGTCGATCGGCTGGCCGAGCGCGTTCACCACGCGCCCGAGCAATCCGGGCCCGACGCGCACGCCGAGCGAGCGGCCGAGGTCGGAGACGCTCGCGCCGGGGTGCAGGCCTTCCATGTCGCCGAGCGGCATCAGCAGCGCGCCGCGCTCGTGGAACCCGACGACCTCGGCGAGGACCGAGCGGTCATCGGAGAGGGAGGTCACGCGGCAGAGCGAGCCCATGCCGAGCTCCAGGCCCGTCGCTTCCATCACGAGGCCGACGATGCGCGTGACCCGCCCGAGAGGGCGGAGCCGCGGCACCAGCGGGACCTTGTTCGTGAGGGCGTCGAGCGTCGAAGCGACCATCGTCGGGAACGGGGTTGGGTGTCCGCGATGGTGAAAGGCAACCGCCGTGCCGCTCGTGCCGTGGCGACGCCAGCGGCGTAACTCGTTGATGCTGTGGTGGTTGTGAGCCCGTCGCCTGAACCGCTTCGCTCCGTCCTCGCTCGGCAATTCGTGCCGTGCGGCAAGACGGGCCGGGACGTTCAGGCGTCGACGCCCGTGAGGACGCGGTAGAGCTGCTCGAGCGCGAGGTCCACACGCCCGTCGATGATCCGCTCGCGTCCTTCGACGACGCATCCGCCGCGCACGATGCGCGGGTCGGAGACCCAGCTGATCTCGCGGAAGGCGGGGTCGTTGTGCAGCAGCGCGTGGTCGGCGGGATTGAGCCGGACGCGGAGTGCGTGATCCTGCGGGAACTCGGCGACCGCGGCATGCACGAGCTCGCGGATCGAGGAGGGATCGAGCAGCACCTCGCGCTGGAGCACGTGGCGCGCGACGGCGCACGCGAGCGCGGTGATGTTCTCCTCGAGGATGCCGACGTAGGCGTCCTCGTGCGCGATGACGTCGGTGATCGCGGCGTGGAGCGCGGTGACGGCGTCATGCACGCGGCGGTCGGCGGCCTGCTGCGCCTCGGCGCGGCCGGCGCTGCGGCCCTCCTCGAACGCGGCACGGCGCGCGTCGGCGAGCGCCTGCACGTGCTGCGCCTGGAGCGCCTCGCGGAGGTGCGCGACGTCGCTCGCGGAGAAGTGCCCGTTCGCGGGGATCTTTAGTCCGATCGGGATGACCGGCGCCGAGGGGGCGGGGAGCTCGGCCAGGTCCCACGGGCTCGGCGTCGGCGTCGCGCGCGGGGGAACCGGGTTCCCCCGCACGGACGGCGGCGTGAGGCGGCGCGGGATCGTCACGAGACGACGTCGTCGCTGGCGGAGGCGAGCACGATCTCGCCGGCCTCCTCGAGCGTGCGCAGCGCGGTGACGATGCCGGCCTGCGCCTTCTCGACGTCGCGCTTCCGCTGCGGGCCGAGGTTCTCCATCTCCTCCTGCAGCGAGGTGACGGCGCGCGACGACATGCCCGCCATGATCTTCTTCGTGAGCTGGTCGCTCGCGCCCTTGAGGGCGAGCGCCAGCGTCTTGACCTCGATCTCGCGGAGCAGGCGCTGCACCGACTTGTCGTCGAGCGTCGCGATGTCCTCGAAGACGAACATCAGGTCGCGGATCTGCTGCGCCAGGGCGTGGTCGCGCTGGCCGACGCCCTCGAGCAGCGTCTTCTCCGACGACGACGGCACGAGCGCGAGGATCGCGGCGACGGCGTGCGGGCCGCCGGAGGTCGAGAGGCCCTGCTGCGTCTCGAGGTCCTCGGTCCAGATGGAGCGCTCGACGAGCTGCAGCATGTCCGGCGAGACCTTCGCCATCGTGGCCATGCGGTAGACGACCTCCGCGCCGAGCTCGGCGGTGAGCTCCTTGAGCACGGTGGCCGTCTGGGCGGGGTTCAGGTGCGCGAGGATCAGCGCGATCGTCTGCGGATGCTCGTTGCGGAGCATCGTCGAGAGCTGCGCCGGGTCGGCATTGCGGAGCCGGTGGAGGCCCGCGGTGTCGGCGAGCTGCGTCTGGATGCGCTTCAGCATCGACGCCGCCTGCTGCGGACCGTACGCCTGCTCGAGCATCTTCGACGCGTAGTCGAGGCCGCCGTGCGCGATCGAGTCGGCGACGGTCAGCAGGTCGAGCCATTCCTTCAGCACTTCCTCGGCGATGCCGGTCTCGACCGCGCTCATGCGCGCGATCTCGACGCCGATCGCCTCCGACTCCTCGGGGCTCAGCTTCTTCTGCAGCTTGGCCGCCGGCTCGGTGCCGAGGACCATGCAGAGGATCGCGGCCTTCTGCCGGCCATTGAGGTCGGCGGAGCTGCGGGGGCGGACGGCGGGGCGGCTCATGGCGAAGTGAGTCGGAAGGGAGTCAGCGGGAGGTCAGCGGTCAGCCGTCGCGCAGCCAGGCGCGCATCAGCTTGGCGGCGACATCAGGCTGTTGGTCGACCGCGGCGACGACCTGCTCGCGGATCGGGTTGTTCGGGATGTGGATCTGCGGCACGGGGCGCGGCGGGAGCGACGGTGCCGCGGGCGCATGACCGTGGTCACCCGCGTGGAGCCCGTGGCCGCCGGCGTAGGCATTCGCGAGCGCCGGCTGCATCGCGCCGCCCGCGTTCGGGAGGTACGCCGCGGCCTGCGCGCCGGCCGTGAGCGGCGTGACGGTCTCGCTCGTCTTCCCGGCCGCGCGGAGGGCGAGCAGCGCGATCACGAAGGCGAAGAGGATGCCGAGGGCGCTGAGCGCGGGACGCTGCACCTGCTGGATCTGCTCGAACGTCGTCGGGGCGGCGGCGGGCGGGATCACGCGCGCGAGCGCGAACGGCAGCATCGCGACGGTGACGACGTCGCCGCGCGTCTCGTCGAAGCCGACGGCGCTCTTCACGAGCGTCTCGACCTGCGAGCGGAGCGCGGTGGTGTCGGTGGGCGCGGCGGCGCCCGCCGCAGCCGGCGCGGGCGTCGCGAGGACGACCGCGACCGAGAGCCGCTTCACCGACCCGATCGCCGACGACACGCTCTCGGTGGCGGTGCTGTTCACGTAGGAGGCGGCGGTCTGCGTCTGCGCGGCGCCGCCGTCGGTGCCGGGGATGAGCTCGTTCTTCTGCTCGGTCACGACCGCCTGGCGGTCGGGATCGACGGTCTGCGACGTGCGCTCGACGCGGTCGAAGCTGAGCGTCGCGTTCACCTGCACCTTCGCGTTGCCGCTGCCGAGCACCGGGACGAGGAGCCGCTCGACCTTCTCGCGCATCGAGCGCTCGACCTCGAGCTGATGCTCGAGCTGGCGGTTGGAGAGGGCCGTCGGGCTGCTGCCCTCGTCCCCTTCGGTGAGCGGCCGTCCCGCGTCGTCGACGATCGTGACGTGGTCCGAGGTGAGTCCCTCGACCGACGCCGCGACGGTGCGGGCGATGCCCTTCACGACGTCCGGCGAGATCGCATCGACCCCCTGCGACTCCAGCACGACCGAGGCCTCGGCCGGCGGCGGGGCCGAGCCGTAGCTCTCGCTCTCGGGCATCACGAGCGAGACGCGCGCACGCTTGATGCCGCGCATCGAACCGATGGTGCGCTCGAGCTCGCCCTCGAGCGCGCGACGCAGGTTCACGCGCTGCATCACCTCGGTGGTGCCGAAGGGCTGCTGCGTGTCGAAGAGCTCGTAGCCGGGCCGGTCCGTCTGCGGGAGGACGCCGGCCCGCGCGAGCGCGACGCGCGCCTTCGCGACGTCGGTGCTCTGCACGAGGATCGTGTTGCCGCCGCCGCCGAGCTTGAACTGGATGCCGGCCTGCTGCAGCCGGTCGGTGAGTGCGCCGACGTCGCCGATCGGCACGTCGCCGAACGCGGGGACCCAGGCGGGGGCGCTCGCCCAGCGGGCGAGGCCGAAGACGCCGAGCGCGGCCGCGAGGCCGACGATGAGGATCGTCGCGCGGCGCGGACCGCCGATGCGGTCGAGGAGGGAGAGCAGGGCGGGCGGCATCTAGGTCAGCTCTGCATGTTGATGAGGGAGCGGTACGCCTCGACCACCTTGTTGCGCATCTCGATCGCGAGGTCGAGGGCGATGCTCGCCTCCT
>CAZIDS010000268.1:0-4709 GCA_964537945.1 uncultured Gemmatimonas sp. | reverse complement strand
TCGATCGGCTCCGAGCTCTGCCGCCAGATCGCCGACCTCCGCCCCGAGCTGCTGGTCCTGCTCGATCATTCGGAGAACCAGGTCTTCGAGATCGAGGGCGAACTGAAGCGCCGCAACCCGACGCTCAAGTTCGCCGCCGTGATCGGCGACATCCGCGACCAGAACCGGATGCGCGTGATCTTCGAGCGCTACCGTCCGTTCGCCGTCTTCCACGCTGCGGCGCACAAGCACGTGCCGCTGATGGAGGAGAACCTCATCGAGGCCGTGACGAACAACGTGCTCGGCACGCGTAACGTCGTCGAGGCGGCCGTCGACGCGGGCGTCACGCACTTCGTGCTCATCTCCACCGACAAGGCCGTCCGGCCGACATCAGTGATGGGTGCGACCAAGCGGCTCGCCGAGATCATCGTCCGGCTCGCCGCCGCGCGGCACCAGCGGCACTTCGTCGCCGTGCGCTTCGGCAACGTGCTCGGCTCGCGCGGGTCGGTCGTTCCGACGTTCATGGCGCAGATCGAGCGCGGCGGGCCGGTGACGGTCACGCATCCCGACATGCGCCGCTTCTTCATGACGATCCCCGAAGCCGTGCAGCTCGTCCTCCAGGCCGGCGCGCTCGGCGCCGGTGGCGAGCTCTTCGTCCTCGACATGGGCGATCCGGTGAAGATCGCCGACCTCGCCCGCGACCTCATCCGCCTCTCGGGGCTCGAGGAGGGCGAGGACATCGAGATCAAGTACACGGGCATCCGCCCCGGCGAGAAGCTCTACGAGGAGGTCCTGTTCGGCGACGAGGACGTGCGCGAGACCGCGCACCCGAAGGTCATCCGCGTCCTCGCGGCCGAGCCGGAGGAGGTCATGGAGGCGCGCATCGACGAGCTCGTGCGCCTCGTGACGCTCGCGCCCAACGACGAGGAGCGGATCCGCGAGTCGATCGTCGCCTTGGTGCCCGATTTCCACGTCCCCGAGAAGCGCACCGACGTGCTCACCCTGCGCACGCGTGTCTCAGGGGAGCACCGGCGGATCAGCGGCCGCTCGGCGCTCGAGTAGCGCCCCCGCCGCGCCGAGCGCGGCGAGGAGACCGGCCAGCAGCAGCAGTCCGCCGCGCGGCGCGAGATGCGCCGCCGCGGCACAGGCGAGCGCGGCGCCGCCGTAGAGCAGCGCCACGCGCCGGTGCCCCAGCCCGTTGTTCGCGAGCCGCTGGTACAGATGGCTGCGATGCGCCTGGCTGAGCCGCTCGCCGCGCCGCCACCGCCGCCAGAGCGTCGCGGCGGCGTCGAGGAAGATCGGCGCGAGCGGCGCGAACGTGGCGACGAACCCCGTCCCGCCTTCGGTGACGAGCGCGGCGCCAAGCGCGACGGCGATCACGCCGAGCGCACCCGACCCCACGTCGCCCATGAAGATCCGCGCCGGGCTCCAGTTCCAGAGCAGGAAGCCGATGCTCGCACCCGCGAGCGCGAGCCCGCCCGTCCACGCGGTGCCGTCGGGCTGCGCGGCCAGCGCCACCGAGGCGCCGAAGACGAGCATCGTGACGCCGATGATCCCGTCGATCCCGTCGATGAAGTTCACGACGTTGATCGCCGACACCGTCCAGAAGACCCACCAGAGCGCCGCGGCGACGACCGGCAGCGGGAGCGGCGCGTCGATCGCGAACGGCACCAGCAGCGCCCCCGCCGCGAGATGGACCGACAGGCGGAGCCGCACCGGCGCGCCACCGTGGTCGTCCACCCAGCCGATCGCGGCGACGATCGCCACCGCGGCGCCTGCGGCGATCCAGTCCCAGTGCATCCAGGCGCCGGCGGAGAGCGGCATCACCACCCCGGCGAGCGCCGCGACGAGCCCGAGCCCGCCGCCGCGCGGGGTCGGCACGGCGTGCGACGAGCGCGCGTTCGGCGCGTCGAGGATCCCGCGACGGCGCGCGTCCCAGCGCACGAGCGCGACGAGCAGGAACGAGAGCAGGACGGCCGCGCCGCCGATCGCCGTCGCCGTCATCGCGCGTGCTCCGCCCACCAGCGCACGGTGCGCGCGACGCCCTCGGCCGGCGTGACCGGCGGCGACCAGCCGAGCGTCGTCCGGATCGCCGAGTCGTCCACGGTGAAGGATTCGAGCAGGCGCTCCGCCTCCGCGCCGCGCCCGACGAGGCGCAGCGCCGTCCGCAGCAGCGCGGGGGGGACGCGCACGAGCCGCGTCGCGCGGCCGCGCGCTTCGCCGATGCGCCGGAGCAGGTCCGCGGTCGAGACGGGCGCGCCGTCACTAACGAGGAAGCGGCCGCGATGCGCGCGCTGGTCGGTCAACACGCGAAGGATCGCATCGCAGAGATTGTCGACGTAGACGAGACTGCGCCCGTTCCGCACCCCTCCGAGCGGGATCGGCACGGTCGCGGCGAGGTCGGCCAGGCGCAGCAGGCGACGGAAGTTCCCGCCGACGCCGGGACCGTATACGAGCGGCGGGCGGACGACGCACCAGGGCAGCGCTCCGGCTTCGCGTGCGACGAGCTCCTCCGCTTCGGCCTTGCTCCGCGCGTAGGCGCCCTCGGGCGCGAGCGGGTCGCTGTCGCGGAGCGCGCGTCCACCCGTTCCCTCGCCGAGCACCTTCGCCGTGGAGAGGACGGCGAGCGCCTTCGCGCCGGCGCCCTGCGCCGCGGTGAGCACGGCCCGCGTCCCGATGACATTCACGGCACGGAAGCGCGCGAGGGCGTCCGCGCCCTCGTGGTGCATCACGTGCACGCGCGCGGCGCAGTGCGCCACCGCGTCCACGCCGGCGAAGGCGCGCGCGAGTCCCGCCGCGTCGTCGAGTCCGGCGATCGCGCGGAACTCCGCCGCGCCGTCCGGCCGCTGGCGCGAGACCGCGATCATCGCGTGCCCTGCCTCGGCCCCGGCGCGCAGCAGCGCGCGTCCGACGAAACCGCTCGCGCCGGTCACGGCGATGCGCAGCGCGGCGTTGCCGGTCATCGCGCGTTCCGGCGGCGCCAGGGCAGCCCGACCGTGAGACCCGTGCGGTACGGCAGCCACTCGCCGCTCACGTTCCAGAGCCTCGCGCCGTCGTAGCGGCTGCCCGTGAGCTTGTCGTAGCCCTTGTAGAGCGACTGGATCGTGCCGAATCCGGCATATGCGTCGATCGACCACCCGCCCTTCAGCGCGAAGACGCGCCCGACGCTCGCCCCGAGGAGGACGGATCCGCCTTCCTGGTAGAGCGTGGTGTCCCGGTAGTCGGGCCGGCGCAGGCGGAACACGCCGAGGCCGCCGTCCACCGCGGTGTACCATCCGTCGCGCGCGTCGTTGCGATACCAGCGCCACTCGGCAGTGCCGACCGCGAACTCGAGGGGGTACCCGTCGACCGAGACCCAGGGCGAGAGGACGACGTCCCACTGGAAGGTGCGCCGCGCATCGCGCAGCGGCCGCTCGACGGCGTACATGGGGACGCCGAGCAGCGTCGATGCCCCGACTTTGCTTCGGCGATCCTCCGGCGCCGCGCCCAGCGCCGACGATTGCGCGCCCGCGGCGCGCGTGAACGCGCTCGCGATGAACATCGTGGTCAGCAGGCGCCGGAATCGCACGCAGGAATCTCGCCGCGGGACGCCCCGGCCGTCCACCTCAACCGGCCGCGGCAGTCTCGCGCAGCGCGGCGCGCGCGGCGCCTCGCGCGGCGCCCGGGGCGAAGCCACGGCGCACGAGCCAACCCATCAGGCGGCGCTCGGCGACCTCGGGCGCGAGGGACCGGAGCGCACGGGCGCGCTTCCGCGCCGCCGCCGAGAGCGCCTCGCCTTCGGCGTCTCCCGCATCCGCAGTGCGGCTGGTGAGCACCGCGTCGATGATGGTGGACGCGACGCCCCGACGCCGCAGCTCGGCGACGACGCGCCGGGAGCCGAATCCCTTCGCGCGCGCCGGACCGGCGACGAAGGCTTCGGCGAACCGGCGGTCATCGAGGAGCCCCAGCGTCGCAAGGCGTTCGAGCGCCGCGGCGACGGCCGCCCTGGGGTGTCCGCGCTGCACGAGCCACCGCTCGAGGTCGCGCGTCGCGCGCGCGCGGCGGGCGAGGGCATCGAGCGCGCGGTCGAAGCAGTGCGTCGCGGCGCTGGCCTCGAGCAGTCTCGCGATGGCGCGCTCGTCGACGAGCGCGCCGACGGAGAGCCGCAACTCGGCGATCGTCTCGACGGAGACCGGGGCGATGCGGGCGTCGCCGAGCTCGACGGCGTAGCGGCCCGCGCGCCGCGGCAGCTCCCGGATCGCGGTGAGCGGGCCGGGCGACGGCACCTCCGGAACGGGAGCCGGGGGCGGACCCGAGTGGAACGGCGGGGATTCCGGGCCCCGACGACTCACCACAGATCGCACCCCCGACGAACCACCGATGGAGGTGGAAGGATGGAGGCTGAAAGTGCGCACACTCTCGGTCCTCGCTCCGTCCGCTTCGCGATGTCCCCTGCCTACTCCTCGTCCTCGCTGCCGCCGCCGGCGACCTTGGTGACGCCGAGGACCTCCTTCACCTTCGCCTCGATCTCGGCCATGACGGCCGGGTTGTCCTTGAGGAAGAGCTTCGCGTTCTCGCGGCCCTGGCCGATCCGCTGCGGACCGTACGAATACCAGGCCCCCGACTTCTCGATGATCCCGCTCTCGGCGCCGATGTCGACGAGCAGCGACGTGTGCGAGATCCCTTCGGCGTACATGATGTCGAACTCGGCCTGCTTGAACGGCGGCGCGACCTTGTTCTTCACGACCTTC
>CAZIDS010000267.1:0-4712 GCA_964537945.1 uncultured Gemmatimonas sp. | reverse complement strand
GCGCTGACGCGCTGACGCGCTGACGCGCTGACGTCGCCGGGGTGAAACACAAGACGCGCGGCCCCGAGGGGCCGCGCGTCTTGTGTGCGTCGAACCGAAGCTTAGTGCTTGGTCGTGTCGGCCTTCATCGCCGTCGAGTCGTGCTTGGTGGTGTCGGCGGCCATCGCGGACGAGTCCGTCGCCGCGGCCGGGGTGGCGGCGGCATCAGCAGCCGGCGCGGCCTCTTCCTTCTTGGCGCAGGCGGCGAACAGCACGAGCGAGGCAGCGATCACGAGCTTCTTCATTGGTACGATTCTCCAGAGGACAGTGGGGTGGTGCGGGGACGTACGAGATGTTCGGCGCCGACGCACGGCCGAGGAAATTAAGGGAACGAGTTCACTCGGTCAATCGCGTGCGAACCATTAAGTCATTCTGTGGCAACGGCTTGGGCCTGCCTCGCGTACGCCGTCCAGACGAGCATGCCTGCGACGTGGGCACACGATTCCGGACACCCGCTGGACAGGCGGTAACGCTGCACCAGCGTAAGCGTATGTCGGACAACGCCTTAATCGCCTGACCACTTTCGTCTCACGCGCGCGTTAGCTTGCATTCCTCACCACCCCGGCCGGCACGCTCATCGTGACTCCAACAGCGGCTCCCCCCGGTCCCGGCGCGCGACAGATCCGCGGCGCCTGCCCGCACGATTGCCCGGACACCTGCGCGACGATCGTCACCGTGGAGGACGGGCGCGCGACGCGAATCCAGGGCGACCCGGACCATCCCTTCACGCAGGGCTTCCTCTGCACGAAGGTGAACCGGTACCTCGAGCGCACCTATCACGCCGAGCGCGTGCTGTCGCCGCTCAAGCGCGTCGGCGCCAAGGGGCGCGGCGCGACCTTCGTCGAGGCGAGCTGGGACGAGGCCCTCGACGCGATCGCGGCGAAGCTCAGCGCGATCCGCCAGTCGAGCGACGGCCCGCAGGCGATCCTCCCCTACTCGTACGCCGGCACGATGGGCCTGCTGCAGGGCGAGGGGATGGACCGCCGCTTCTTCCACGTCCTCGGCGCGTCGCAGCTCGACCGCACCATCTGCGCGACCGCCGGCATGATGGGGATGCGGATGACGGTCGGTGCGAGCATCGGCGCCGACACCGAGGCGATCAGCGAGAGCGACCTCGTGATCCTCTGGGGCACGAACACGCTCACGAGCAATCCGCACCTTTGGCCGCGCATCCTCGAGGCGCGCGAGAAGGGCGCGCGCGTGCTCTGCATCGACCCGATCCGCACGCGCACCGCCGAACAGTGCGACGAATGGATCGCGATCCGCCCCGGCACCGATGCCGCGCTCGCGCTCGGGATGATGCACGTGCTCTTCGCCGAGGGGATGCAGGACGAGGAGTACCTCGCGAATCACACGCTCGGGCAGGAGCAGCTGCGCGCGCGCGTGCGGGAGTTCCCGCCGTCGCGCGTCGCGTCGATCACCGGGCTCGACGAGGCGCGCATCGTGTCGCTGGCGCGCGAGTACGGGCGCGCGAAGGCCGCGTTCGTGCGGCTCAACTACGGCCTGCAGCGCCACGCCGGCGGCGCGATGGCGGTGCGCGCGATCGCCTGCCTCCCCGCGGTGACCGGCCACTGGCGGCGCGCCGGCGGCGGCGTGAACCTCTCGAGCAGCGGCAACTTCGCGTTCAACAAGGCCGCGGTGCAGCGGCCCGACCTCATCCCGCCAGGCACGCGCACGATCAACATGTCGCTGCTCGGCCAGGCGCTGCAGGCACCCGACGCCGGCGTCGGCGGCCCGCCGGTGCGGGCGATGGTCGTCTACAACTCGAATCCCGCCGCCGTCGCGCCGGACCACAACGCGGTGATCCGCGGCATGAAGCGCGAGGACCTCTTCACCGTCGTCCTCGAGCACTTCCGCACCGACACCTGCGACTACGCCGACTGGGTGCTCCCCGCGACGACGCAGCTCGAACACCTCGACGTGCACTGGTCGTACGGGCACCTGTACGCGTCGCTCAACCTGCCGTCGATCGCGCCGCTCGGACAGGCGCTGCCCAACACCGAGATCTTCCGCCGGCTCGCGGCGCGGATGGGGCTCGACCATCCCTGCCTGCGCGACGACGACGAGACGCTCATCAAGCAGGCGCTGACGACGACGGATGAGCGGATGGCGTCGGTCACGTGGGAGTCGCTGAAGGCGAACGGCTGGGCGCGGCTCGCCGTGCCGAAGCCGTATCTCCCGTTCGCCGAGGGGAGCTTCCGCACGCCGAGCGGCAAGTGCGAGTTCTACTCGGAGCGGATGCAGCAGATGGGGCTCGACCCGGTGCCGGGCTTCACCGCGCCCTACGAGTTCCCGGAGAACGTACCCGAGCTCGCGGCGAAGTACCCGATCACGCTGATCTCCTCGCCAGCGCACCAGTTCCTGAACTCGAGCTTCGTGAACGTCGGGCCGCTGCAGCGCGCGGCGCGCGAGCCCGAGGTGTCGCTGCACCCGCGCGACGCGGAGCGGCGCGGGATCGGCGAAGGGATGATGGTCGTCGTGCAGAACGACCGCGGGCACTTCGAGGCGAAGGCGCGCATCCGCGAGGGGATCCGCGAAGGCGTCGCGTGGGCGCCGGGGATCTGGTGGGCGAAGCTCTCGCCCGACGGCCAGACGGTGAACACGACGACGAGCCAGCGCCTCACCGACATGGGCGAGGGGCCGGTCTTCTACGACAACCTCGTCGAGATCAGGCTGGCCAGCTGATGCCCAAGCCCCTTCCGCACACGCTCGGCGCGCTCAAGGCCTCCGCACACGGCACGCCGGAGCGGCGCGGCCGCTCGGTGAAGGACGAGCTGCGCGCGAACCTCCTCGCCCGCCTCGGCGACGGCAAGCCACTCTTCAAGGGCGTCCTCGGCTACGAGGACACGGTGATGCCGCAGATCGTGAACGCGCTGCTGTCGCGGCATCATTTCATCCTGCTCGGGCTCCGCGGGCAGGCGAAGAGCCGCATCCTGCGCGCGCTCACGACGCTGCTCGACCCCGCGCTGCCGGTGATCGCGGGGAGCGAGGTGAACGACGACCCGTTCAAGCCGATCTCCAGGTTCGGGCGCGACCTCATCTCGGAAGCGGGCGACGACACGCCGGTCGCGTGGCTCGCGCCCGACCAGCGGTACGTCGAGAAGCTCGCGACGCCCGACGTCACGATCGCCGACCTCATCGGCGACCTCGACCCGATCAAGGCGGCGCGCGGCGGCCACCTGCTCTCCGACGAACTCTCGATCCACTATGGGATGCTGCCGCGCGCCAACCGCGGCCTCTTCGCGCTGAACGAGCTGCCCGACCTCGCCGGCAAGGTGCAGGTGGGCCTCTTCAACGTGATGCAGGAAGGGGATGTGCAGATCAAGGGCTACCCGGTGCGGCTCGCCCTCGACGTGCTCCTCGCCTTCACCGCGAACCCCGAGGACTACACGGCGCGCGGCAAGATCATCACGCCGCTGAAGGACCGCATCGGCAGCGAGATCATCACGCATTACCCGGCGACGGTGGACCTCGCGATGGAGATCACGGCGCAGGAGGCGTGGACGCGACGCGACGGGCTCCCGCTGCGGCTCCCCGACATCGTCGCCGAGGTGGCGGAGCGCGTCGCGTTCGAGGCGCGTGCCGAGAAGCGGATCGACCAGCGGTCGGGCGTCTCGCAGCGGCTCTCGATCACGCTGCTCGAGAACGTCGTCTCGAATGCCGAGCGGCGCGCGGTGCGGCTCAAGGAGCCGCAGATCGTCCCGCGGATCGCCGACATCTACGCCGCGCTGCCGGCGATCACGGGGAAGATCGAGCTCGAGTACGAGGGCGAGCTGATCGGCGGCGCGGTGATCGCGCGCGAGCTGATCCGCCGCGCCGCCGACGCGACGCTGAGCGAGCGCGGCGACGCGCTCGACCTCGACGAGGTCGTCATCTGGTTCGACCGCGGGCAGGTGCTGCAGGTGAGCGACGACGCGAGCAGCGCCGTCGCGCGGCAGGGCTTCGCCGAGGTGCCGGGGCTGATCGAGCAGGTGGTCGCGAGCGGGCTCGGCCAGGGCGACGACGCCGACGCGGTGGTCGCGTGCGAGCTCGTGCTCGAGGCGCTCGTCGCGCGGCGGAAGCTCTCGCGCTCGGAGAGCGGGCAGTATGGGCGCTCGCAGCGGCGCAAGCAGGGGCTCCCACCCGAGCTGGACGACGAGCGGTGAGCGCGCAGCGCGCCTGAGCGCCGCGCTCAGGCCGAGACCGCTGCCTCCTCGCCCGCGGTGAACCGCTCGAGCGCCGCGTCCACGACGCCCTCGAGGCTGCCGCGCTCGGCGCGCACGCCACGCAGCCAGGTGGCGTCGCTCCCCTGATGCGCCACACGGTAGAGCAGCTCCAGCGCCGTTCCGGCGTCGGTGCGCTCGGCATAGGGCTGCACCCGCCGCAGCGTGGTCAGCACATCCTCGCGGATCGACACGTGCTCGGCGGTCTGCGGGAGGACGATGGCGCCATCCAGCCCGAAGCGGCACGCCTGGAACCGGTTGTACCCGTAGACGAGGTAGTCGTCCTCGGTGGTCCACGGGGGTCGCTGCTCGAGCAGCATCGCACAGAGCGACTGGAGATAGCTCGCGATCGCCGCCGCGCGTTCGACCGTCAGCGGCGTGTCGCAGAGCCGCAGCTCGATGGTGCCGTACTCAGGCTTGGGCCGGATGTCCCAGTAGAAGTCCTTCATCGACTTCACCACGCCGGTCGCC
>CAZIDS010000266.1:0-4723 GCA_964537945.1 uncultured Gemmatimonas sp. | reverse complement strand
CTCTGCCCTGAACTCCAACTGATTCACAGGAGGGCACGGAGGGCGCGGAGCGTGTGCGCTTCCGTGTCCGGTCCTTCGCCCGAGGACTGCGACTGCAACGTCCCGGAGGTAACTACGAACCGACGCTGCGGTCGCCGTTACCCCCAAGTCATTCGGCTTCAGTCCTCTCGTGGTGCTCGGGCGCCACTCGAATCCGTCCCCGAGTCCTCCGCGCCCTCCGTGGTGAACGCCGTTGACGTTCCCCTCGTCCCTCAGCCCGCGGTGCCGAGCTGGTAGGAGTACTTCACCGTGATCGACCGCGCCGCCGGCGTGCGCCAGCGCGTGAACGAATCCGCGTGCTCGCCGTCATTGAGCACGACGTAGAGCCCGGTGTTCGCCGTGCGGAGCCAGGCGAAGCGCACGTTCGCCGTGAAGGCCTCGGCCTGGTTGTTGAACTGCGTGAGCGACTGCACGAAGATCCGCGGCGTGAAGAAGTACGCGAGCTTGATCCCGATGAGGTCCCGCACGAACGCCCCTTCCGGGAGATCCACGTCCTGGTGGTCGAGGGTCAGCGCCGACGAGAAGGCCGCGCCGCGGCGGGCCGTCACCGTGATGTTCCCGCCCGCCTTCGTCCCCGAGTAGAACTGCCCCACCTCGATGCGCGTCAGGAACGACACCGGCGCGCTCGGGTCGGAACCCCAGTCGAGCCCCGGCAACGAGTACTTGTACTGGCCCGGCTGCAGGATCACGCCCGGCGCGATCTCGAAGGGCGCCTGCAGCCCTTCCGTATAGATGTTGATGTCGGGCCCGAACCGTCCGCCGCCGTTGAACTCGACCTCCGTCAGGTCGACGTGGATCCAGCTCGACTGCAGGAACCCATCGGTGCCGACGTAGCGCCGCAGCGAGAGGTGCGGGTTCCACTGCCGGACGCGCGACCACCGCGGGCTGCGCACGAGCCGCATCAGCATCAGCTCGTCGAAGCGATAGCCGGCGGGACGGCTCATGAAGCCGACCTCGGGATTGAACCCCGCGCCGACCTGCAGCACGCGCGCCGAGTGGTTCCAGTCGCGCGTCTGGTACGCGACGCGGCCGCTCCACGCGTTCTCGTCGCCGGTCGCGTTCGGTGAGTCGGTGCGGCCGGCCCACGCATCCGCCGTCCAGGCCTGGCCGATGCCGACGCGGCCGTCCACGCCGAAGGTGCGGTTCACGTCATCGGCGTCGCCGAGGCGCTGGCGCTGCACCGCCATCACGCCGACGCGCGAGCGCGCCGAGATCTCCTTGAGCGTGCGCAGCACGGTGTACGAGTTGCCCTCGACGCCGTTCTGCTCGCCGGTGACCATCTGCAGCGCGCCCACCGTGAGCCCGCCGACGCGGCCAGTGAGGCGGCCGCCGCCGAGGATCGGCACCGGCTGGCCGAGCGAGTCGATGCCGATCCTCCGCGTGAAGAAGAGGTCCACCGCCTGCGGCGTGCCGGCGGCGAAGGTCCCCGCGTTCTCGAGGAAGAAGGGCCGCTTCTCGGGGAAGAAGAGGGGGAAGCGCGTGAGGTTCGTGCGCTGCTCGTCCACCTCCACCTGCGCGAAGTCGGTGTTCACCGTGAGGTCGAGCGTGAGGCTCGGCGTGATGCCGTACTTCGCGTCGATGCCGGCGTCGCCGGTGGAGCCGAACGCGCCCTGCGTCGCGTAGTTGCGCGCGCTGGAGCCGAGCAGGTAGGGCGTCGCGGTGGCGATGCGCTGCGTCGGGACGGCCAGCTCGTCGAGCGTGCCCGCCTGCGAGAGGCGGTTGATCGAGAACTGGCGCGACACGCGCGACCAGAAGGCCTCCTCGTTCCGGCGGCGGATGCCGCGCATGATGTTGAGGCCCCACGTCTGCGTGTCGCCGGCGCCGTAGCGGATCGTCGCGAACGGGATCCGGAACTCGGCGTACCAGCCCTCGCCGTCCTGCGAGGTCGCGACGCTCCAGCTGGCGTCCCAGTTGAGGTTGACGCCGCCGAGCGCGCCCGACTGGGCCCGGTTCTGGCCCTGCACGTTGACACCGCCGCCCTCGCCCTCGCGGATCACCTGCTCGTCGTGCTCGATGCCCGAGGGCGTGGTGCCGAACAGGAAGCCGTTCTGCCGGTCGTGGTACGTGTCGAGGATGAACGCGAAGTAGTCGCTGTTGGTCAGCTGCACGTCGCGGATCTTCTCGCTCGGCACGATCTGCGCGGCCTCGCGATCGTAGAGCCAGGCGCCGACGTAGAGTGCCTCGCCGTCGGTGACGATGCGGACCTCGGTGCGCTCGGAGACCGGCATGCCCTCGACGGGCTCGCGCTGCACGAAGTCGGTGAGGACGGTCGCGGCGCGCCACGCGGCATCGTCGAGCTTGCCGTCGATGACCGGAGCGGTGGTGACGGACGCGGCCTTGGCGTGGCGGGCGACGGAGCCCGTCGCCGTCACGGGCATCTGGGCGGGCAGCGCCGCGGCGGACACGACGAGAGCGATCGCCGCGGGGAGAGCGGCGAGGGGACGGACGCTGATCACTTCGGGAGGCGGCTGAGGGTGGGGCGCGCCCCCCAATTTGGCCTTGCGTCCGCCTCAGGGGAATCGGTCGAGGAGCCGTGCGACGCCGGCGTGGATCGCGCTGCGCGGGTCACGTGCCACTTCGTCCTCCACCTCGCCGGCGATGATGCCGCGCCAGGCGACGATGCCCTTCGGGTTCATCATGTCGATGACGAGCGTGCCCTCGGTCCACGTGACGATCCGTCCGTCGAGCTCCTCCGGCCGCCCGTACGCCCCCCACCGGCCGGCGATCCGGTCGGGGTCCGGCTCGCTGCGCGGCGGCAGCGTGTCGGTGACGAGGCGCTGCGCGACGTGGAAGTGCACGAAGAACGCGGCCGACTCCGGCGCGACGCGCGGGAAGCCGCGCGCGCCGAGCGCCTCTTCGAGGGCGGTCGCCAGGATGTCGGCGATGGTGTCGGGCGGCTCGCGCAGGCCGGCGTCGCTCGAGGGGCCGTCGGCGTCGGCGTTCGACCAGGCCCATCCGCTGCCGGCGGCGATTCGTACGCCCGGCGCGCGCGTCACCTGGACATAGGGTTCGCAGCCGGCGAGGAGCACGGCCGCGGCGAGGACGATCGGGAGGCGTCTCATGGTCGAACGGTGGGGCGCGGGATGGGCCGTCGCAGTCGGCGGAACGCCGCGTCGCGGTAGGGATTCCACGCACACTCCGGTCGGCACGCGCGCGGCCGGCGTCGAACTTCCGGCCCTGCGTCGAAGACGGTACGTTCCCGCCGTTCTCCCTCCCCCTGATTCACGAGGACTGGATGTCACTGCGCTCCCTCCGCACCGCGGCAGGCTTCGCGGCGCTCTCGCTCGCGCTCGCCGGCTGCGCGCAGGCGCAGGGTGCGGCGGCGGCGAACCCCGAGACGGCGGTCACGCGCGAGCCGTCGCTGCCGCTCCCGGCCGGCGTGAAGGCCGGCGCCTGGGTCGACCTCTTCGCCGGCGGCGCCAGCAAGCACTGGCGCGGCTACAGGCTCGACACCCTGCCGCAGGCGTGGGCCTATGACGCCGCGACGAACACGATGACCCGCACGCGCACGGGCGGCGACATCGTCACGCGCGGCGAGTGGGAGGACTTCGAGTTCGAGATCGAGTGGAAGGTCGGGCCCGGCGGCAACAACGGGATCTTCTACCACGCCGGCGAGGGGACGAACGTCATCTACGAGAACGCCCCCGAGATGCAGATCCTCGACAACACGCGGCACCCGGACGGGAAGAACCCGCTCACGTCGGCCGGCGCGAACTACGCGCTCGACGCGCCGACGATGGACATGACGCGGCCGGTCGGCGAGTGGAACCGCGCCCGCGTCGTCGTCATCGGCGACCACGTGGAGCACTGGCTCAACGGGATGAAGGTCGTCGAGTACACGCTCTGGACGCCGGAGTGGGCCGCGAAGGTGGCCGGCTCGAAGTTCAAGCAGTGGCCGACCTACGGGCTCGCGCACCGCGGACACATCGGGCTGCAGGAGCACGGGGACGTGGTCTCCTTCCGCAACGCGCGCATCCGGGAGCTCTCGCGATGATCAAGAGCCGCCTCGCGGTGATGATGTTCCTCCAGTACTTCGTCTGGGGGGCGTGGTTCGTCACGATGGGCACCTACCTCGGCACGACGCTCCACTTCTCGGGGCAGGAGATCGGCTGGGCCTACGGCGCGATGGCGGTGGCGGCGATCATCTCGCCGCTCTTCCTCGGGATGGTCGCCGACCGGTTCGTCAACTCGGAGAAGCTGCTCGGCACGCTGCACATCGTCGGCGGCGGGCTGCTCTTCCTCGTGTCGAAGCAGACGAGCCTGTGGCCCTTCCTGGTCCTGCTGCTCGCGTACGCGCTCTGTTACATGCCGACGCTCTCGCTGAGCAACGCGGTCTCGTTCCACCAGATCAAGGACCCGGCGAAGGAGTTCCCGCTCATCCGCGTACTGGGCACGATCGGCTGGATCGTCGCCGGCATCATCGTGGGGAAGCTGCTGAAGGCCGACGCGCAGGCGCTGCCGATGCAGCTCGCGGCGGGCGCGAGCGTCGCGCTGGGCGTGTTCTCGCTCACGCTGCCGGCGACGCCGCCGAAGTCGGCGGGGCGGCCGTTCAGCATCCGCGACGCGTTCGGGCTCGACGCGCTCGCGCTGCTGACCCACAAGGACTTCCTCGTCTTCACGATCGGCAGCTTCCTGCTCTGCATCCCGCTGCAGTTCTACTACGCGTTCACCAACCTGTACCTCA
>CAZIDS010000265.1:0-4742 GCA_964537945.1 uncultured Gemmatimonas sp. | reverse complement strand
CTCGCGCACCTGCGGCTCGTGCCGTTCGCGGCGGCCGGGCTTGCGGTGCTCGTGCTGCTGGCGCCCCCGACCCGCTGCTCGAAGGAGAAGGTCTACCTCACGGCGATGCGCTACGACCTGCGGAGCATCGCGACCGTCGCGGAGGCCAGGCGCGCGGAGGGCCTTTCGACGAGCGCGGAATGGGATCAGGTCGGCCTCTCGGTCGGCGTGAGACTCGTGCGCTACGAACCGACGCTCGATGGCTTCCACGCGGTCGTGGCGTATCCCGACGGCACGCTAAGGCGCTGCGAACTGCGATACTCCTGGGGGACGGAGCCGCAGCCGACCTGCGAGATGTGAGAATTCCATTGCGTCCGTTCCTCCTGCTGGGTGGCATCCTCGAACTGCTCCTCTCGCTCGGCGGCTTCGCGATCAGCGCGCTCCTGCTCGCGCGGGGCGACCCGGAATCGATCTTCGCCGCAGTGCTGTTCGTGGTCGCGGCGAGCTTCTTCCTCGCCCACGCCTGGCTGACCCGGATCCGCATCTGGCTGGCGGCCCGCCGGCGCCGCAGGCCCACCTCCACCGGCCCGGACGAAACAGGTTCGACCCCGCCCGCGTAGGCAGGGCACCCTCATTAGAGGCCCACCCGTGCCCAGTCCCAGGCGACTCGATCTCGACGGACTCCGGGGCCTCGCGGTGCTGCTGGTCGTCGGCTTCCACGCCGGCGTCCCGGCGCTGCGTGGCGCGTTCGTCGCCGTGGACGTCTTCTTCGTCCTCTCGGGCTTCTTCCTCGCGACGACGCTCGCGAAGCGCATCGCGACCGGCGACGAGCTGCGTCCTGCCGAACTCGTCGCGCGCCGGCTCTGGCGGCTCGTGCCGCTCCTCGCGCTCGTGCTGCTCGGGACGCTCGCGACCACGCTGCTCTACGCGCCGATCGACCGCGCGGCCGCCGCCGACCACGTCGTCCCCGTCTCGCTCTTCGCCGGCAACCTCGCCTTCGCCGCCGGCGGCGTGAACTACTTCCGAGCGGGCGAGAACCCGCTCCTGCACACGTGGACGCTCGGCATCGAGATGCAGCTCGCACTGCTGCTGCCCTTCCTCGTGCTGCTGCTCGCGCGCTGGGGCGAGCGGCGCGCCGGCGACGCGACCGGCGACGAGCGCCGCCTCGTCATCGTGCGCACGGTGATGCTCGGGCTCGGCGCCGCGGCCGCGCTCTCGTTCGCGCTCGCGGTGATCATCAACGACGCCTCGCCGATGTGGGCCTACTTCGGGCCGCACACGCGGCTCTGGTCCTTCTGCGCCGGCGCGCTGATGGCCTTCCTCACCGGCGGCGGACAGAGCGTCGTCGGCGTCTCGCCGGCGCGGCTCACGCTCGCGCCCGTCATCGGCCTCGGCCTGCTCATCGTGCCGGCGCTCTTCTACACGGGCACGCTCGCGTACCCGGGCATCGTCGCGCTCGCGCCGGTCGGCGGTACGATGCTGCTGCTCGCCGGCGGCGAGGCACTGGCGGATTCCGTGCCCGGCAGGTTCCTCTCGTCGGCGCCGCTCGTCGAGCTCGGCCGCGTCTCGTACGCGTGGTACCTGTGGCACTGGCCGCTGATGGTGCTCGGCGGCGAGATGCTCCCCGAGATCGGCGTCGTGGGCAAGCTCGCCTTCGGTCTCCTCGGCCTCGGCGCCGCCTTCCTCACGCACCGGCTGCTCGAGCGGCCCGCGGTCGTGGAGTTCCTCGAAGGCCAGGCGAAGGTGCGACCTGTGCTGCTGCCCATTGCCGCGAGCGTCGCGCTCGCGCTGATAGGCTTCACGGCCGCGCGCAGCGCCGAGCGCGCCGTGGCGCAGGGCGAACAGCGCCGTTACCTCGACGCGCGCAGTGACTGGTTCACCCACGCGTGCTGGGACCGCGCCCACGACCGCACGCGCGGCACCGACTGCAGCTTCGGCGACACGCGCTCCGGCGTCGTGCTCGCGCTGCTCGGCGACTCGCACGCGGCGCACTGGCTCGGCGGGCTCGATGCCGCGGGCGCCGAGCACGGCTGGCGGATCGAGCCGTTCGTGATGGGCGCCTGCCCGGTCGCGGACCTGCGCGGCCTCCTCACCGGGCCGGCGGCGCGGATGTACGAGAAGTGTGAGGGCTTCCAGGAGCGCACGCTGCGGCGGCTCGCGGCCGAGCGGCCGGACGCGGTGATCCTGTCGAACTCCGACAACTACCTGAACGCGCAGCGCGGGCTGATGGGCGTGCCCGGGCTCTCCGAGGCGGCGTGGACCGAGGGGCTGCGACGCACGTACGCGCGATACGACAGTCTCGGGATCCAGGTGATCGTGTTCCGCGCGCTGCCGTGGGTGCCTTTCGACGTGCCAAGCTGCCTGTCGCGGCGCGCGGCAGGACTGCCGTTCGCGACCGACTGCGCTTTCGTCCCTGATCGCGCCCTCATCGCGAAGGCGAGGCGTGCGCAGGAGAACGCGGCGCGCGGCCTGGACGTGCGATTCGTGGACGTGAACGACGGAGTCTGCGGTGCCGGCCCGGCGCGCTGCGCGACGGCGCGCGACGGGCTGATCCTCTACACGGACGACAACCACATCTCGGGCTCGTTCTCGCGGTCCTTGTCACCGCAGCTCGGCGAGCGGATCGCCGCGGCGCTCCGGCGCTAGCCGCGATCCGCGACACCGACCGCGGCAGCGACCGCGGCCGCGCAGGCGGGCAGCGCGCGGCTTCCGCGCCAACCTTGGTTGGCGCACCTTGAGGGCCATGACCCTCCGTCGCGCCCCTGGCCTCACGGCCCCGATCGTCCTCGTCGCGCTCGCCGCGGCCTTCGTCCAGCAGCCCGCCGTCGACCAGGCGATGGTCGCGCGCATCCGCGAGGAGGGGCTGCAGCGCTCCCGCGTGATGGAGTACGAGTCGTACATCGTGGACGTGCTCGGCGCGCGGCTCACGATGTCGCGCGACATGCAGCGCGCGCAGGCGTGGGCGCTCGACGAGATGAAGCGGATGGGGCTCGCGAACGTGGCGGCGGAGCCGTTCATGGACTACGGCGTCACGTGGGACAACGAGTACTTCTCACTGCACCTGCTGGAGCCCGACTACACGCCGATGACGGGCACGCCCCTCGCGCACACGGCCGGCACCGACGGGAAGGTCGTCGCCGACGCGATGATCATCGACCTCGTCACGCGCGAGGACGCCGAGCGCCTGCACGGCACGCTGCGCGGGAAGGCCGTGCTGGTGTCGCAACCGGCGGTGATCGACCTTGCGACGCTGACGAACGGCGTCCCGCGGTACAGCGAGGAGCAGCTGGCGGCGCTCGAGCGGACGACGATCGCGCCGGCGCGCCCGACGCCGCCGCGCGCGATCGTGAACCCGGCGGTGCTCACCGCGCGCGAGCGCGTCGCGTACCTCAAGGACGAAGGCGTCGCGGTGGTGCTCGAGACGAGCGGCAACCGCATCGGCATCGTGCCCGGGTTCAACCGCGCGGGCTCGCGCGAGGACGGGTGGTCGGCCGAGGGGATGCGCTCGTCGCCGGCGATGGTCGCGGTGACGCCGGAGCACTACAACCGGATGTACAGGATCCTCAAGCGCGGCCTGCCGGTGAAGGTCGAGGTCGAGGTGCGCAATCGCATCGGCGACCGCGTGGAGCGTGCGGCCAACCTCGTGGGCGAGATCCCCGGGACCGACCCGCGGGGCGAGGTCGTGATGGTGGGCGCGCACTTCGACACGTGGCACGGCAGCCCGAACGCGAGCGACAACACGTCGGGCACCGCGGTCGCGCTCGAGGCGATGCGGATCCTGCGCGCGCTCGGCGTGAAGCCGAAGCGGACGATCCGGATCGCGCTCTGGTCGGGGGAGGAGCAGGGGCTGTTCGGCTCGCGCGCATACGTGCGCGAGCATTTCGGCGACCCGCGCGACCCGCGTGTCGGGGTGAAGCCGGCGTATGAGAAGCTCTCGGCCTACTTCAACCAGGACTACGGCGCGGGGCAGTACCGCGGCATCTACCTGCAGGGGAACGAGGCCGCGCGCGCGATGATGACGGCGTGGATGCAGCCGTTCCGCGACCTCGGCATGACGACCGTGTCGAACCAGAGCGTCGGCAGCACCGACCACATCCCGTTCGACGACGTGGGCCTGCCGGGTTTCCAGTTCCTGCAGGACCGCACGCCGGGGACGGCCGGACACACGAACCTCGACTACCTCGAAGCGATCCAGGAGCAGGACCTGATGAAGAACGCGACGATCATGGCGGCGTACGTCTACCACGCGGCGATGGCGGACGAGCTCGTGCCGCGGAAGCAGCGGCCGGCACCGGCGCTGGCGCCGGCGCGATGACGATGGACGGCCACCGCATCTACAAGACCGCCTTCGCGAGCGTCTACCCGCACTACGTGACGAAGGTGGAGAAGAAGGGCCGCACGAAGGCCGAGCTCGACGAGGTCATCGCGTGGCTCACCGGCTACACGCCGAAGGCGCTGGCGAAGGTGATCGCGAAGCGGACCGACTTCGAGACCTTCTTCGGCGAGGCGCCGGCGATGAACGCGAACGCCGGCAAGATCACCGGCGTGGTCTGCGGCGTGCGCGTCGAGGTCGCGATCGATCCGCTGATGCAGAAGATTCGCTGGCTCGACAAGTTGGTCGACGAGCTCGCCAAGGGGAAGAAGCTCGAGAGCGTCTTGCGGGGGTAACGCGGCGGGAGGGGGAACGTGCCGCCGCAAGGCGAGCGTGGGTCCGCCAAGCCAGTCGGACTTGCGCCTGTGCAAAACCTAGGTAGATAAGTACT
>CAZIDS010000264.1:0-4745 GCA_964537945.1 uncultured Gemmatimonas sp. | reverse complement strand
TGTCCGCCCGCAGCGTGTGGAGCGGCACCCGGCCCTCGCGGTACCCCTCGGTCCGCGCGATCTCCGACCCGCCGAGCCGGCCCGACACCCGCACGCGGATGCCCTGGGCGCCCATGCGCATGGCGCTCTGCACCGCGCGCTTCATCGCGCGGCGGAACGAGATGCGCTGCGCGAGCTGCGCGGCGATGTTGTCAGCGACGAGCTGCGCCTCGATCTCCGGGCGCTTGATCTCCTCGACGTTCACGCCGACGTCCTTGCCGGTCAGCTGCTGGAGCTCGTTCTTGAGCTCCTCGACCGCCTGGCCCTTCTTGCCGATCACCACGCCCGGGCGGCCCGTGTGGATGGTCACGACGACCTTCCCCGGCTTCCGCTCGATGGTGATGTCCGCGATCGCCGCGCCGCCGAGGCGCGCCTTGAGGTACTTCCGGAGGAGCGCGTCCTCCTTCAGCAGCGTCGGGAAGTCCTTCTTGGCGAACCACTTCGAGCGCCAGTCCTTCGACACGCCGAGGCGGAAGCCGATCGGATGAGTCTTCTGTCCCATTATCGCCCTTCCTTCTCGGCCACGGCGATCTCGACGTGGCTGGTTCGCTTGTACATCGGGGTCGCGCGGCCCATCGCGGCCGGCGTCCAGCGCTTCAGCTTCGCACCCTCGTTCACGATCGCCTTCGTCACGTAGAGCTCGTCCACGTCGAGCGACTCGCTCGCCGCGCGCGCCTTCGCCTCGGCGTTGGCGACCGCCGACTTCAGGACCTTCGAGATCTGCACCGCCGCGTGCTTCTTGCTGAACTGCAGCATCGCGAGGGCCTCGTTCACCTTCATGCCGCGGATCTGGTCGATCACGAGGCGCATCTTATAAGGAGACTGGCGCGTGGTGCGCTGGGTCGCCGAGGCCGGCGCCGCCTGCGCGACCGCCGTCCGGCGCTCCTTCCGCTCCCTGCTCTTCCGGCTCATGGGTTACTTGCCTCCCTTCGCCGCCGGAGCGGCCGCCGCGGGCGCCGCGGCCGCCGGCGCCGCCTTCTTGTCGACCTTGTTGTTGCCGCTGTGCCCGCGGAAGAGGCGCGTCGGCGCGAACTCGCCGAGCCGGTGCCCCACCATGTTCTCCGTCACGTAGACCGGGATGAACTTGTTCCCGTTGTGCACCGCGAACGTGTGCCCCACGAACTCGGGGATCACCGTGCTCGCGCGCGACCAGGTCTTCACGACCTTCTTCTCGCCCTTCGCGTTCATCTGCTGCACCCGCTTGAGCAGGCTCTCCTGGATGAACGGACCCTTCTTGATGCTGCGTGCCATTGGTCGATTCTCCGGTTAGCTCTGCGTCGCCTTGCCGCGCTTCCGGCCGCGGACGATCAGGCGCTGCGACGGCTTCTTCTTGTTGCGCGTCTTCACGCCCTCCTTCTTGCCCCACGGGCTCACCACGTTCCGGCCGCCGCGCGTGCGGCCGCCATGCGGGTGGTCCACCGGGTTCATCACTTCGCCGCGGACCTTCGGACGGCGACCCATCCAGCGGGTCTTGCCGGCCTTGCCCCACGAGATCAGCTCGTGCTCGGCGTTGCCCACCTCGCCGATCGTGCCGAGGCAGTCGCCGTGGATCATCCGCATCTCCGTGCTGGCCATCCGGACGGTCACGTAGTCGCCTTCCTTCGCCACGACCTGCACGCTGGTGCCGGCCGAGCGCGCCATCTGGCCGCCCTTGCCCGGCTTGAGCTCCACGTTGTGCACCGCGGTGCCCAGCGGGACCTCCTTCAGCGGGATCGCGTTGCCGGTGCGCACGTCCTGCCCGCGGCCGCTCACGATGGTGTCACCCACCGCCAGCCCCTTCGGGTGCAGGATGTAGCGCTTCTCGCCGTCGGCGTACTGCACGAGGGCGATGCGGGCCGAGCGGTTCGGGTCGTATTCGATCGTCTGGACCGTCGCGACCTGGCCGTGCTTGTTCCGCTTGAAGTCGATGATGCGGTACTTCTGCTTGTGGCCGCCGCCGAGGCGCCGCATCGAGATGTGGCCGTGGTTGTCGCGGCCGCCGCTCTTCTTGAGCGGCTCGGTCAGCGACTTCTCCGGCGTGCTGCGGGTGATGACGTCGTTGTCCGACACGGAACGGAACCGCGTCGCGGCGCTCACCGGCTTGAATTGACGGATACCCATGTTGGTCAGCCCTCGAAGATCTCGATCGTGTCGCCCGCCTTGAGCGTCACGATGGCCTTCTTCCAGCGGGGACGCAGGCCCATGGCGCCACCGACACGGCGGGGCTTGCCACGCTGCTGCGACGTCCAGACGCCCGTGACCTTCACCCCGAACAGCGATTCGATCGCCGCCTTGATGGTGGTCTTGGTCGCGTCCGGGTGGACTTCGAACGTGTACTCACCGCGCGCCTGGTACGCGGCCGAGGTCTTCTCGGTCACGAGCGGGCGGACGATGGTGCGGAGTGTGGTCGGCATCGGTTACTTCCCCTTCTTCTTGGGGGCCGCCTTCTTCGCCGCGGGCTTCTTCGCCGCGGACTTCTTGGCGGTGGCTCCGCCCGCCTTCTTGGCGGCCGCCTTCGGCGCGGCCTTCTTCGCCGCGGCCTTCTTGGCCGGCGCCTTCTCGGCCTTCTCGGCCTTCTCCGCCTTCGCGGCGGCCTTCTTCACCGGCTTCACCTTCTCCATCGCCTTCTCGGCCACCGGCGCGAGCTCGTGGCCGAGCGCTGCCGCCTCGACGAGCACCACGTCCGACCAGACCACGTCATACGCGGTCACGTCGGCGTAGGGCCGGACCTCGACGCCCGGCAGGTTGCGGGCGGAGAGGTAGACCGACGGCTTCGAACCGTCGGTGAGGATGAGCACCTTCTTGCCCGTCGCCTCGACGCGCGCGATGAGCTGCGCCACCTGCGCGGTCTTCGGCTTCTCGTAGCCGAAGCGGTCGATCACGACCACGGCGCCCTCGCGGGCCCGGGCGTTCAGCGCGCTCTTGCGGGCGAGCTGGCGGACCTGCTTGGTGAGCGTCTGGTTGTAGCCGTGCGGCTGCGGGCCGAAGACGGTGCCGCCGCCGACCCAGTGGGGGGCGCGGGTCGAGCCCTGGCGGGCGCGGCCGGTGCCCTTCTGCTTCCACGGCTTCTGGTTGCCGCCGACGACCCAGCGGCGGGTCTTCGTGGCGTGCGTACCCTGGCGCTGGTTGGCGAGGAACGCCTTCACCGCCTGGTGCATCACCGGCATGTTGACGGTGCCGTCGAACGTGCTGCCCGGCAGCGCGACGGCGTCGCGCGGGGTGCCGAGCGCCGTGAAGGCGGCCGCCTGGAGGTTCATGGTCTCAGTCATGGGATCAGCCCTGCTTGCGGACGAGGACGATCCCGTTGGTCGGGCCGGCGACGCTGCCGCGGATGTAGATCAGGTTGCGCTCGGCGTCGACCTTCTCGACGCGGAGGTTGGCCTGCGTGTGACGCTCGGCGCCGAAGTGGCCCGGCATCTTCTTGCCCTTGATGACGCGGGACGGGTCGGTGCCCGGTCCGATCGAGCCCGGCCGGCGGTGCTTCGTGTTGCCGTGGGTGTTCGGGCCGCCGCCGAAGTTCCAGCGCTTCACCACGCCCTGGAAGCCGCGGCCCTTCGTCGTCCCGGTGACCTTCACCATCTCGCCGACGGAGAAGATGTCGACCTTGATGACGTCGCCGACGTTGTACGCCGGGACGGCCGCGCCCTTCCCGGGCGCATCATCGAGGCGGAAGGAGCGGAGCACCGCGGGGGCGGCCTCGAGGCCGGCCTTCTTCGCGTGCCCGAGCTCCGCCCTGGAGGCGCGGCCGCCCTTCGGCGTGCGCTCCCCCTTCTTGTTCTCCCGGGCGGTGCGCTGCGCGCCGTACCCGAGCTCGACCGCGGCGAAGCCGGCCGCCTCCGCGGTGGTCACCTTCGTCACCGGGTTCGGCGTGGCCTCCACCACGGTGCAGGGGATCTGCATCCCCGCCTCGTCGAAGATCTGGGTCATCCCCAGCTTCTTGCCAATGATTCCGATCATTTCACTCTCGCTTGGTTAGTCACGGCCCGGAGCCACCGTGTGTGGCGCCCGTTGAGGCCGGAGGACTCTCGAGCCGAGGATGAAGGCTCAAGGATGAATGATGAAAGTGACTGCGATCCCACGATGCTTCTCGCTTTCAGCCTTCATCCTTCCGCCTTCATCCGTGGCCCTATTCCACCTTGATCTCGACGTCGACCCCGGCCGGCAGGTCGAGCTTCGTGAGCGCGTCGACCGTCTGCGCCCGCGAGTCGAGGATGTCGATCACCCGCTTGTGCGTCTTCAGCTCGAACTGCTCACGCGACTTCTTGTCGACGTGCGGCGAGCGGAGGACGGTCCAGCGCTGCGTCTTCGTGGGGAGCGGGATCGGGCCGGAGACCTGGGCCCCCGTCTTCTCCGCGGTCCGCACGATGTCCGCCGAGGCCTGGTCGATCACGGCGTGATCGAACGCCTTCAGTCGGATGCGAATACGTCCAGCCATTGATTCTCCACTGGTCGCGGACGGCCGGCGGTCGCCGGCCATCCGTGTCCGGTTCTTGGTTACGCGAGGATCTTCGTGACGACGCCGGCGCCGACCGTGCGGCCACCCTCACGGATGGCGAAGCGGAGCTGCGCTTCCATCGCGATCGGGATGATGAGCTCGATCGTCATCTGGATGTTGTCGCCCGGCATGACCATCTCGGTCCCCTCGGGGAGCTCGATGGCGCCGGTCACGTCGGTCGTGCGGAAGTAGAACTGCGGGCGGTAGCCCTTGAAGAACGGCGTGTGGCGGC
>CAZIDS010000263.1:0-4764 GCA_964537945.1 uncultured Gemmatimonas sp. | reverse complement strand
GGTCGATCGAGAAGGAGCCGTCGCCGACGATGGCGATGCCGTTCTCGACGCCGGCGAGGAGGTCGTTCCAGCTCGTCGCGTCGTTCGACGGGAGGAGCGACACGTTCGGCATCCGCTGGAAGGCGACGCTGCCCCAGCTGTCGGCGTAGGAGCAGCCGTGCGAGCGCACCGCCTTCCCCTGCTTCGCGTACCAGTCGGCGAGCCACGGCGCCTGCTCGCGCGTCGTCTGGTAGTCGTTGAACACGCCTTCCTTGACGATGAGGAACTCGTCCGGCTTCACGCCGTCGTCGTCGTAGCCGATCGTCGAGAGCGCGCCCTCCTGCGAGCGGTCGCCCTGGATGTTCATGAGCGGCTTGCCGTACTGGAGCTTGCCGAGCTTCTCGCCCGGCGGGGCGATGAAGCTCGTGCCGGCGAAGTTCGCCTCGTAGCCCATCGCGCGGTCGAGCTCGGTCGGGTGGCCGATCGACTCGTGGATGGTGAGCCAGAGGTTCGACGGCGCCAGGACGAGGTCGTACTTGCCGACCTCGACCGGCTTCGCCTTGAGCTTCTCGGCGGCCTCCTCGCCCCATTTGCGCGCGCGGCCGACGAGGTCGGCGGCGACGACGTACTCGTAGCCGCGCCCCATCGGCGCGACCTCGTTCGCGGCGCGGTTCTGGAAGTCGGAGAAGTCGGGCGCCACCGCCGTCGCGGTGAAGAGCGGCCAGCTGCGGATGAGCGTCTGGTCGATCAGCGAGCCCTCGGTGCTCGCGAACTGGCGCTCCTGCTTCACGAAGAAGAGGACCGAGTTCACGAACCGCACGCCCGGGACCTTCATCGCCTCGGCGTTCGCCTTGAGCAGGAGGTCGACCTTCTGCTCGAGCGGGACCTCGAACGGGTCGGTCGTGTAGGCCGACTTCCAGGTCACGTTCGGGTCGGCGGGCGTCGGCGCGAGCGTGACGGCGCGGTCGCGCGCGACGCGGTTCGCCTTCGCGATGGCGACCGCCTCGCGCGCCGCCGTGGTGACCCCCTCGCGGGTGAGGGTGCGGGTGGCGGCGAAGCCCCAGCAGCCGTCCACCAGCGCGCGGACGCCGCACCCGAGGGTGTCGGTGTCGACGACGTTGATGATCTGCTGCTCGCGCGTGACGACGAAGTTCTGCTGGAAGCGCGCGATGCGGCAGTCGGCGTAGGAGGCGCCGGCCATCTTGGCGGCGTTGATCGCATCGAGGAGGAGCTCCTTCGATGCGCCGCTGCGGAAGCGGTCGAGGTGCTCGTGCGCCGGGCCGGTCGCCGCCCGCGCCGGGCGGGAGGCGATGGCCAGGCCGACGGCGGCCGCGCCGGTCGCCCTGAGGAAGTCCCTGCGGTCTGTCATCAGATGGCGTCGCTCGTGCTGGTGAAGTTGAAGTCGCGGCACTTGAGCGGCGGCACGATGATCGCCTGCCCGGGACCGCCCGACTCCGACGCGCTCACGCGCTCGGGCCGGCCCATGTCCATGAGGTTGTTCAGCATGAAGATGGGGGATTCGTTGTAGCGGAGGTTCTTGACCGGCCGCGTGACCTTCCCGTTCTCGATCAGGAAGGTGCCGTCGCGCGTGAGCCCGGTGAACAGGATCGTGCGCGGGTCGACGCCGCGGATGTACCAGAAGCGCGTGACCAGGATGCCGCGCTCGGTGGAGGCGATGAGCTCGTCGATCGACTTCGTGCCGCCGTTCATCGCGAGCGTGCCCCCCGCGTTCACCGGCTGCTTGCCGGTGCGCTGCGCCCAGAAGCGGTCATAGGCGAGATTCTGCACGACGCCGTTCTCGATCCAGGTCACCTTCTGCGTCGGCATCCCGTCGCCGCCGAAGGTGTTCGCCGGGACGCGCGGGTCGAGCGGGTCCGAGACCAGGGTCACGCGCTCGTCTACGACCTTCTCGCCGATCTTGTTTCCCCCGCCGGCCTTCGAGAAGAACGAGCGGCCCTCGTCGGCGCCGCGCGCGTTCAGCGAGCCGGCGATGAGCTGCACGAGGTTCGCGACCGCGGTGGGCTCGAGCACGACGGTGTAGCGGCCGGGCTCGATGGGCGCGGGGTTCACCGACTTCCGCGCCTTCTCGATCGCGCGCTCGGCCAGCACGCGCGGGTCGATGCGGCGCCAGTCGTTGTCGGACGCGCCCGCCCAGCCCGAGCCGGTGCCGTCGGCGGTGCGCACCGTCGTCGTGAAGGCGGCGGCCGTCGAGCGCGCGTACGCGAAGAGCCCCTTGCTGTTGGCGACGGCGAACGAGTTGGCCTGCGCCTCGATGTAGCCCGTCGAGATGAGTCCCGCGCGGCGTGCCGGCTCGGTGATCGCCCGCACCGCCGCCGCGCGCGCCTCGGGCTCGAGCGACGCGGTCGCGTCGCTCCACGCCACCGACTCCTTGTACTCCTGCGGGCCGAGCTCGGGGAGCAGCTCGGGGTCCTCGGGTGCGAGCTTCGCGATCCGCTCCGCGTTCTGCACCGCGGCGCGCAGCGACGCGTCGTCGAGGCGGTTCACCGTCACGTTCGCGACGCGCTTGCCGACGACGGCGCGGATCGAGACCGACGCGTTGTAGTCGTCGCCGGCGGTGGAGACCTGGTTCACGGCGAAGCGCGTGTTCTGGCGCATCCCGCTGTTCACCGAGACGCGGCATTCGTCGGCGGTCGAGAACGACAGGACCTTCTTCGTGATCGCCTCGCACTCGGCCCGCGAGAGGTGCGGCGCGACGGCATAGAGGTTCCGGGACGGCATCAGGCGGTCCTCCCGGTGTTGATCACGTTGATCTGGTGGTGGCGTGTCGGGGGACAGCCGTGGCTGACCGCGTTCGACTGCGCGGGCTGGCCCTTGCCGTCGCCGAAGGCGCCGCCGAGCTCGTAGCTGCGCTTGCCGCCGATCATGTCCATCGCGTTCCAGAACTCCGGCGTGCGGATCTGGTACGCGACGTCCTTGAGCATGCCGGTGATCTTGCCGCCCTTCACCTCATAGAAGAGCTGGCCGCCGAACTGCGCGTTGTAGCGCTGCTGGTCGATCGAGAAGGAGCCGTCGCCGACGATGGCGATGCCGTTGTCGGTGGCGGCGATGAGGTCCTCCCAGACGAGGTCGCGCTCGCCGGGCATCAGGTTCACGTTCGGCATGCGCTGGAACTGGACGTCGGCCCAGGTCTGCGCGTAGGAGCAGCCGTGCGACCGCGTCGGGACGCCCTGCTTCTTGTACCACCAGTCGAGCCACATCGCCTGTTCGCGGGTGGTCTGGTAGTCGACGAAGATGCCGTCCTTGACGATGTAGAAGTCCTCGGGCGCGACGCCCTCGTCGTCCCAGCCGCAGGCAGACAGCGAGCCGGGGGCCGAGCGGTCGGCGAGGATGTTCATGAAGTCGGGGCCGAAGCGGAACTTGCCGAGCTTGTCCTCGGGCGGCGCGAGGTGGCTCGTGCCGGCGTAGTTGGCCTCGAAGCCATACGCGCGGTCGAGCTCGGTCGGGTGCGCGATCGCCTCGTGGATGGTGAGCCAGAGGTGCGTCGGGTGCAGGATGAGGTCGTATCTCCCCACCTCGACCGGCTTCGCGGTGAGCTTCTGCCGCGCCTCCTCGACCCAGCGCGCGGCGTGCTTGCGCATGTCGCTGTCGAGCACGTGCTCGTAGCCGAGCCCCTTGGGCTGGATGTCGGTGCTCTGGCGCGTCTGGAAGTCGCGATTGTCGGCCGAGACCATCGTGACCGTCATCCCCGGCTGCGCGCGGTAGATCGTCTGCTGCGTGACGGTGCCGATGGTGCTGGCGAAGGTCTTCTCGTCCTTCAGGAAGAACATGTTCGAGTTCACGAAACGCGCGCCCGCGGCGAGCGCGGCGGCGTTCGCCTCGAGCAGGTGCGCGGCCTTGTCCTCGATCGGTACCGTGAACGGGTCGATGCGGATCGGGGAGCGCCAGACGCCGTTCGGGACCGGCGGGTGGTGGATCGGCGCGAGCTCGACCGGCTTCACCATCGCCGCCTTGTTCGCCTTCGCCTGCGCGACCGCCTGCCGCGCCACGCGCACGACCTCGTCGGTGGTCAGGTTGCTCGACGCGGCGAAGCCCCACGCGCCGTTGACGAGCACGCGCACGCCGAAGCCGAAGGTCTCGTTGTCCCCGATGTTGGTGACGCGGCGCTCGCGGGTGCCGATGTTCTGCGAGCGCGCGCTCGAGATGCGGCAGTCGGCGTACTGCGCGCCGGCCGACTTCGCGGCGTCGACGGCGCGGAGCGCGAGCTCCTTGTGCGCGGGGTCGCCCTGGAAGACCGCGGTCGCCGGCGTTGCCGCCTGCGCCGCCGCGGGGCGCGCGAGGGCGGAGGAGGCGAGCCCGGCCGCAGCGGCCGCACTGGCGGCCGCCGCGGCGGACTGCTGGAGGAATTCCCTGCGGGTAGCGGACACGCGTGGACCTCTGTTGGAAGGCAGCAGGTGGACGGCGCAGGCAGCGCCGTCGAGGACGTTCATCCGAGCGTCAACGCGCCGCAAGGTGCCCGCGTTGCCGTCGCGCCCCGTCGCCATGAAGATGGGACACGCGCGGTCCGGCGAGCGTTTGCCCTGACCGATCGCTGACGTTCGGCGAGCGCACTCTCCGCCGTCAGCCGCCGGCGGGGAAGGTGATCCGGAAGGTGGTGCCGGCTCCCGGCGCGCTCTCGAGCGCGATCCGCCCACCGGCCTGGTGCACGATGCCGTGCACGGTCGAGAGCCCGAGTCCCGTCCCCTTTCCCTGCGGCTTCGTCGTGAAGAAGAGCTCGAAGACGCGCGCCTGCACGTCGGCCGGCATCCCCTCGCCGGAGTCGCGCAC
>CAZIDS010000262.1:0-4779 GCA_964537945.1 uncultured Gemmatimonas sp. | reverse complement strand
GTCGGCAAGCCGCGCGATGCGGCGCTGGCGGCGGCCATTCGCGAGTACGAGACCCGCGCGGCCCGCTACTGGCCGCTCGAGGTCGTCGAAGTGAAGGAAGAGTCGGCCCGCGCGGCGAGCGAGGCCGTGGTGATGCGCAAGGAAGGGGAGCGGCTGCTCGAACGGCTCCCCGGCGGCGCGCGCCTCGTGCTCTGCGACCCGGGCGGGGAGGCGATGGACTCCCGCGCCTTCGCCGCGATGCTGCAGCAGCAGCGCGAGCGGGCGCAGGACGTCGCCTTCGTCTTGGGCGGCGCGCACGGCATCGGCGACGTCGTGCGCGAACGGCAGCACCGCCGGCTCGCGCTGGCGCCCTGGACGCTCCCGCACGAACTGGCGCGCCTCGTGCTCGCCGAACAGCTCTACCGCGCCGGCACCATCGGGCGGAACGAACCCTACCACAAGTGACCGTGCAGACTCGCCCCGCCTGTCCCGCTGCACCGACCTGCCTGCCGCCCGACGGCCTCCGCGAGGCGCGCCCATGAGCGCGCCTCGCGTCGTCACGGAGCCCCTCGGCGGCGGTCCGCTCACCCGAGCGATGAGCGACGGCCAGACGCCCGCCGAATGGTTCCGCGCGCGGCCGCGCGGCCCGGCGGCGTGGAAGGAGCACGGCGAGAACGTGCGGGCCGAGTTCAACGCGAGCCGCTGGCTCTCCGGACTCCGCCCGGCGTTCGATCCGACTGGCGCCGCCGCCGAGCGTCTCGAGCGCGTCGCCGCGGCCAATGGCATCGTCGTCACGACGGGGCAGCAGCCCGGCCTCTTCGGGGGACCGTCGTACACGCTCCTGAAGGCGTTCTCGGCGCTCGCGCTGGCCGACCGCATCGAGCGCGACACCGGGATTCCGACCGCCCCGGTCTTCTGGGCCGCGACCGACGACGCCGACTTCGCCGAGGCGTCGTGGACTGCGGTGGCCGAGGAGGGCGCGGTGAAGCGGCTCTCGATGGCGCGCCTCGGCAAGGACGGCCTCGTGATGGCCGAGATGCCGCTCGGCGACGTGCGCGCGCAGTACGAGGCGCTCGTCGCGGCTGCGGGGTCGGCGCCGCACGCGGGCGTGCTCGACGCGCTGCGCGACGCCTATGATCCCGAGGCGACGGTGGGCGGCGCGTACGTGCGCTTCCTGCGGACGCTGCTCGAGCCGCACGGCATCGGCGTGCTCGACGCGTGGCACCCGGCGACGCGCGCCGCCGCGCGCCCCACGCTCGTGCAGGCGCTGCGCCGCGCGTCGGTGGTGGACGAGGCGCTCGCGCTGCGGATGGTCGCGATCGAGCGCGCCGGCTTCGGCGCGCAGGTCGCGCGCGTGCCGAAGCTCTCGCTCGTCTTCCGCGGCGTGGCGGGGGTGAAGGAGCGCGTGCCGATCGCGCAGGCCGCCGATGTCGCCGACCGCGCCGACTCGGTGCTCTCGGCGAACGTGCTGCTCCGGCCGATCGTCGAGCGGCGCATCCTGCCGACGGTCGCGTACGTGGGCGGGCCGGGCGAGATCGCGTACTTCGCGCAGGTCGGCGCCGTCGCCGACGCGCTCGGCGTCGGGACGCCGCTCATCGTTCCGCGGTGGGGCGCGACGATCGTCGAGCCGAACGTGGACCGCCGGCTCGGCCGGCTCGGCATGGTGCTCGACGACATCCGCACGCCGCACGACGCGGAGCGCCGGCTGGGCGACCGCGCGGTGCCCTCGGAGATCCGCGCGCTGCTCGAGGGGCTGCGCGAGGACCTCGGCCGGCGCCTGGGCTCGCTGCGCGAGGCGACCGCGGCGCTCGAGGACCTCGTGCCCGAGCGCGTGGTCGAGGGCGCGCGCCACCAGATGCTGCACCGCGTGGACCGGCTCGAGCGGCGGCTGCGCGCGGCCTCGCGCGCGCGACAGACCGAGGCCGTCGCCGACCTCGCGGCGGTGCGCGCGGCGCTGATGCCCGAGGGACAGCGGCAGGAACGCCGCCTCAATCCCGTGCCGATGCTCGCGCGGCACGGCGACCTGCTCCTGGCGCAGCTGAAGGCCGGGGCGGCGATGCACGCGGGGTCGCTCGTCGGCGCGTGAAGACCTGGGGCGGGGCCCGGCTCGTCGCCGCGGGGATCCTGCTGAGCCGGATCTTCGGGCTCGTGCGCCAGAAGGTGCTGGCGTACTTCCTCGGGGACGGCGTCGTCGCCGACGTCCTCACCGCGGCGTTCCGCATCCCGAACTTCCTCCAGAACCTCTTCGGTGAAGGGGTGCTGTCGGCCTCGTTCATCCCGGCGTATTCGCGGCTGCTGGCAGAGGGGAAGAAGGAGGAGGCGGGCCGAGTGGCGGGGGCCGTCTTCTCGCTGCTCGCGCTGACCACCGCGCTGCTCGTGCTGGGCGGCGTCACGCTCGCGCCGTGGCTGGTGGACCTGATCGCGCCGGGGTTCGAGGGACACGCCCACGCGCTCGCGGTGCAGCTCATCCGCCTGATCTTCCCGGGCGTCGGCCTGCTCGTGATGAGCGCCTGGTGCCTCGGCGTGCTGAACTCGCACCGGCGCTTCTTCCTCTCATACGTCTCGCCGGTGCTGTTCAACCTCACGGTGATCGTCGCGCTGCTCATCGGCGCGCCGGGTGCCGAGGTCGAGCGCGTCGCGGTCATCGCGGCGTGGGGCAGCGTGGCCGGCAGCTTCCTGCAGTTCGCGGTGCAGGTGCCCGGCGTGCTGCGCTTCGAGAAGGGACTGCGCCTCGCGCCCGACCTCGCGTCGCCGGTGGTGCGCGGCGTCGCGACGCGGTTCGGGACGGTGGTCGTGGGGCGCGGCGTCGTGCAGATCAGCGCCTTCGTGGACACGGCGATCGCCTCGCTGCTCAGCGCCGGCGCGGTCGCCACCCTCGGCTACTCGCAGGCGATCTCGATGCTGCCGGTCTCGCTCTTCGGGATGTCGGTGTCGGCGGCGGAGTTGCCGGCGATGGCGGGCGAGATCGGCGACGCGGAGACGGTGAATGCGGCGCTCCGTGCACGGCTCGACCGCGGGCTCGCGCGCATCGCGTACTTCGTGATCCCGTCGGCGGCGGCGTTCCTCCTCATCGGGCAGACGCTGGCGAGCGCGCTGTACCAGGGCGGGAAGTTCAGCGAGCAGAGCGCGGTCTGGGTGTGGGCGGCGCTCGCCGGCAGCGGCGTCGGCCTCGTCGCGGCGACGATGGGGCGGCTCTACTCCTCGGCGAGCTACGCGATGGGCGACGCGACGACGCCGCTTCGCTTCGCGGTGGTGCGCGTCGCGCTCGGGGCGATCCTCGCGGCGAGCGGGGCCTTCGCGTTCGTGAACCTCTCGCGGCTCGACCCGCACTTCGCCGTCTTCTTCCTCACCGGCGGCTCGGGGGTCGCGGCGTGGGTGGAGTACCAGCTGCTGCGCCGCGCGATCACCCGGCGCATCGGCGCGACGGGCGTGCCGGCACGGCGGCTGCTCGCGCTGTGGGCCGTCGCGCTGGTCGCGGGCGTCGCGGGCATGGGCCTCACGTGGCTGCTGAACGGCCGGGGCGGATTCGTCGATTCGGCCGCCTCCATCGCCCTGTTCGGCGTGGTGTATCTCGGCCTCACCCGCCTGCTCCGGCTCGACGATGCCCGACGCGCCTGAGCTGGTCGCGCAGAAGCTCGCGCACCTCCCCGACGACCCCGGCGTCTATCTCTGGAAGGACGCGGCGGGCGAGATCATCTACATCGGGAAGGCGAAGCGGCTCAAGCCGCGCGTGCGCAGCTACTTCTCGCAGGACCACCAGGACAACCTGAAGACGCGCGCGCTCGTCGAGCGCATCGCCGACGTCGAGACGATCGTCGTGCCCGACGAGGCGCACGCGCTGATCCTCGAGAACAACCTGATCAAGGAGCACCGGCCGAAGTACAACGTGATGCTGCGGGACGACAAGACCTACCCGTACATCAAGGTCACGCTCCAGGAGCCGAATCCCCGCGTCTTCGTCACGCGGAAGCTGCACAGCGACGGCGGGAAGTACTTCGGCCCGTACACCGACGTCGCGGCGATGCGCCGCGCCCTCGACGTCGTGAAGCGGATCTTCACCGTCCGCTCCTGCCGCTGGGACATGCCGCGCGAGATGCCCGAGCGCGCCTGCCTCGACTACCACATCGGCCGATGCAAGGCGCCCTGCGTCGGGCTGCAGTCCCAGGCGGAGTACAAGGCGATGATCGACGAGGTGGTCGCGTTCCTCGACGGCCGCACCGACGAGGTCGTCAGGCGCGTGAAGGCGCGGATGGAGGAGGCGTCGAACGCGCTCGACTTCGAGCGCGCCGCCGAGTTCCGCGACGCCGTCGTGCGGCTGCAGAAGATGGAGGAGCCCACGGTCGTCATGGAGGTCGAGGGCGGCGACCGCGACGTGGTCGGCTACGCGCGCGACGGCGACGACGCCGCCGCGACGCTGCTCCGGATCCGGAACGGCAAGCTCGTCGCGCGCGAGCACCGTTTCCTCGAAGGCGTCGAGGGCGAGACCGACGGCAGTGTCCTCTCGGCCTACCTCGTCGGCAGCTACCTCAAGGCGCCCGCGCGCGCGCGGGAACTGCTGATCCCGTTCGACTTCGAGGACCGCGAGCTGTTCGAGCAGGCGCTCGCCGGGGAGGGGAAGGTGCTCGCGCCGCAGCGCGGGCCCAAGCGCGAGCTGCTCGACCTCGCGGAACAGAACGCCCGGCACCTGCTCGAGGAGTTCAAGCTCGCCGACCAGGAGATCGACGAGCGCGCGGCCGGCGCCGTCGACGACCTCGGCCGCGAGCTCGGCCTCGAGGCGCTGCCGCGCTCGCTCGTCTGCTT
>CAZIDS010000261.1:0-4786 GCA_964537945.1 uncultured Gemmatimonas sp. | reverse complement strand
CCACGAGGGGCCGCTGCTCGTCGTCGCCGGCGCCGGCTCCGGCAAGACGCGCGTCCTCACCGCGCGCATCGCGCGCCTCGTCGAGGTGCACGGCGTCCCGCCCGAGGCGATCCTCGCCGTCACCTTCACGAACAAGGCCGCCGGCGAGATGCGCGAGCGCGTCGGCCGCTTTCTCGGCCGCGAGCCCGCCGGGATGTGGATCGGCACCTTCCACGGGATCGGCGCGCGGCTGCTCCGGCAGTATGCCGAGCTCGTCGGGCGCACGCGCGAGTACACGATCTACGACGAGGACGACGCGCTCGCGGTCGTGAAGCGGCTGATGGAGCGCTACCGGATCAGCCCCAAGGAGTTCGCGCCGAAGGCGATCCTGTGGGAGATCTCGTCGGCGAAGAACGCGCTGGTCGAGTCGGGGGAGTTCGAGACGCTCGCGCGCACGCCGCTGGCGAAGGCGGCGGCGCAGGTCTATCGCGACCTCGAGCCGACGCTGCGGCAGGCGAACGCGGTGACCTTCGACGACCTGCTCGTGCTGCCGGTCGAGATCCTCCGGCGCCACGCCGACGTGCGGGCGCGGCTGGAGCGCCGGTTCCGGCACGTGCTCGTGGACGAGTACCAGGACACGAACCGCGCGCAGTACGAGTTCGTCCGGCTCGTCGCGGGCAACCACGGCAACCTCGCCGTCGTCGGCGACGACGACCAGTCGATCTACGGCTGGCGGGGCGCCGACATCCGCAACATCCTCGACTTCGAGCGCGACTTCCCGAGCGCGCGCGTCGTCCGGCTCGAGGAGAACTACCGCTCCACGGCGCCGATCCTCGACCTCGCGAACGACGTCATCTCGGCGAACGAGGCGCGGCGCGGGAAGACCCTGCGTGCCACCCGCGCCGGTGGCGAGCCCGTCACGCTCCTCGAGGCCGCGGACGACCGCGACGAGGCCGACGCCGTCGCCGGGCTCGTCGAGCAGTGGCGCGCGACGCGCGGCGCGTTGCGCGACTGCGCCGTGCTCTACCGCACGAACGCGCAGAGCCGCGCGATGGAAGAAGCGATGCGGAAGGAGGGCATCGCCTATCGCCTCGTCGGCGCGGTGCGCTTCTACGACCGCCGCGAGATCAAGGACCTCGTCGCCTGGCTCCGGCTCATCGCCAATCCGGCCGACGACGAGGCGTTCCGCCGCGCGGTCACGGCGCCCAAGCGCGGTGTCGGCGAGACGACGGTGGACCTGCTGGCGGCGGAGGCGGGGGCGGCCGGCCTGCCGCTGCTCGAGCTCGCGCGGCGTGCCGACTCGCTCGAGGCGGTGCGGCCCGCGGCGCGCACCGCGCTCCTCGACCTCGTCGCGACGGTCGACCGCCTGCGCGTCGCGGCCGCCGAGGCGAGCGTGGACCAGCTGCTGACGCAGCTGATCACCGCGATCGGCTACGACACCGCGCTGAAGAACGAGGGCCCCGAGGGGCTCGAGCGCCTCGAGAACGTGCGCGAGCTCGTCACGTCGGCCGCCGAGGTGATCATCGACGACGGCGGCGAGGTGGGGCTGCGCCCGCTCGATCATTTCCTGCAGCGCGCGACGCTCGTGACGCAGCTCGACCAGCTGGGCCCCGATGCGGACGCGGTCACGATGATGACCGTGCACACCGCGAAGGGCCTCGAGTGGCCGATGGTGTGCGTCACCGGCCTCGAGGACGGGCTCTTCCCGCTCGCGCGCGCCTTCGACGACCCGGCGACGCTCGAGGAGGAGCGGCGGCTGCTCTACGTCGCCATCACGCGCGCCGGCGAGCGGCTCGTGATCGCGTGGGCGCACCAGCGGCGCCGGAACGGCGAGCTGCTCCCCAGCACCGTCTCGTCATTCATCCGCGGCCTGCCGCCGGAGCACTTCGAGAAGAAGCAGACGCTGCGCCTGCGCGGGTCGGCGCGGCTCGCGTCGCCCTTCGCCTCCGCGCCGCGCGGGTGGCGGGACGACGACGAGACGCCGGCCTTCGCGTCGCGCGCGCGTTCGAAGCCGTCCTGGTCGCCGCGCCCGGGCGAGAAGGTCTCGAGCTTCGTGCAGGACGAGGAGGCCTCGCAGGACCTGCCCAGCTTCGTGCGCGGCGAACGCGTGCGCAACGCGAAGTTCGGTTCGGGCACCATCGCCGAGGTGAGCGGCAGCGGGAAGGACGCCAAGGTCACGGTCGACTTCGACGACGAATCCGTCGGCCGCAAGAAGCTCGTCATCGCCTTCGCCGGGCTCTCGCGCGCGGCCGACTGACCGCGCGCCGCCGTGTTCCTCGCTCGCGTCAGGCGCTCGCGTCGAGTGCCGCGCGCGGCTGGTGGAGCGGGGCGGGGAGCTTCGCGGTCCAGCCGAGCGGCTCGTCGCGCAGGCCGAAGCGCTGCGCCGCCTCGCGCCGGACCTCGCGCTCCCCGCCCGACGCCAGCGCCGCCTTCCGCAGCACCTTCGCCTCGCGCAGGGCGGCCTCGCCGCTGGGATCGAAGCGTCGCGGCACGCTCTCGTCGCCACGCACGAGGAAGTCGGCGACGAAGTCGAACGCGCGATCGAGGTGCGCCGCGACCGCGGCGTCGCGCAGGGGATACCGGCTCCGCTCGGCCGCGACCGCCATCAGCCGCTGCCAGGAGCCGAGGTCGGTCACCGTGACCATCCCGCGGAAGATCCGGCGATTGGTGCGCGTGCTGAAGATCGTCGGGCTCAGGATCCGGTCGAGGTGCTCGTCGGAGCGCTGGTGGTCGAGCAGGATCACCTCGCGGGCGCGCCGCGGCCACTGGTCGCCCGTCGCCGTCTCGAAGCGCGCCTCCCAGTACGAATGGCCCGCACCCGACGTGCCCGCGCTGATGGCGAGTTGGTGCGGCACGAAGTGGTTGTGCGCGACGACGTCGGCTGCGAGGTGCGCGAGGTAGCCGTAGCTGAACGCGCGCAGCGCGTCGTCGCGCGCCTTGTCGAGGATGTCGTAGCCGACGGTCCAGTGATGGCAGTGCCGCCCCACGCGCGCGTAGCGCTTGGCGAAGCTCGTGTCGGCCGCGATCGAACCATAAAGGAAGTCGTACGGGAAGGCGCGGAGCAGGGCCGCGAGTCCCGCCGGCAGCAGCGCGCCGGCCGAGCGCAGCAGCGCCTCGCCGAGCAGGATGTGGGTCCCGGGGCTCCAGGCGAAGGCGTCGGACGGCAGGAGCGCGACGAGCAGCGCCGCCGCGATCACCAGACGCAGCCCGCCCGCCGCGCGCACGTCAGCCGCGCCGGCGCAGCCGCGGGCGCTCGTCGTCGTCCTCGCGCGCGACCGCCTTCCGCTTCTTCTTCGCCGCCTTCGCGAGCCCGAGCACGCGCGCGCCGGCCTTGATGCCGGCCACCGTGGTCGTCGCCACCTTCGCGACGCGCTCCGCCGAATCGTTCACGCGCCCGATGAGCGCGCTGAGGTCGTCCACGCGGTCGGTGAGCGTCGTGACCGAGCGCCGGACGCGCTGGTTCACCTCGGTCACCGTGTCCTTCGACTCGTTCACCATCGCCTTCACGTCCTGCGCGACGGCGCGGACGTCCTCGGCCATGGCGTTCGCGCTCCGCGTCATCGGCCGCAGCTCGGTGAGGAGCTCCTCGAGCTTCGCCTGCACCGCGTCGGCCTTCGCCTTCAGTGCGACCAGCGCCACGAGCAGCACCGCGACCATCAGGAGCAGGAGGATGCTGGTGAGCCCCGAGGCGACGAAGGCGACCTGCTCGAACGCGGTGCGGACCGGCGGGACGTTGCGGACGATGAGCGTGTCGGCCGCGGCCGCGAGCTGGAGCGCGAGGGGTGTCATCGCTTGGAGTCTCCACGCTCTCGCGAGGCGCGTCAACCCTGTACATTCCCTGACATGCAATCGCCACAGTTCATCGTCGAGGGCGGGCGTACGCTCTCGGGCGACATCACGCCCACGGGCAACAAGAACGCCGCCCTTCCGATCGTCTGCGCCGCGCTGCTCACCGACCAGCCGGTCACGCTCGAGAACGTCCCGCGCATCCGCGACATCGAGAGCCTGCTGCAGCTCGTGCGGCAATCGGGTGCGACCGCCGAGTGGACCGCCGCGAACACGCTCGTGATCACCGCGAAGGCGGTGCGCGGCGACACGCTCGACGCCGAACTGTGCAAGCGGATCCGCGCGTCGATCCTCCTCGCCGCGCCGCTGCTCGCGCGCGCGGGCGCGGTCGTGCTCGCGCCGCGCGGCGGCGACGTCATCGGCCGGCGCCGGCTCGACACGCACTTCCTCGCGCTCGAGGCGATGGGCGCGGTGCACGAGTTCGCCGAACGGATCACCTTTCGCACGAAGGGCCTCACCGGCGCCGACATCTTCCTCGACGAGCCCAGCGTCACCGGCACCGAGAACGCGATCATGGCCGCGGTGGCCGCGAAGGGGACCACGGTCCTCCACAACGCCGCGTGCGAGCCGCACGTGCAGGATCTCTGCCGCATGCTCGTCGCGATGGGCGCGCAGGTCGCCGGCATCGGGTCGAACGTCCTCACCATCGAGGGCGGCACGCCGCTGCACGGCTGCACGCACCGCATCGGGCCCGACCACATCGAGGTCGGCTCCTTCATCGGGCTCGCCGCGGTCACGCGCTCGGAGCTCCGCATCAAGGACGCCGGCGTCGAGCACCTGCGCTCGGTGCGCCTCGGCTTCGAGCGCCTCGGCGTCGAGACCGTCGCCGAGGGCCCGCACCTCCGTGTGCCGGCGAAGCAGGCGCTGCGCATCCGCTCCGACCTCGGCGGCGCCGTGCCGAAGCTCGAGGACCAGCCCTGGCCGGCCTTCCCGGCCGACCTGATGTCGATCGCGATCGTCA
>CAZIDS010000260.1:0-4822 GCA_964537945.1 uncultured Gemmatimonas sp. | reverse complement strand
CGTCGAAGGCGGGCACGACGACGGCGCTCGTCGGCTCGAGCGGTTCGGGGAAGAGCACGCTCATCTCGCTCATCCTTGCGTTCAACCGGCCGCTCAGCGGCCGCGTGACGATCGGCGGGCAGGACCTCACGCGCCTCAAGCTCCGCGACTACCGCTCCACGCTCGGCGTGGTGCTGCAGGACAACTTCCTCTTCGACGGCACCGTGGCCGAGAACATCGCGTTCTCCAAGCCGGGCGCGACGCTGGAGGAAGTGAAGGAGGCGGCGCGGATCGCGAACTGCGAGGAGTTCGTGAAGGGCTTCCCCGACGGCTACGACACGATCGTCGGCGAGCGCGGCGTGAAGCTCTCGGGCGGCCAGCGGCAGCGCGTCGCCATCGCGCGCGCCATCCTCGCCGACCCGCAGGTGCTCATCCTCGACGAGGCGACGAGCTCGCTCGACTCGGAGAGCGAGCGGCAGATCCGCGAGGCGCTCGAGGCGCTGCGCGCCGGCCGCACCACCTTCGTCATCGCGCACCGGCTCTCGACCATCCGCAGCGCCGACCAGATCCTCGTCCTCGAGCACGGCGAGATCGTCGAGCGCGGCAACCATCGGGCGCTGATGGCGCTCAATGGCCGCTACAAGGAACTGCACGACACGCAGCACGAGATCGAGAAGGACCTCTTCGTGAACCCGGGCGAGGAGGTGCAGGACCTCGACCAGGCCGCGCCCGGCAGCGCGCCGACGATCGGGTAGCGTGGTGAAGCGGGCGGTCGCGCGCGTCCTGCTGCTTGGCGCTGCCTTCGCGGCCGCCTGCGAGTCGCCGATCATCGACGACTACCCGCACGCGGATCTCGTCAGCTTCGCGGTGCCGGGATACGCGAACGGCCTCGCCGCCGACGCGCGCATCGAGCGCTCGGCCGACACGATAAGCGTGGTCTTCGATGCCGTCGCCGACGTGCGGGCCATCGTGCCCACCTTCAGCACCGACCGCCCCGACGCGAGCGTGACCGTGGACGACACGACCATCGTCAGCGGACGCTCTGCGATCGACCTCACGCGCGTCCGCCGCCTGCGCGTCTCCGTCCCGGGCGCCGAGCCCGTCGAGTATGTGCTGACGGCCGTGGTCTTCACCGGCCTGCCGGTGATCTACCTCGCGACCGACGCCGCGGCGCCGATCCTCGACCGCGAGAACTACGTCAACGCCACGCTGCGCGTCCTCGGCGGACCGGGCCACGCGGACTGGTCCGTCACCGCCCGCACACAGGTGCGCGGCCGCGGCAACTCCACCTGGGGCAATCCCAAGAAGCCGTACCGGTTGAAGCTCTCCACGTCCGCGTCCCTGATGGGCTTCCCCGCCGACCGCGACTGGACGCTCCTCGCCAACTACTGGGACCTCCCGCTCGCGCGCAACGCCACCGCCTTCGCGATGTCGGCGATGCTCGGGATGGCCTTCACCCCGCGCTGCACGCCGGTCGAGCTCTTCCTCAACGGCGCCCACCAGGGCGCCTACCAGCTGTGCGACCACATGGAGGTCGCCGCGAACCGCGTCCCCGCGACGGCGAACGGCTGGTTCCTCGAGCTCAACGACATCCGCCGCGTCGAGCCCGACGAGACCTGGTTCTCCTCGCCCGTGATCCAGCAGTACACCACCGTCGGCCACGGCGACTCGATCCCGTCGGTCTGGATCTACAAGCAGCCCGACCCGCCGAGCGCGGCGCAGCGTGCGCAGGTGGAGGGCGAGATGCTCGACTTCGAGCGCGTCCTCTACGGGCCGCTCTGGCTCGACCCCGACTCCGGCTACGCGCGGCTCCTCGACACGCGCGCGCTCGCCGACTGGTACCTCGTGCAGGAGCTCACGAAGAACAACGACGCGGCCTTCAGCTTCGGCGTCTACGTCTATCGGGCGCCCGGCGGGAGGATCTCCTTCGGCCCCGTCTGGGACTTTGACCTCGCCTTCGGCAACTACCCGTACGACTTCGCACCGACCGGCTGGAAGATCCAGCCGTCGGGCTACCTGCCGCGCCTCTTCGCCGACCCCGCCTTCGTCGCGCTCGTGAAGGAGCGCTGGGCCGTCCTCCGCGGGCGACGGGCCGAGCTCGACCAGTTCATCGTCGACTACACGAGCCGGCTCGACCGCTCGCAGCGGCTCAACCACGCGCTCTGGTGGCCCTACCTCCCGCGGCCGCTGCTGCGCGCGGGCGAAGCCGGCGGCGTCTTCGCCGCCATCTCCGCCCTCTCACCCGTGCAACGCACGAATCCGCACCCGTGGGCCTTCACGGATGCGGATTACGCGGCTGCGGTGCGCGAGATGCGCGACTGGCTCTCGGCGCGCTTCGACTGGCTCGACGCCCGCTTCAGCGCGATGTAGCGCCGCGCGCGAGCGCCGCGGGCGCGGTGATCAGTTGCGCTTCCCGCTCACCTTCGACCCGTCCCCCGGCATCGACCACTCGCCCTCGGCCTTGTCGCCGTCGAAGTTCAGCGTCATCGAGCCCATGTCGCCCGTCGGCACCGGGAAGGCCATCACCGCCTTCTTCCCGTCCATCGTCACCTTCTGCAGCGGGATCGTCCCGAACTCCGCCGTGCCGATCGACCCCGTCCACGTCCCGTCGGGGAGCTTCACCAGCTCGAGGGTGACGTCGAGCGTGCGTCCCTGCGCGACAAGGCTCACGGCCCACTTGCCGGCCGCCGAATAGGCGGGCGCGGGCGCCGGGGCGGCCATCGCCGGGGCCGGCTCGAGGCGCGGCGTCCCCGTGATCGACGTGGAGGTCGTCGTGGTCGTCTTGCAGGCGCCGGCGAGCAGGGCGAGCGCGGCGAGTGAGGCAGCGCGGAAGCGCATGGTGGGGCTCCGGAAGGGGTGGCGGGGCAGGTCCCGATCGGGTTCAACGATAGCGGTGCCCCGAGTCATCCGACAGGGCGACCGGGCCGATGGTTCGTACCGGTCCGGTCAGGCCGCGGGGACGGTCCGGTCCGCGGCCCAGTGCCGGAGGTCGTCGATGTGATCCCGCATCGTCGCGCTCAGCGGCTTGGTCGCCGCCAGCTCCTCGCCGAGGAGCCGCGTGTCGAGCGCCTTCCCCGACTCGAAGGCCGCGTACATCCCCGAGACCACGGCCTGCTCCAGCTCCGCCCCGCTGAAGCCGTCGCTCGCCGCCGCGAGCGCCCGCAAGTCGAACTTCGAGGGTTCCTGCTTCCGCTTCGCGAGGTGGATCCGCAGCACCTCGGCCCGCGCGTGCGCGTCGGGGAGGTCCACGAAGAACACCTCGTCGAACCGCCCCTTCCGGATGAACTCCGGTGGGAGACTCTCGATGTCGTTCGACGTCGCGGTCACGAACACGTCCGCCTTCCGTTCCTGCAGCCACGACAGGAACGTGCCGAACACGCGCCGCGAGACGCCGCCGTCCTCCTCGCCGCCGCTGCGCGCGAAGGCCTTCTCGAGCTCGTCGATCCACAGCACGATCGGCGCGAGCCGCTCGGCCGTCTGCATCGCGCGCTTGAAGTTCTTCTCCGAGTCGCCGATGTACTTGTCGTAGAGATTGGCCGGGTCGAGCTTGAGCAGCGGGAGTCCCCATTCGCGCGCGACGGCCTTGGCCGCGAGCGACTTGCCGCAGCCCGGCACGCCGAGGAGCAGCACGCCGCGCGGGAATCCGAGCCCGTACTCGCGCGCCTTCTGCGGGTCGGCGATGACCGCGCGCCGCCGCCCGAGCCAGGCCTTGAGGCCGTCGAGCCCCGCGATGTCGCCGAGCCCGCTCTCGGCCGGCCGGAACTCGAGCAGCCCACCCTGCTCCACCACCTGCCGCTTCGCCGCCGCCGCGCGCGAGACGTCGTCGGCGCGCAGCACGCCGTCCTCGATGATCAGCCGCGTCAGCACGCGCTCGGCCTCGACGATCGTGAGGCCGATGAGGTTGTTGATCAGCCGCACTTCATCTTCGCGCGTGAGCTCCACGCGCACCTGGTTGCGCGCCGAGTGCTCGCGCACGAGCCGCTCGAGCAGGGCGCGCAGCTCGTTGAAGCCGGGCGCGGGGAGCCGCAGCGTCACGCCGGAGGCGCGGAGTGCGTCGGGCACGTGCGCGTCGGTGCCGGAGATGACGATCGCGCCGCGACGGGACGCGACGTGGTTCACGGCGTCGAGCACGTGGCTCACGACATTCGGGTCCTCGAGCCAGGAGCCGAGCCCGCGGAAGTGGAAGATGCCGGCACCCTCGTCGAGCACGCGGGCCAGTGCGGCCGCGGGTTCCTCGGTCTTCTCGATGAACGGGTCGCCCGCCTGTGCGCCGCGGCGCAGCCCGCGCGAGCGCGACCACGAGAAATGGAAGAGCGAGAGCCGCGACGCGATCATCGCCAATACCTGATCGGCCCGCTCCGGCTCGGCCGTCTCGAGCAGGATGAGCGCGTGCTTCGATCGCACCAGCAGTTCGAGTTCGTCTTCCGTATCTTTCACGCGATGGCTCCCCGTGGCGTGACCGCAAGCGAAGATACGCGCGCGACAGGCGCGACGCAGGGGGATGCGGGGGCCGCGTGGGCCTTCCTCGCACTGCTCGCCGTGGCCGAGCTGTTCGGGATGTCGCCCTGGTTCACCGGCGTCGCCGCGGCGCCCGAGCTCGCGCTGCGGTGGGGCCTGAGCGAATCGCAGGTCGGAGGATTGTCCACCGCCGTCCAGCTCGGCTTCGTCGGCGGCACCGCGATCGCGGCCCTGCTCAACCTCGCCGACGTGATGCCGGCCAAGCGGCTCTTCGCGTGGTCCGCCGGCGCGGCGGCGCTCGCGAACGCCGGGCTCATCTGGGCGCCGAGCTACGAAGTCGCGCTCGCGACGCGCGCGCCGACGGGGCTCTGCATGGCGGGCGTCT
>CAZIDS010000259.1:0-4841 GCA_964537945.1 uncultured Gemmatimonas sp. | reverse complement strand
GAGCACGAAGGCCAGCGCGCCGACGGCGAGGAACGTCCCGACGATCATCCCCAGCATCTCAGGCGTCCTCGCGCAGCGCGCGCTCGAGGCGCTGGGCGTCATCCGCGCTCAGGCCGGCGATCGGCGCGTGCGCCGGCGCGCCGGCCGCCGCCGACGCGGCGCGCGCGTTCGCGGCCCACCGGCGCAGCATCATCGTCAGCACCACGCCGCCGGTCGCGAGTGCGATCCCCGGCGCGAGGTAGCCGGCCCAGTTGAAGCCCTGCTTCACCGGCGCGGTCAGCACGACCTCGCCGTACGCCTGCACGAAGGCGGCGATGATCTCCTCGGCGTCGTAGCCGCCGGCCACGAGCCGCATCACGTCGCGGTGCATCGCCGGCGACACGGAGCAGGTGAAGTCGGTCGTGCGGCAGGTGTAGACATCGAGGACGCAGCCGCACTGGCACTTGAGCCGGTGCTCGAGCGCGTCGCGCGCGTCGTCGGTCATCGACGGCGGCGCGCCGTCCTTCGCCGCACGCAGCACGGGGCGGTACGCGTCCTGCGCCATCGGCGCGAAGTTCTGCTGCGCGGGCTGTGCCTGCTGCGCCCCCGCGGCGCGCGCGGCCAGCGAGGCGCCGAGGCCGGCCAGCGCGACCACGAACTCGCGGCGCCCCTCGCCGCGCGACGGCTCCGCGGTCGCGCTCACGCCGACGCCATCTCCGCCTGGGGCGCCAGCTCGGCGACGTACCCCTGCTGGCGCCGGCGCCGCGACGACGACGGCCACATCACGATCAGCCCGCCGAGCGCCATGATCACGCCGCCGTGCCACACCCAGACGACGAGCGGGTTGAAGTTGATGCGGATCTCCGCCTTCCCATTCACGACGCCGGCGAGCACGAGGTACACGTCCTGCTCGTTGCGCACCATGATCCCGACCTCGGTGCTCGGCTGGAAGGTCTCGTTGCCGCGCGAGTCGAAGTGCTGCCGCTTCTCGCTCGTGAGGAGGTCGAAGCGCCGTCCGCCCATCTCCGGCCGGAGCGCGACCGCCACGACCTCGCGGTTCAGCACCTTGAAGTTCGAGATCCCCTCGTTGGTGAACGTCCAGGTGCGGCCGTAGGGGTCCACCGCCTTGTACTGCTCGCCGTCGGCGAGGGTGACGTCGAACTCCTTCTTGAACGCCATCCCGCTGAACGCCGCGAAGAGGATCACGATGCCGGCGTGCACGATGTAGCCGCCGTAGCGGCGCCGGTTGCGCGCGACGAGCCGCGCGAACGCGACGACGGCGTTCTCGCCGTACATGCGGCGCCGGGCGAGTGTCCCCTTGTAGAACTCCTGCACGATGGTGCCGGCCACGAACGCGGCGAGCGACCACGCGATGAGCGGGTAGATCGAGCGGATGCCGAGCACGAGCAGCGCGGCGCCGGCGATCGTGCCGGTCGCCGCCGGCGCCGCGAACTGGCGCTGGATGTTCTGCACGCTCGCCTTGCGCCACGCGATCAGCGGCCCGATGCCGGTGAGCGCGAGCAGCAGCAGGCCGAGCGGCACGTTCACCGCGTTGAAGAAGCTCTCGCCCACCGTGATCTTCGAGCCGCGCACCGCCTCGCTCAGGATCGGGAAGAGCGTGCCCCAGAGCACGCTGAACGCGATGCCGATCAGCACGAGGTTGTTGTAGAGGAACGCCGCTTCGCGCGAGATCATCGCCTCGAGCTGCGCCTGCGCCTCGAGGTCCTGGAGCCGCGTCGCCACGAGGATGCCCGTCGCGACGAGCGCGAGCACCATGAAGGTCGCGAACCAGGCGCCGACCGGGCTCTGCGCGAACGAGTGCACCGACTGGATCACGCCCGAGCGCGTGATGAAGGTGCCGAGCACGCTGAGGAGGAACGTCCCCACGACGAGGGTCACGTTCCACTTCCGGAGCATGCCGCGCTTCTCCTGGATCATGACCGAATGGAGGAACGCGGTCCCGGTGAGCCACGGGAGCAGGGAGGCGTTCTCCACCGGGTCCCACATCCAGTAGCCGCCCCAGCCGAGCTCGACGTACGCCCACCACATCCCCATCACGATGCCGAGCGTCAGGAACACCCAGCTCACGAGCGACCAGCGCCGCACCGCGCCGAGCCACTCGGCGTCGAGCCGGCGCGTGACGAGCGCCGCGATCGCGAAGCCGAACGGGATCGCCGTCGCGACGTAGCCGAGGTAGAGCAGCGGCGGATGGATCGCCATCGCCGGGTTCTGCAGCTGCGGATTCAGCCCGCGGCCGTCGGGCGGCACCCACGCGAGGCGCTCGTACGGGTTGCTCGCGAGCGCCGTCGTCGCGATGAAGAACAGCAGCACGAGCGCGTTCGTGCCGGTCACCCACGGCATCAGCGCGCGGTTCTGCCCGCGGTTGGTCCACGTCGCCGCGGCCGCGTAGGCGCCGAGCACGAGGCACCAGAAGAGCATCGAGCCGGCCTGCCCGCCCCAGAAGGCCGAGATCTTGTAGACCGTCGGCAGGTTCGCGCTCGTGAACGACGCGACGTAGCGCAGCGAGAAGTCGCTCGTGAGCAGCGCGGTCCAGAGGCCGAGCGACGCGACGAGGATGAAGCCGACGCCGGCGTAGAGCCCGCGCTCGCCGCTCGCGACGAGGTCCGCGCGGCCGGTGCGGCCGCCGGCGAAGGAGGTCGTGACGGACCACGCGCACATCAGCAGCGCGATCCAGAGCGAGAGTTCGCCGACGAGGACCATGGGTAGGGCGATCCGCCCTTACGGCTGCTTCGCGTGCGGCACGCCGCCCGACTGCTCGGCCGCCTTGTACGCTTCGCGCATCGCCGGCGTGTAGCCCTCGGGCGCGGCCTCGTAGCGCGACGCGCACTTCGCGAGCAGCGTCGTCGCGTGGAAGACGCCGTCCTCGCCGAGGCGGCCCTCGACGACGACCTCGACCGAGTCGCTGAACGTGTCGGGGATGATGCCCTTGTAGTCGACCTTGTAGGTCGCGATCCCGTCGGTCATCTCGAACGAGACCTGCTTGCCGCCCGGATCGCGCACGACCGAACCGTGCACGACGCGCGCACCGACCTTCACGCCGGTGTTCTTGATCCCCGGGTCGGCGACGACCTTCGCCTGCAGCTCCTCAGGCGTGAGGAAATAGACGGCGGTGTCCTTGATCGCACCGGCCATCAGGAAGCCGGCGGTGCCGAGGACGATCGCGCCGCCGATCAGGAATTTCGTGCGGGGAAGCATCGGGGGGGGTCTCCAAGCGGGACACCGGAATATACCCGGTCGCGTGGCTTCGAGGCCCCCGCAGCCCTGCCGGAACGTCAGGACTTCCCTCCCTCCTGCAGGTCGAACACCAGCGCCGCGATCGCCGCCCCTGCGCAGGGCCCGACGACATAGATCCAGAGGGGCCCCCACTCTCCGCTGGAGAGCGCGGCGTGGATCACCGTCGGGCCGATGCCGACGGCGGGATTGAACGCGCCGCCCGAGATCGGGCCCGCCGCGGCGGCCGCCGCCGCCACCGTGAAGCCGATCGCGAGCCCGTAGTACGAGTTGCCCTTCGTCTTCCCCGAGACGGCGACGTTCAGCACCACGAGCGCCAGCGCGAAGGTGAAGAGCGCCTCGGCGAGCACGGCGACGCCGGACGAGATGCCAGAGGCGGGCGAGGGCGCCCAGGTCGCGCCGACGATCCACGAACTCGCGTACGCCGCGGCCGTCGCGCCCAGCACCTGCGCGCCGACGTATGGCAGGAAGTCCTTCTTCGCAAGCGCGCCGCGCAGCATCAGCGCCAGCGAGACCGCCGGGTTGTAGTGGGCACCCGAGATGTGCCCTCCCATGTACACCATCGCCATCAGCGCCGAACCGATCGCGATCGGCGCGAGGTCGCTGCCCGCGGCGACGACGAGGCCGATGGTGAGGACGAGGAAGAAGGTGCCGATGAACTCGGTGAGGAGGGCTTTCATCAGAACGGCTCCGGGTGGGGGAGTCCTGCGTGGGATGCCGGGAAGCGATGCACTAGCGGTCGATCTGCCTCATCAGGATGGCGCCCGTCCCCGCCCCCGCCGCGTCGGCGGCGAAGTCGCGCCAGGAGGGGTCACCGTTGCCGCGCGAATCGTACCACTCCTTGAGCCCGCCGATGAGGAGGGTCGTGCCGGCCGCCGCGGCGCTCGCGGTGGGGTAGTCCGCGCGGTTGTTGCGCAGCAGCGTGTGCGCCGCGCCGTGGATGACGGCGGAGCCCGCGAAGTGCAGGAGCTTGTCCTGCGCGAGCCAGCGTTCGGGTTCCGGTGCGCGGCGCGGCCCGCCGAATGAGATCGAGCCCGCGAGGAGGATCAGCGTGAAGCCGGGCACTACGCGCGGTCCCGCGCCCACGAGACCGCCGCGCGCACGGCGCGCTTCCATCCGCCGAGCCCCGCGCGTGCCGCCGCCGCGCCCTTGCCAGGCGAGAACCGGTGGTACGACCGAGACGCGAAGAACGCCTCCGCGCTCGGCCAGACGCCTGCGGCGAGCCCCGCGAGCCCGGCCGCGCCCATCGCCGTCGTCTCGATCACGTCGGGCCGCTCCACCGGGACTCCGAGCACGTCGGCCTGGAACTGCATCAGCCAATCGTTGAACGTCGCGCCGCCGTCCACGCGCAGGACGTCAAGCGGCGCGCCGCTCGCGCCGCGCATCGCCTCGAGCACGTCGGCGGTGCCGTACGCCATCGCTTCCAGCGCGGCGCGCACGATGTGGTCGCGCGTCGTGCCGCGCGTGATGCCGACGATCGTGCCACGCGCCTCCGGCTCCCACGCCGGCGCGCCGAGCCCGGCGAACGCGGGCACGCAGTAGACGCCGTCGTTCGAGTCGATGGCGCGCGCCATCTGCTCGCTCTCGGGCGCCTTCGTGAGCAGGCCGAG
>CAZIDS010000258.1:2383-4848 GCA_964537945.1 uncultured Gemmatimonas sp. | reverse complement strand
CGCCCGCAGCCACCACACGAACACGCTCCCCAGCACCAGGTCCGGCGTCGCGTTGAGCGCCATGCTCACCGGCACGTCGCCCACGGCCGCGTACGCCGCCGTCACGCCGAAGAACGCGAGCTTCCCGATCGCACCGACCGTCAGCAGCGGCCGATCGATGACCGGCCGCCGCGCGAGCCACGCGTATACGCCGCCGAAGAGCGCGATCATGAAGCCGAGGTGCGCCGCGAAGATCCGCGGCACCGCGATCGGCAGGAACGGCGTCGAGTAGCCCAGCGCCGGCGGCAGGAACACCACGATCCCCAGCGTGTTGAGCAGCATCGAGGCCCAGAGCGCAGCCCGGATGATCCGGTCCCGCGAATCAGTCGCCATCACTTCGCCTTCCGCTTCTTGGCGTTCGGACCTGTCTTCACGGACTGGATGATGACCGGCCCGCGACCGGTGCGCGCGAACGGCACTTTGGTGCGCGCCACCGCCTGGTCGAAGAGGGCGTCGACTCCGTCGCGCGAGAGCGTGGACGGCCCCTCGAGCTCGAGGTAGCGTGCCTTGGTGCCCGGGCCACGCAGCAGCTTCAAGGGGTCCTTCAGCGCCTTCCCTGCGTTGAAGTAGAGCCGGACGCCATCCGCCGCGCCGCGCAGCGCGAAGGCGCCCTCGTACCCGCGGTCGGTCGGCGAGACGCTCACGACGAAGCAGTCACGGTATTCGTACACGAGTTCGTGCGCGGCTGGCAGTCGCTTGCGGAGCCAGCGCCGCACGGTGGCGACGAGACTTGCCGCGTCCGGCGAGAACTTCGCGACCAGCCGCTTCAGCTCGGTCTCGGCCGTGCGGCGGTCCGCCGCGGATTGTGTGCCCGACTTCGTGGTGCTCATTCGCGGTTCGCTCAGGCGCGGGAGATCACGTAGTATGCCGCCTTCTCACCCGGCACGCACCTGACGCCGCGATAGCCGAGCCGCGCGAGGTCGAGTCCGGCGAAGAGCGGCTCACCGCTGCCGAGCAGCCGCGGCGACACCGCGATCTGCATCTCGTCCACGAGCCCTGCCTCGAGATACTGGCGGATCGTGGCGGCGCCGCCCAGCAGGCGGACGTCCTTCGCGCCCGCTGCGGCGCTCGCGCGATCGAGCGCGGCGCGGATGCCGTCGGTCACGAAATGGAAGGTCGTGCCGCCCTCCATCTCCAGCGGCCGCCGCGCGTGATGCGTGAGCACGCATCGTCCACGCCGGTGCGGCCGCCGTCGCGGCCGGTCATCCGCATGAAGAAGCGCGTGCCGACGAGCCACTCGTGGAGCTCCTCGCCGCCCTTGCCGAGCGGCGCGTCGAGCGACTGGTCGGGACCGGCGCCGAAGCCGTCGAGTGAGATGGTGAAGCTGTGGACGATCAGGCGTGGCATGGGCTGACGTGTGGCGTGAGGTCGGCACGGGATGATCCACATGGTCCGCTTGCCCGGCGCGGGCCGCAGGGCCGACGCGGCCGGCGAGACGGCACTTCGTCTCCCGTATTGATGGTGGCCGCGCGCTCAAGTCCGCCGCCACCCCCGCCGAAGCTCTCAGGGCATCCCGTCTCGCACCTTTCCATGGCCTATATCTACCCCCGCCTGCAGCATCTCGTCAGCCGCGGGGACGATCTCCCCACGCTGCCCGGCATCGTGCTGGAGCTGCACCGGGCGCTGGACAATCCGTACGCCGGTGCGGCGCACGTCGCGCGCCTACTCGACCAGGATCCCGCGCTCACCTCGCGCCTGCTCCGCCTCGCGAACTCGGCGAGCTACGCGCGCTCCGGCGCGCCCATCACGTCCGTCTCGGCCGCCGTCGCGCGCATGGGGCTCAACCAGGTGCGGTCCACCTGCCTCGCGCTCGCCGTCGTGAAGGGGCTTGGCAGCAAGCGCGCGCAGTTCGACCACCTCGACTTCTGGGCGCACAGCGCGACCGTCGCGGGACTCGCCGGCAGTCTCTGGAACGTCGTCGGCAACAGCAGCGTGATCCGTTCGCAGGACGCGTACCTCGTCGGCCTGCTGCACGATGTCGGCCTGCTGGTGATCGACCAGCACTTCTCGCGCGAGTTCTCAGACATGCTCGCGCACCGGGAGGGGGAGGATGCGCCGCTCGGCCCGCTCGAGGAGGAGCACCTCGGCATCGATCACGGCGCGGTCGCGAGCCTGCTCATCGGCCGCTGGTCGTTGCCCGCGTTCGTCGGTGAGGCGGTCTACCATCACAATCATCCGGAGACCGCGCCGCCCGAGGTCGCGCGCCTGTCGATGGTGATCGCGGCGGCGGAGGCGATGTGCTGGCAGCTCGACCTGGGACTCCCGGTCGAAGGGCGGCCCCGTCAGCCGGCGGCCGTGCTGCTCCGCGCGATGGACGTGCCCGCGTCCGACGTGCGCGGGATCATCGAGTGGACGTACGACGCGTACGCGCTGGCGAGCGAGGTGGCGGCGTAGCGACGCCATGGGCCGCGCGGCCCCCGGCCGCG
>CAZIDS010000258.1:0-2283 GCA_964537945.1 uncultured Gemmatimonas sp. | reverse complement strand
GGGGAGATCATGCGCGCCCGCCACGACGCCGGCGCGCGGGGCCCCTCACGAATCTGCGACGGTCCGCCGACGCGCTCGGACCCGGCCAGGGCCACGAGCGAAAGCGCCCGGGCCCCCATCGCCCGGACGTTCGCGTGCCGCTTCGCCGGGTCGCCGCCGGTGCCGGAGCGGAAGGGGCCGGCGATCAGGATGAGCAGCGGGGTGGCATCGCTCAGTCGATGATCATCCGTGTTCGTGAGGGTGCATGCCGCGCGGGTCGAGGCCGGATCCCGCGCGTCGCCAGATGCGCGCATCTCAGCCGACCGTCGGATCGTGCCGTCGCGGTCCAGGCAGGTCGCGGCGGCGGTGCCGCGCGCTGTCCCGATCATGGAGCGGTGGCCCCGTCCGCCGCTTCCGAAGCAGCGAGGGCGAGCACCGGCACTCGTCAGGCCGACCGGCGCGCGTCCTACGGCTCCGATCGCCGCACGAGCCGGAACGACTCCTGCGCGCGCGCCAAGCGTTCGGAGGCCGCTGTCGCGTCCGTCGACTCCGACGATGACGGAATGACCTCCGCGTGAATGATCATGATCTCGCTGCGCCGATCCGCGGAGAGCTTCACCCAGCGCACTCGTTCCGCACGGACAGGAGGCGTGAGCCCGGCTCGGCGCAGCAACTCGTAGAGCGCGCCGCGATCCGATGTGGCGTCCGGAGGAGCCGAGTACTGACGCCGGCTGAAGCGCAGCGTGTGTCCGGCGACGGCCACTGACGAGTCCTGATCATAGTCGTAGGTGCCGGAGACCGTGGGGAGATAGTGCTCGACTTGGATCCAGAGCAGTCGACGCACGAGGCCGATCGAGTCGGACACCACGAACACATGCTGCTCCACGTCCGCGACGCCGCGCAGCACGAAGCGCTGGCCCGAGACATATCCATACGCGCTGGCGATCTCGATGCGCGAGAGGTCTGGCCAGCCGATTTCAACACGTCCCGGCCGCACGACGTGCCGCAACGGAAGCGTGTCCGGCTGAGCGTGCGCAGGCGTGAGAGCGCCCAGGCAGAGCACGATGAGACCTGCAGTCGCTGGGATCAGCATTCTCGATGGAGAGTGGGACTCGGGCTGGCGTCAGGTCGTGCCGTGGCCGCTTCCATAAGATGCAGGTGGGCGGCCGTCGGTCAGCAACTGTCGTTGGACGGCGCCCGCACCGATCGTCAGCTGCGTACGAAGAAGACGAGAGCGAGTGCAATGACGGCGAAGCCGGCCGTAACCGCCAGCACGCCGACCGCACGCACCGCCCCGTCCGCCACCGACCGCACCTCTAATCCCGGATGAGTTGAGAGCACGACGAACGCGGGCCGGTGCGCATCCCAGCTCTCGGACAGGCCTGAGTTGCCCAGCACGCGGACCTCACGAAGATGCAAGGTGTCGCCCACCTGCGCCACGACTAGGGCCTCGATCCGCCACACGTCATTCGCGGTGGACGTGCCTGGCGTCTCGCGCGAGAGCTGGTACAGAACGAAGCCTTGGCGACGGACCAGGCGCACGCGGCCCGTCGGCGGCGCGATCATTGTGGACGGGTCGCTCCTGAGCGGCGCGGCTGTCACGCACGCCGCACTTGCCAGAGCGAGGAGCGAGAGGAGCAAGACCACCCTGATGCCGCGAACACGCGGACGAGCACGCAAGAGGTCCCCCTTGGACGCGCCAGCTCACTCCGTCCGTCTGACGTCAGGTTGAGCGGTGGCCGTTCAAACAATTTGCGGCGGCGGGCCGCCGCGTGCTTTCCGTTCCCACGGAGCGGCGGCCCGCCGCCGCTTCCCTCGCAGGGCCATCTGCACCAACCGCCGTTAGCCGGCGGCTCGCCCATCGTCGCCCGACTGGCGTTCCATACGCTTCTCTCGTCGCACCAACAGGGCCAACACCAAGACGCCAGCGACCGCTCCGCCGCCAAAACTGAACCACACGTGCCACTGCGGCCGATCCCAATGATTGAGGCCCGAACTGAACAGGGCGCCGCCAAACATGGCCCCTACCGAGACGATCCCGAGCCATCGGGCCGAGTACGTCGGGCCTGCCACCCACGAACTGAACGCTGCAGCCGCCGCACCGCACAGGCCACACACCGCCACGACCACACCGAAAATGGACAGCGCCATCCCATCCACCCCCGCGCGGGGGAGCGGTCGCCCGTCGAGGATGACCGCCGCCAGGCCGAATAGCGCGGGCACCACGGCACCACTCACGAAGCCAACGCGAGCAGCGGCTGCAGGCGTGCCCCGCACGCGCTCTGTGCGATCAACCATTCGCGG
>CAZIDS010000257.1:0-4866 GCA_964537945.1 uncultured Gemmatimonas sp. | reverse complement strand
GAAGCGGGGGACCGGCGATCGCCGGTCCCCCGCTCTCGTTCCCGCCCTGCGCCGCCGTGGCCGGCGCGCGTCCCGGCCTAGTGTCCTTCGCCCGCCGGCGCCGCTGCGGCCGGCTTGTCCGGCTTGAGGTAGGTCGCCTTGTGGATGCTGTACGCCGTGAGATTCGCGACGATCGCGAGTGCGATGATGGCAGCCGCGAAGCCCCAGCCGAGCTTGTTCGGGTCGTGCGCCTGGACGTTGTTCGACATCGGGTCACTCCGGGACGGTGCGGGTTCGGCTCGAATGGTAACCGGGGCGGGGAGCCTGCCGCCACTGGCCGGGCCCGGGGCGCCCGGGTTGATTGCGGCATGACCGACGCCCCGGCGCCGCGACACGATTCCTTCGTCACCCGGCGCGCCGCGCGCTGCGCGGTCCTCGGCCCGGCGGACCTGCGCGACGTGCGCGAGCTCTGGTTCCTGCTCCACGGCTACGGGCAGCTTGCCGCCGAGTTCGTCGCCGGCGCGAAGGCGCTCGACGACGGCACGCGACTGCTCGTCGCGCCCGAGGCGCTCTCGCGTTTCTACGACACGCGCGCGGCGCTCGAGACGCACGCCTCGGCACGCGTCGGCGCGTCGTGGATGACGAGGGAGGACCGGCTCGCCGAGATCGACGACCAGGTGCACTGGTTCGACCTCGCGTGGGCGCACTACCGCGCCGCGATCGGGCGCGACGTGCCGCTCACCGTGCTCGGATTCTCGCAGGGGGCGGCCGCGGCGTCGCGCTGGGTCGCGCACGGCGCCGCGAAGCCGGTGCACCTGCAGTGCTGGGGCGGCGTCCTCGGTCCCGAACTCCCGCTCGAGCCTGGCTCGGCGCTCGCGGCGGTGCGCTGCACGCTCGTCTGCGGCGACCGCGACAAGTATGTGCCGGAGGAGCGGCTCGCGGCGGAGTGCGCGCGGCTCGATGCGGCCGGCTATCGCTACGAGCTCGTGCGTTTCGCGGGCGGCCACCGTCTCGACGACGGCACGCTGCGTCGGCTCGCCGGAGCGGCGCCGTGACCGCGGCGCGTCAGCGGTCGCGGAACCGGTCGAGGTCGCGGCGGTCGCGCTTCGTCGGCCTGCCCTTCTCGGGCTCCATCGCGGGCGCCGCGGCGGTGAGCTGCCAGTGCAGCCGTTCACGCGCGGCGCGCGACGCGTCGGTCTCCGTGTACAGGCGCGCCGCCTCGGCGGCGGTGCCGCGCCGTTCCGCCGTGCCGGTGACCGTGACGGTGTGCTCATACGGGCCGATGCGGACGCGGACCTCGTCGCCGGGCTTCACCGACTTCGCGGGCTTGGCGCGCTCGCCGTTCACCTGCACCTTGCCCCCGTCCACGGCTTCGGCGGCGATGGAGCGCGTCTTGAAGAAGCGCGCCGCCCAGAGCCACTTGTCCACGCGCACCGGGGCGGTGCCCACGGGGCGATCGAGGGGATCGCGATGCATGTCGTGAAGCTAACGCGCGCCGCCTGGGCCGGCGCACTGCTCGCGCTCGCCGCCTGCGAGACCGAGGCAGCGCGCGAGCAGGCCAAGCGCACCGAGCGCGCGGCGATCGCGGCGTCGGAGTCCACGGCGGTGCGTGTCGCGGCCGCACCCTCGACCGGCCTCTGGTCGGAGGACGCGGTGCTCGAGCGCCTCGTACGTGCCGGCGTCGTGCCGCGGAAGGTGGATGGCGCGCCGGCCGGTCCCGACTGGATGAAGCGGCGCGCGACGGTCATCGCGGCCGGCGGCGGCGAGCTCTACGTCTGGATCTACGCCGACAGCACCGCGCGCCGCGCGGTGACCGACTCGCTGGACGCCGCCACCGGCGCGCCGGCTGGCCGGCCACAGCCCTTCGCCTCGCCGATGGTCTTCCTCGTGCAGAACAACCTCGCGGCGATCATCACCGGCGGCAGTGAGACCAACCAGGAGCGCATCGCGCTCGCGCTGCAGGCCGGGCTGCCGGTCCGGCCCTGACCGGAACAGCCGGTCCGCGCCACGGTATCTTTCACGACGCGGTCCGACCCACTCCTGACGTCCGTGATGCCCGTCCTTCGCCGCCCGTCCCTCCTGCTCGCGCTCTGCGTCGCCGGCGCCGTCCTGCCGGCCCGCGCGCAGTCGCTCCCGTCGCCCGAGGAGCTCGCCGCGCGCCACGACTCGATCATCGGCGGGCGCCCGGTGCTCGAGCAGCACACGTCGATCCGCTTCGCGGGCAGCTTCGCCGTCCCCGAGATGGGACTCGACGCGCCGCTCGAGATCCTGAAGCGCCGGCCCGACCAGTACCTGATGCGCACGATGCTCGGCCCGATGGGCGAGCTCCTCACCGGCTACGACGGAAAGAACGCGTGGGCGGTGCAGCCGGGGATGGGCCCCGTCGTGCTGCGCGAGGGCGCGGCGACGCAGGTGCGCGACCAGGCTGACTTCTTCGGCGACCTGCACGACTACACGCGCTTCGCCAAAGTCGAGACGCTGCCGGCCGAGGAGTTCTCGGGCCGGCGCGCGTGGCCGGTGCGGATGATCCGCGCGACGGGCGACACGCTGGTCGAGTACTTCGACGCCGAGACCGGGCTCAGTGCCGGCAGCCGCAGCGCGGTGATGACGCCGCAGGGGCGCGTCGAGACGCAGAGCGTCGTCTCCGAGTACAAGGACTTCGGCGGGCTGAAGGTCGCGACGCGGATCGAGCAGCGCACCGGCCAGGTGCGGATCGTCATCACCATCGCCGACGTCACCTTCGATTCCGTCGGGGAGAAGGACGTCGAGCCGCCCGAGGCGGTCCGCAACCTGATCAAGCCCTGACCCATACCTCCACCAACACGCCCATGCTCAAGCGCCTCGCGCTCCTCCTCGCCATCGCCGCCGCGCCCGCCGCGGCCCAGCAGGCCGCCGCCGGCGGCCACGACCAGCACGCGAAGCCGGCGCTCGACGCCGAGCTCGCCGAGCACTTCAAGGGGATCACGCTCACCGACGCGCAGGTGCGCCAGGTGACCGAGATCAAGGCCAAGCACCACCGCGCGATGGAGCAGCTGCGCGCGAATCCGGCGGGCCGCGATTCGACGGCGCTCGCCGCCGAGATCAAGAAGCACATGGACGCGGAGCACCACGAGTTCATGGCGCTCCTCACCGAGGAGCAGAAGAAGGTCTTCGAGCAGAACATGGCGGGGCATCACCGCGCGGAGGGACGTCCGGCGATGGAGCACGGCGACCACGCCGCGCCGCGCGCCACGCCGCGCGCCGCGCCCGCCCCGGCGCCCGCGCCGCCGGCGACGAAGAAGCCGCCGGTCCGTTGACGATGCGACGCTTCGCAGCCCTCGCCCTGCTCCTCGCCGCGCCGGCTGTCCACGCGCAGGGCGCGTCCGTCTCCTTCCCGGTCGGCGTCCACGTGGGCGTGCCGCAGGGCGAGTTCGCGCAGAATGTCCGGATCGCGGGCGGGTTCGGCGGCGGCGCGCTCTTCAAGGTCGGGAGCATGGTCGGCGTCCGCGCCGACCTCAACTTCATGATCTACGGGTCCGAGACGCGACGCGTCCCGCTCGGCGGCGGTGCGCTCGGCCTCATCGACGTGGACGTCACGACGACCAACTCGATCGTCGGCGGGAGTCTCGGCATGCAGGTCGGCGTGCCCGGCCCGAGCGTGATGCCGTACCTCGGCGGCAGCATCGGGTTCTCCGCGTTCACGACGTCGAGCAGCGTCCGCGGCTCGAACAGCGCCGACGAGCCGTTCGCGTCGAGCACGAACTCGAACGACGGCACCTTCGCGCGCACGCTGCTCGGCGGGCTCTACGTGCCGGTGGGGAAGACCGGCTCGGTGATGATGGACCTCGGCGTGCGGCACACGTGGAACGGCGAGCGGGTGCGCTATCTCACGCCCGGGGACATCACCGAGGACGGCTCGGGGAACGTGATCCTGAACCCGCGCGAGACGCGCGCCGACTTCCTGACGGTGATCGTCGGCGTGACGATCACGCCGGGCCGCAAGCGGCAGTAGCGCGGCTCAGTCGTCGGGTCGCCAGCGGCGGTCGCGCTTCTGCGCCGACCGCCGCTTCTTCGTGTCGAGGCGCTTCGCCTTCGACGCCTTGCTCGGTTTCGTCGCGCGGCGCGCCTTCGGCACGACGAGCGCCTGGCGCACGAGCCCGGCGAGCCGGTCGAGCGCGAGCGCGCGGTTCTGCGTCTGGCTGCGCGTGTCGGCCGCCACGACGCGGATCGATCCGGAGGTGTCGAGCCGCGACGCGAGTCGGAGCAGGAGCCGCTCGCGTTCCTCGGGGGAGAGCGACTCCGACCGCGATGCCTTCCACGTGACCTCGACCCGCGTCGAGGACGTGTTGACGTGCTGACCGCCGGGGCCGCCTGCGCGCGTGGCGCGGATCTCCAGTTCGTGCGCGGGGATCGCCACGCGCGCGTTCACCCGGAGGCGGCCGTCGTCGGTCCAGCTGGAGCGTTCTGTCATTCCGTGAGTCCGCCGTTGCAATTCGCCAGAGCGGTCGTCTCTTTGAAGTCGTTGCGGATTGCAACACTGGAGACTGCCGGTGGTCCTGCGCCTGCCCGGACGCGAAGAAGGAATCTACGCCGTGCTCGATCCGCGCCGCCTGCTGCGCTGGATCTATCTCGGGCGCATCTCGGTCGCGACCGGGAGCTTCCTCGCGCAGCTGCTCGGGTCGCTCTTCTCCGACCCGCTCAACACGTTCGTCGCGACGATCTTCTTCGTCACGTCGATGGCGCTCACGGGCGTCTCGTTCGTCCGCACCGAGGTGAACCGGCGGATCCCCTCCGAGGGGTTCCTCTACGCCCAGCTCGTGCACGACCTCTTCCTGATCACGAGCGTCGTGCACCTCACGGGTGGGGCCGAGTCGCAGCTCTCGGCCCTCTACATCCTCGTGCTCGCGC
>CAZIDS010000256.1:0-4867 GCA_964537945.1 uncultured Gemmatimonas sp. | reverse complement strand
GACCCGGTGATCGCGCCCGGCGGGATCACGTTCTACACGGCCGACGCGATCCCGGGCTGGAAGGGGAGTCTGCTCATCGGCTCGATGACGCCGGGCGGACTCGTGCGGCTCGAACTGCGCGACGGCGTCGTGGTGAAGGAGGAGCGCCATCTCGACATCGGGGAGCGCTTCCGCGACGTGAAGCAGGGGCCGGACGGGTTCGTCTATGCGGTGACCGACAACCCGAACGGGCGCGTGCTGCGGATCCGGCCGGAGCGCTGAACCCGCGGAAGCCCGTCCGCTAGACGAGGAACAGCGTCGCCAGCCCGAGGAACATCCCCATGCTCGCGACGTCGGTCGCAGTCGTGAGGAAGATGCTCGACGCGGTCGCCGGGTCGGCGCCGACGCGGCGCAGCGTGAGCGGGATCAACGCGCCGGCGATGCCGCTCACCGCGCAGCTGCCGATCATCGCGAGCGTCACGATCCCCGCGAGGCCGAGCGCCTGCGGGTTCTCCTGCATCGTCGCGACGACGAACATGCCGGCGCCGGCGGTGAGGCCGACCAGCGCGCCGTTGAGCAGGCCGAGCAGCGCCTCCTTCGCGACGAGCGCGCGCTCGTTGCCCGCCTTGAGCTCGCCGAGCGTGAGGCCGCGCAGGGTCACCGCCAGCGCCTGACAGCCCGTGTTCCCCGACTGGCCGGCGAGCACCGGCAGGAAGAGCGCGAGGATCACCATGTTGTCGAGCGTCGTCTGGAAGAAGCCCACGACGCCGGCCGCGACGAAGGCGGTGAGCAGGTTCAGCTGCAGCCACGGATGGCGGAACTTCAGGCTGCGGCCCCACGGCGTGAGGAGCCGCTCCTCCTCCGCGACGCCGACCATGCGGCCGGGCTGCGCGGAGATCTCGATCGCCTGCTCCTCGAACATCGCGCTGCCGCGCACCTGCCCGATCAGCTTCCCGCCCTCGTCGGTGACGGGGTAGACCGGGTAGTGGCGGTGCACGACGAGCTTCATCGCCTCGGCGAGCGGCATCGCCGGCTGGAGCGCGAAGACGTCGCGGAGCATCAGCGACTCGAGGGTCGCGTCGTCGCGCTCGGCGATCACGAGGTCGCGCATCGTGACGACGCCGACGAGGACGCCCTGCGGGTCGACGACGAAGAGATACGTGAGCAGGTGACGCTTGGTGATCTCGCGGACGCGCTGCGTGGCCGAGGCGACCGTCTCGTCAGGCTTGAAGGCGGCGGGGACCGGCTCCATCAGCCGGCCGATCGAATCCTCCTCGAAGGTCAGGTTGCGCGACCACTGCTGCGTGACCTCGTGCGGCGCCGCGGCGAAGAGCGACGAGCGCCGGCCGGCGTCGAATTCCGGGATGATGTCCCCGGCCAGCGACGGGTTGATCCGCTGGAGCACCTCGGCGACGAGGGTGTCCGAGTACTCCTCGAGATGGTCCGCGGCCTCGGCGGGGCCGAGCTTCACGATCTGCGAGGCGAGGTTGTCGGCCTCGGTGGGCGGCGCGTTGCGGCGCGACGATCCTTCTTCCACGAGCGGCTCCGGCGTGCGTGACGGGGGGCGCCCAAGGGGCGCCGACCCGCACAAGATGCCGTGCCTCCAGCGGGCACGACAGGGGAGCGTTGCGTCGCGCACGGGCGCGCGCGTGGGCGCGCGCACGGGCGCGCGCATGGGCGCGGCCCCGCTAGCTTCCTCCCGTCCCGTTCCCGGAGAGCCGATGCCGTCGATGCTGCGTTCCTTCCTCTCGATCGTGGGCGGGGTGATCCTCGCCGTCGCGATCGTGATGGGCTTCGGCGCGAAGGCGTGGGCGATCGTCGGGGGCGCATTCGTCGGCGCGGTCGCCGCGTCGTGGATCGCGCACGACCGGCGCGCGCGCGCGGCCTACATCGTCGCCGCGCTGCTGCTGGCGGCAACGCTCAACAACCTCATTGCGTTCTCCCAGCCGTGGTGGATGTGGCTGGCCGTGCTGGGAGGCGTCCCGGCGGCCGGGTGGCTGGCCGGGCGGATCGCGCCGGCGGACCACCGCTACCCCGAACACCCCTAGGACCCCCATGACCCGTCCCGCTCCGCTCCGACTCCTGCGCCTCGCGCTCGTCGCGGCCGCGCTCCCGCTCACGACGGCCTCCGCGCAGGGCGGCTTCGGCGGCTTCGGCAACCAGCCGCCGCGCGACACCGTGCGGCGCGTGATCACCATCCCGGGCCAGCGGGACGGCACGTCGACGTTCGCGCTGACGAACTACAAGGAAGTGCAGCCGAGGCAGGCGGGCGTGATGGACTTCCAGCACTATCACACCACGGCCGAGATCAACTACTGGATGGAGCGGTGGGCGAAGGAGCACCCGGACTTCGTCGAGCGCTACCAGGTGGGCACGAGCTTCGGCGGCCAGCCCATCTGGCAGATCACGATCACGAAGAAGTCGACCGGCGCCGACACCGACAAGCCGGCGGCGTTCTTCGAGGGCGGGCGCCACTCGGGCGAGATCACGGCGACCGAGAGCGTGCTCTGGCTCGCCTGGCACGTGATCGAGAACTACGGCAAGGACCCGGCGATCACGAAGCTCGTCGACGAGTCGGCGCTCTACGTGCGGCCGTACAACAATCCCGACGGCGCCGACATGTACAAGCTCACGGCGCAGGCGAACCGCAGCTCGGTGCGGCCGCAGGACAATGACGGCGACGGCCTGCTCGACGAGGACGCCGGCGAGGACCTCGACGGCGATGGGCACATCCGGCAGATGCGGCGCTACGTCGGCGCGGGGCGCGGCAACGCGGTCGTCGACACGATGGACAAGAAGGGCCGCCTGATGCGCGGCGTGGGGCAGGGGAACGGCGACTACCTGCTCTATCCCGAGGGGATCGACAACGACCGCGACGGCCGCATCAATGAGGACGGCATCGGCGGGCTCGACCTGCACCGCAACTATCCGTACAACTGGCGCCCCGAGCGCGAGGCCACCGGCCGCGGGAACACGCAGTTCGGCGCCGGCGAGTACCCGCTCTCCGAGCCCGAGACGCGCGCGGTGTTCACGTGGCAGATGTCGCACCCGAACATCTCGGTGACGAACTCGATGGACACCTCGGTGCCGATGCACCTGCGCGGCCCGTCGAGCTGCGAGGAGACCGAGTGCATGTTCCCGTCCGACCTGAAGCTCTTCCAGCACTACGACTCGGTCGGGCTCTCGAAGACGAACTACCCGTGGGCGGGCGACGTCTACCGCACCTACGCGACGCGCTTCGCGCCGCCGGGGCAGGGGCAGCCCGAGGCGCTCTTCGGCCACGGCCCCGACTTCGGCTACTTCCAGATGGGGCAGATCTGGTACGGCGACGAGCTCTGGAACGGCGGCCGTGAGCGCGACTACAACGGCGACGGGCGGTGGGACCAGTACGAGGTGCTCCGGTACTGCGACGAGGAGTTCGCCGGCGCCTGCTACCAGCCGTGGACGAAGGTGATGCACCCCGAGTACGGCGAGGTGGAGGTCGGCGGCTACGACCCGAAGTTCTTCTCGCAGAACGGCCCGCCGCAGGTGCTGGAGAAGTGGGCGAAGAACGAGGCGCTGTTCAACCTCGCGATGGCGATGGACCTGCCGCGGATCGTGATCGCCGACGTGCAGGTGGCGAAGGTCCGGCCGTCGGCCGACTCGGCGACGCACGAGATCCGCGTCACGGTGCGCAACACGGGGCGCATCCCCACGGCGCTCGAGCAGGCGAAGCGGGTGCGGATCGTGAATCCCGACGCGGTCACGACGCAGGCGCCGCGCGGCAGCACCGCGCGCGTGCTCGGGCGCGCGCCGGAGTTCTACCTCGGCGGGTTCGAGACGAAGGTCGTGACGACGCGGGTGCGGGTCCCCGCGGGCGCGCCGGTGACGTTCACGGTGCGCGCGCTCAGCACGCGGGGTGGGGAGGCCGAGCGCGCGGTGACGGTCACGCCGTAGGCGCGCGCCGTCGCGGCTCGAGCCAGGCGTCGAGCCAGGAATCGAGGAGCGCGTACACGGGTCCCGCGTCGCGTTCATTGAGGATCTCGTGGTAGAGCCCGTCGAAGCGCCGCGCGGTCACGACACCGGGCGGCGCGGCGGCGGCGAAGGCCGCGCTCCCTCGCGGCGAGACGAGCCGGTCGAGCTCGGCCCACATCAGCAGGGTCGGCACCTGCCAGGAGGCGGCCTGGGCGACCACGCGCTCGCCGCCGTCGACGAGCGCGCGGACGAGTCGCGCGGTCACGCGGTCGTGCACGAGCGGGTCGGCGCGATAGCGGCGTTCCACCTCGGGGTCGTGCGAGAGGTAGCGCGCGTCGAGCTGGTTCCCCATCGCGACGTCGGGGACGAGCGCACGCCCCACGGCGAGCTGGATGCGCTGCGCGAGGGAGAGGCCCGCGTCGAGCGCAGGCGAGGTGATCACCAGGCCCTGCACGTCGCGCCGCCGCTCGGCGACGAACTGCGCGGCGAGGAGCCCGCCCATCGAGTGGCCCAGCAGCACGAAGGGCAGCGCGACCGGCTCGACGGCGTCGTAGACGCGCGTGAGGTCGTCGAGGAGGTCGCCGTGGCGGCCGAGCGCACCGCGCGGGCCGGGCGACTGCCCGTGTCCCCGCAGGTCGAACCCGATCACGTCCCAGCCGCGTACGGTGAGATGGGCGGCGACGTGCGCATAGCGGCCGATGTGCTCGCCGAGCCCGTGCACGATGAGCAGGCGCCCGCGCGCCTCGCCGGGCGCGGGCCAGTGCCGCGTGGCGAGCGCGAGCCCATCGCGCGTGAGCACGGAGGCGGGCGGGGCGGCGAAGGCGGACATCAGGTCAGGATGACAGGGAAGGCGCTGGCGTCGGGGCCGGACACTGGTGAGCTTCCGGGGTAGGAGAAGATGTGCCGCGGGGCGCGCGCGCCGATAGGCGCGCGC
>CAZIDS010000255.1:0-4890 GCA_964537945.1 uncultured Gemmatimonas sp. | reverse complement strand
CGTGGAGCTCCTCGATTCTCCCGCCAAGCACTCGCTGCGCATCGCCGTGGTGGGCGACGCCATGCTCGACGAGCACGTCCGCGGCGACGTCGAGCGGATCTCGCCCGAGGCGCCGGTGCCGGTCGTGCGCGTGCGCGAGCGGAAGCACGCGCTCGGCGGCGCGGCGAACGTCGCGCAGAACGCGGCCGCACTGGGCGCGCGCACGGAACTGGTGGCCGCTCTCGGCGACGACATGCCCGGCGCGCAGCTGCGCGCGATGCTTTCCGCACTCGGCGCCGACCCGCGCGGGCTGATCACCACGGCGCGTCCGACCACGACCAAGACGCGCGTGCTCGCGCGCAGCCAGCAGGTGGTGCGGGTGGACGAGGAGGTGGACACCGATCTCGTCGGCGCGGAAGTGACGGCGTTGCAGGCGGCGGTCGCACGCGCGGTCGCCGACGCGCACGCGCTCGTGCTCGAGGATTACAACAAGGGTGTGCTCGTGGAGTCGGTCATCCGGGCTGCGATCGAGGCGGCGCGGAAGAAGGGCATCCCGATCGTCGTCGACCCGAAGTACAAGAACTTCTTCGCCTACGCCGGCGCGTCGGTGTTCAAACCGAACCGCCGCGAACTCGAGGCGGCACTCGGCGCGGCGGTGGACCTCGAGCATCCGGAGGCCCTGCCCGCGGTGCTGGCGAAGCTCGGCGCCGAGCGGCTGCTGCTCACGCTCTCCGAGCGCGGGATGGCCTTGATCGAGCCGACGGGCGAGATCAAGCGGATCCCGACGACCGCACGCGAGGTGTTCGACGTGGTGGGCGCCGGCGACACGGTGACCGCGTACCTCGCCGGAATGCTCGCCGCGGGCGCGACGGCGTTCGAGGCGGCGGTGATCGCGAACTTCGCGGCGGGCGTCGAGGTCGGGAAGGCAGGCGCGGCGACGGTCGCCGCGGGCGAGGTCCTCGCCGCGTACGACGCGAACTGACCGCCTGGCGGGCAGCTCAGGTGGCGGCGCGCGCGGACCAGGCGGCGCGGACCGCCGCGAGCAGTTCGCCGCGGAAGCGGCCGACCGAGAAGCGTTCCGCGTTCGCGCGGCAGGCCCGGGCGGTCGGCGGCACTCCGAGGGACTCGAAGGCCGTGACCGCGGCTGCGATCGTCGCCGGTGCATCATCGGCGAAGAAGAGTCCGCTCCGCGAGGGTCCCTCGTCCCCGACGACGGTCTCGAGCGCCCCGCCCTTCCCGAGCGCGATCACCGGCGTCCCGCAGGCCTGGGCCTCGAGCGGGACGATCCCGAAATCCTCGTCGGCCGCGAAGACGAAGGCGCGTGCGCGGCGGAGCGCGTCCCGCAGCGCCTCGCGGGGGACCTCGCCGCGCACCTCGATGTTCGACGCGCCGGCGGCGCCCTCGCGGATGCGATCGAGCTGCGGACCGCCGCCGAGGACGAGGAGCCGGTGGCCTGGAAGTCCGCGGAAGGCCTCGACGATGCGGTCGATGCGCTTGTACGGGACGAGCCGGCTCGCGGTCACGTAGAGCTGCGGGTCGCGGCTGCCGCCGGGCGTGAAGAAGTCGAGGTCCACCGGGGGCGCGACGACCGTGCTCGTGCGACCGTACCAGCGGCGCACGCGCGCGCCGACGTAGCGCGAGTTCACGATGAAGGCGTCGACATCGCGCGCCGCGGCCGCGTCGAAGCTCCGCACGCGCTCGATCAGCACGCGGGCCATCATCGCCTTGATCCCGCCGAGGCCGTGGTCACGCAGGTACTCCTCGCGCCGGTCCCAGAGGTAGCGGGTCGGTGAGTGGCAATAGCAGACGTGGACCTGGCCGGGCCGCGTGCGAACGCCCTTCGCCACCGCGTGGTGGCTCGAGATGATCAGGTCGTAGGCGGAGAGGTCCAGCGAGCGGATCGCCGCGGGCATCAGCGGCAGCAGCGTCCGGTAGCGCCGGCCGATGCCGGGGACCAACTGCAGCCAGCTCGTGCGCGTGCTCGGGCCGCCGAGCCGTGCGCGGTCGGCGGGGGCCATCGTGTCGAAGAGCGCGAAGAGGTCGGCCTGCGGGAAGCAGGCGAGCAGCTCGCGGATGACGAGCTCGGCGCCGCCGAACTGGGCGAGCCAGTCGACGACGATCGCGACGCGCGGGGGGAAGGCCGGCTCGGCGGGAGCGGCCGTGGATCGCGACTCGGTCGGGGTCGTCACGGGGGCCAAGATACGCGGGGCGCGCTTGCCGCGCCGGGGGTGCCCGCGCAGACTTCGCGGTTCGGGCCCATAGCTCAGCGGTTAGAGCGGCGGACTCATAATCCGAAGTGCGCAGGTTCGAATCCTGCTGGGCCCATCGAGATGCGAGGATCGAGGAGCGAGGGGAAGAGGAAGGAACTGAAGAGGGAGGGAGAGAGGTGAGGGGGAGAGGGAGAGGGTCGGAGGTCCTCCTCCGTGGGTTGAACGGGGTCGCTCGACCCGCTATCCTTCCCGGCTCGCGGGCGCGTAGCTCAGCTGGTTAGAGCGCTGCTTTCACACAGCAGAGGTCGGGGGTTCGAGTCCCTCCGCGCCCATTTCGCGAGTTTCGCCGCAGCAGCAGGCCGCGCGGGCCCGGGAACTTCGCGTCGTCACGCCAATCGCGTTGACTCATCCTTGGACGGGGGGCATCTTACGCCTCCGTATGCGACTGCGACACCTCGACGTCCTCGCGCGCCTCACGATCGGCGCGTTTCTCTCGATTCCTGCGTCGGCGCTGCCGGCGCTCGCGCAGCAACCCACGCAGGCGCAGATCGAGGCCGCGCTTCGCGGCCCCGGCGCCGCGGAATCGGTCCGCCAGCGGCTCCGCGACTCCGGGCTCACGCCTGATCAGGTCCGCGCGCGGCTGCGCGCGAGCGGCTACTCGGCCGCCCTGCTCGACTCGTACATGGGAGACGAGCAGTCCGGTGCCGCACAGCGCGACCTCGTGCTCACCGAACAGCAGGCGGACGCGATCCGCGTTCTCGGGATCCCGGAGGCCGCGCCGGAAGCCGCCCCGATGGCCGTCGGCGACATGCCCACCGCGCCGAGCGCGCGCGCGTCCGAGGTGTTCGGCGTGGACGTCTTCCGCCGCAGCACGACGCAGTTCCTCCCGCTCCTCTCCGGCCCGACGCCCGCGGACTATCGCCTCGGCCCCGGCGACGTCCTCGTGCTGATCCTCACCGGCGACGTCGAGGCGGCGCACCAGCTCTCGATCACGCGCGACGGCTTCGTGCTGATCCCCCAGATCGGCCAGCTGTATCTCTCGAACCTCACGATGGAGCAGGCGCGCAGCCTGATGTACGAACGCCTGAGCCGTGCGTACTCGGGCCTGCGCCGCGGCGCCGGCGGCACCACGCACTTCGAGCTCTCGGTCGCGAGCGTGCGGGCGATCCAGGTCTTCGTGATCGGCGAGGTGACGCAGCCGGGCGCCTACCAGATGAGCGCGCTCGGCACCGCGCTGACCGCCCTCTACACCGCGGGCGGCGTGACCGACCAGGCGAACATGCGCGCGGTGAGCATCCGTCGCGGCAGCCGCACGGTGGCGTCGTTCGACCTGTACGACTACCTGCTGAAGGGCGACACGCGGCAGGACATCCGGCTGGAGAACGGCGACGTCGTCTTCGTGGGGCTGCGCGAGCGCCGCGTGCGCGTCGCCGGTGCCGTGCGGCGGCGCGCGTGGTATGACGTCTCCCCCACCGAGACGCTGCGCGACGTCCTCGCGGCGGCAGGCGGCCTCAGCGCCGAGGGCTCGGTCTCGCGCATCACGATCGACCGCGTGCTGCCCCCGGCGCAGCGCTCGGAACGCGGGCCGCAGCGCGTGGTCATCGACGTGCCAGTGACCCCGCGCGACTCCTTCGTCGTCCCGCCGATGCCGCTCGAGGACGACGACCGCGTCACACTCTACTCACTCGACTCGACGACGACCGGATTCGTCGAGATCGGCGGCAGTGTCTTCATCCCGGGGCGCGTCGGTCTCTATCGCGGCATGCGGCTCTCCGACCTGCTCGAGCGGGCTGGCGGCGTCCGCAAGGGGACATTCTCGGGTCGCGTGCACATCTCGCGGCTCAACCTGCCCGACCAGACGCGCCAGCTGATCTCGGTCGCGCTGCCGACCGACAGCGGCGGCGCCATGCCGCAAGATCCGCTGCTCCAGACCGAGGACATCGTCACGGTCTACAGCGTGCTCGCGCAGCGCGTGGCGCGCGAGGTGGTGATCAGCGGCGCGGTGAACCGTCCGGTGCGCGTGCCGTACGTCGACGGGATGACGGTGCGCGACCTGGTCCTCAAGGCGGACGGGCTCGCGCCGGGCGCCTCGCTCGACAGCATCGAGATCGCGCGCCTGCCCGAGCAGCGCACCGAAGGGACCCTCGCGGTCACCGTCCGCGCGCCGATCGACTCGACCTACCTCTTCGACCGCGACAGCCTCGGGCGCTACCTCGGTCCGCCGGGCCAGCAGTTCCGCGCGTCCGGCGCGCCCGAGATCGAACTCCGGCCGTGGGACAACGTCGTCGTGCTCCGCCAGCCCGGCTGGGAGTTCCAGCGCACCGTCGCGATCATGGGGCAGGTGCGGTTCCCCGGCCGCTACGCGCTCGAGTCGCGCACCGACCGTCTCGCCGACCTGATCCGGCGCGCTGGCGGGCTCGCGCCGGCCGCGTACCCGACCGGGACCGAGTTCTGGCGCACGTTCGACCGGCGGGGGCGCGTGGGCATCGACCTCGCCGCCGCGCAGCGGGACCCCCGGTCACCGAGCAACATGATCCTGATGGAAGGCGACTCGGTCTTCGTGCCCGAGTACGTGCCGCTCGTGCAGGTGGGCGGCGCCGTGCAGTCGCCGTCGGCGGTGCTCTTCGTGACGGGCCGCAAACTCGACGACTACATCGACGCCGGCGGCGGGATCACGCGCGAGGCCGACCTCGCACACACC
>CAZIDS010000254.1:0-4925 GCA_964537945.1 uncultured Gemmatimonas sp. | reverse complement strand
TCGATGCTGCGCACGGGTTCGATCGACGTCCCGATGGACCTCGACTACGCAGACCTGATGGTGCGGCAGAGCGAGTACAGGTCGAGCTGCGCGACCGTGCTGATGCTCGACTGCTCGCACTCGATGATCCTCTATGGCGAGGACCGCTTCACGCCGGCGAAGAAGGTCGCGCTCGCGTTGACGCACCTCATCCAGACCCAGTTCCCCGGCGACACCATCAAGGTCGTGCTCTTCCACGACTCGGCCGAGGAGATCCCGATGGGCGCGCTGGCGAAGGCGCAGGTGGGCCCCTACCACACGAACACGGCCGAGGGGCTGAAGCTCGCGCGGCGGATCCTCACCGCGCAGAAGAAGGACATGCGACAAGTCGTGATGATCACCGACGGCAAGCCGAGCGCGCTCACGATGCCGGACGGGCGGATCTACAAGAACGCGATGGGCCTCGACGCCTTCGTGCTGCAGGAGACCCTCACCGAGGTCGCGGCCTGCCGCAAGGCGGGGATCCCGGTGAACACGTTCATGCTCGCGCGCGACCGCGCGCTGGTGGAGTTCGTGAAGATGGTCAGCGCGATCACGCGCGGGCGCGCCTACTTCACGAACACGATGACGCTGGGGCAGTTCATCCTGATGGACTTCCTGAAGCGGAAGACGCGCAAGGTCGGCTGACGCGCCACGGCGGCGTCAGGCCTCCGGCCCGATGGCGCGCCCCGGGGACCAGTCCTCGCCGTAGAGTTCCGGTCCGCAGCTCGGGCAGATGCTGTGGCTGAACATCGCCTCCGAACGCCGCGAGACGAACGTCTCCACCGCCTCCCAGAAGCCGCGGTCGTCGCGGACGCGCTTGCAGTTCGCGCAGATCGGGATGAGCCCCTCGAGCGTGCGCACCTCGGCGAGCGCCGCCCGCAGCTCGGCGTTGCGACCCGCCAGCTCGGCCTCGCGCTCCTGCGCGCGCCGCGCGCTCCGCACCTGCTGCACGATCACGACCGCGGCGAGCAGCAGCACCAGCGAGCCGAGGGCGACGACGATGTTCTGCCGGACGATGAGCGACTGCTGCCGGCGCCGCTCCTCGACGAGCCGCGCGTTCTCGCGCGCCTGTGTCTCGGCCGCCTCGCGCGTCTCGAGCGCCGCGATGCGGCGTGCGGCCGCCTGGTCGAAGATCGAGTCGCGGAGCCCCTGATACTCGTGCTGGAGCGCCAAGGCCGTCGCCGCGCGTCCGGCGGCCTCCTCGAGCGCGGCGAGCTCCTTCAGCGCCTCGAGCGCGAGCGGCCGCTGGTCGGTCGCGCGGGCCAGCAGCAGGGCGCGGCGGAACTCCGGCGCCGCGCGCCGCGGGCTGCCCGCCGCGACGAGCGCGTGCCCGACCGCGAGTCGCGTCCGCGCCTCGACACGCACGCTGCTGTCGCGGATCGCCGCGGCGAGCACGGCGCGCAGCTTGGGGAGGCCGACGTCAGGGTGCCCCTCGCCGACGTCCACCAGCCCGAGCTCGAGCGTGATGAGCGACCAGCCGTTCGCCGAATCGGCCGCCGTGATGCGCGGGTCGTCGGTGCGGTAGAGCGTGAGGGCGCGCTCGAGCTGCACACGCGCGTCGGCGAACTGCCCCTGGTCGGTGCGCAGCGACCCCAGCGAGCTCAGCGCGTAGCCGAGCACCGCCGGGTCCATCCCGATCTCGGCGAGCCGCAGGCTCTCCTCGAGCGCCGGCTGCGCGCGGTCGAACTGCCGCCAGGCCTGGTAGGTCTTGCCGACGTTCGCGAGCACGCGGGCGACGCCGACCGTGTCGTGGATCGAGCGACGGATCGCGAGCGACCGCAGGAAGACGTCGAGCGCGAGCTCGTACTGCCCGAGCTGGTAGTAGACCGAGCCGACGCTGTTGAGCGAGCGCGCGAGCCCGAGCGAATCGTCGAGGCGGCCGCGGATGTGGATCGCCTCGGTGAAGGCGACGATCGCGCTGTCGTAGCGCGCCTCGCTGAGGAGCGCGATGCCCCGCTCGTGACGGATGCGGGCGACGGTCGAGTCGGCCTGCTGCGCGGGGAGCGGGCGGAGGGGCGCCAGCGCCAGCGCGACGAAGGGGAGGAGACGGAGAGGGCGGGGCACAGCTGAAATCAGCCCGCCCCGCCCGTAATGCGCCAGCGGCGGACCACTCCGGCGTCATCCCTCCATCGCGGCGGCCGGCGCGAGCGGCACCGTCCCGTGCGACGGCTCGGCGTCCTGCGGCATCGGCGGGAGCAGTTCGTAGAGCACCGGCGTCACCAGCCGGCTCAGCAGCGTCGAGCTCACCAGCCCGCCGATGATCACGATGGCGAGCGGCGAGTACAGCGAGCTCCCCTGCACGGCGAGCGGCAGCAGGCCGCCGATCGCCGTCGCCGACGTCAGGACGATCGGCACGAAGCGGATCTTCCCCGCCCGCTCGATCGCCTCGCGCAGCTCCATCCCCTCCTCGCGCAGCTGGTTGGTGAAGTCCACGAGCAGGATCGAGTTCTTGATCTCGATGCCGATCAGCGCGACGAATCCGATCACCGCCGTGAAGCTGAGCGTGTAGCCGGTGAGCCAAAGGCCGATCAACCCGCCGATGACACCGAGCGGGATCACGCTGCTGACGATGAGCATCCCGCGGAACGTCTTGAACTCGAGGACGAGGATCGCGAGGATGCCGAACGTCGCGATGAGGATCGCCGTCCCGAGTCCGCCGAAGCTCTGCTCGCGGCTCGCGAGCTCTCCGGCGGCCTCGATGCGGTAGCCGGCCGGGAGCGGGAAGGTGTCGAGCTTGGCGAGGATCGCGCGGGTCACGCGGTCGGTGTTGTAGCCGGTGCGCACCTGCGACGACACGGTCACGGCGCGCTGCCCGTCGAAATGCTGGATCACCGGCGGCGATGTCTCGAAGGTGAAGCCCGCCAGCTGCCGGAGCGGCACCTGGGCGCCGGTCACCGCGCCGACGAAGAGGTGGTCGAGCGCTGACGCATCCTTCCGCGTCGCGCCGGGGAGGCGCACGGTCACGCCGTACTCCTCGCCGTCGGCGTCGCGGAAGCGTCCCGGCGTGAGGCCAGCGAGGCCGAAGCGCACGGTGCGGTCGATCTCCGCGGTCGGCACGCCGAGCAGGCCGGCCTTCGCGCGGTCGAGCCGGAGCGCGAGGTCGGTGCGGCTCACGCGCAGCGGGTTCACGACGTCGCGCGTCCCTTCCTCCGCCGCGACGAGCGCCTCGAGCCGCGCCGCGATGGCGCGCAGCGAGTCGAGCCCTTCGCCGCGGATGCGCAGCTCGATCGGCGCCTCGATCGGCGGGCCGTTCTCGAACTCCTTCACCTCGATCCGCGCGTCGGGATAGGCGTCGAACACCGCCCGCAGCGAGTCGAGCACCGCCGGCGTGCGATGCGCGTCGTACTCCTTCAGCAGCACGAAGAGCTCGCCGTACGTGGTGCGCTGCGACTGCGAGTTGATGTTGTAGTAGATCTTCGGGTTGCCGCGCCCGACGTTCGCGTGCACCGCCCGTACCTCGGGGCGCGCCATCACGGTGCGCTCCGCCATCCGCACGGCCGAGTCGGTCACCGCGAGCGACGAGCCCTCGGGCGCCGCGATGGTGACGAGGAACTGCGGCGTGCCCGCCTTCGGGAAGAGCGAGAACCCGATGCGCGGGACGAGCGACAGCGTGCCGACGAAGAGCGCGGCGGCGACGAGGAGCGTCCGCCGCGGCGCGCCGAGCGCGCGGTGCAGCCACTGGCCGTAGGTCGCGTCGATGCCGCGGTTCAGCGCGCGGAGGAAGGCGTTGCCGTGCGCCCCCTCGTCCTCCTTGAGGAAGACGCTCGCGAGGAACGGGATGACGGTGAGCGAGACGACGAGCGACGCGAGGATCGTCAGGACCACCGCGGTCGGCATCGAGCGGATGAACTTCCCCGGCGTGCCGGGGAGCATCATCACCGGGAGGAAGGCGAAGACGAGCGTCGCCGTGGTGCCGAGCACCGCGACGAAGATCTGCTGCGTCGCGTCGATCGCCGCCTCGGTGCGCGAGCGGCCCTCGCGCAGGAAGCGCGCGATGTTCTCGAGCACGACGATCGAGTCGTCCACCAGCAGGCCGAGCGCGATCACGAAGCCGACGATCGAGAGCTGGTTGATCGTGTAGCCGACCGCCTTCAGGAGCGTGAGCCCGATCGCGAGCGAGAGCGGGATGCTGACCATCACGATCCCCGACGCGCGGAAGCCGAGCGGCAGGAGCGTGAGCAGCACCAGCAGGATCGCGATGAGGAAGTCCTCGCCGAGCCGCGAGATGCGCGCCTGCACGTTCGCCGACTGGTCGAACGGGCGCTCGAGCGTGACGGTCGCCGGCAGCGCCGCCTGGAACGCATCACCGGCCGCCCAGACGCGGTCGCGCACGGCCATGATGTTCTGCTGGTCCTGCATGTTCGCGGTGACCCAGACGGCGCGCTTGCCGTCGAGCCGCGCGAGGGAGGTCGTCTCCTCGTAGTCCCACTCGACCTGCGCGACGTCGCGCACGCGCACGGTCGCGCCCGCCGCGCCGCCGATGACGGTCTCGCGCACCTCGTCGAGCGATCGGTAGCTGCCGCTCGTCTTCACGTTGAAGCGGCGCCGGCCGGCGTCCACGCTGCCGCCGGGGATGTTCACGCTCTCGCCGCCGATCGCCTGCAGCAGCTGCGACAGCGGGATGCGCAGCTCGGCGAGCCGCCCCGCGTCGAGCGACACGCGCACCTCGCGCCGCGGATAGCCCCACGTCTTCGACTCCTTCACGCCCGGCAGCCGCGCCAGCTCGTCGCGCAGCGCGCGCGCCTGGCGGTCGAGCTCGCTCCACGGCGCCGTCTCCGACACCAGCGCGAACTGCGCGATGTTCACGTCGGTGGGCGAGACGCGGATCGCCTCCAGCCGCGCGATGTCCTGCGGCAGCGAGGGGCGCAGCGCGTTCAGCTCGCGCACCACCTCGTCGTACTTCC
>CAZIDS010000253.1:0-4933 GCA_964537945.1 uncultured Gemmatimonas sp. | reverse complement strand
ACGGTGTAGGCGGTGCGGAGCGCGTCGGTGTTCTCGGCACCCATCATCTGCAGGCCGAGCTGGCTCACGCGCTCGGGCGAGAGGGCGACGCAGATCATGCCCTTCGCCTGCATCAGGAAGTTCACCATCTGCGGCGTGATGAACTCGGCCGCGCAGATGAGGTCGCCCTCGTTCTCGCGGTCCTCGTCGTCGGCGACGACGATGAACTTGCCGGCACGCAGGTCGTCGAGCGCCTGCTGGATCGTTCCGAAGGTGGTCATTGGGACAGGAGGGGCGCCGCGAGGCGCTTGAGATGCTTGGCGAGGAGGTCCGCCTCGAGCTGCACGCGGTCGCCCGCGCGCAGCGCGCCGAGGTTGGTGTGGCGGAGCGTATGGTCGATGATCGAGAGCTGCAGCACGCCGGGGCCCGGGAGCGCGTTCACCGTGAGGCTCACGCCGTCCACGGCGACCGAGCCGAGCGGCACGAGCAGTTCGTCGATCCCGGCGGGCACGTCCACGTCGATGAGCACGGCGTCGCCGCGGCGCTCGACGGCGCGCACGGTGCCGACGCCGTCGACGTGGCCCTGCACGATGTGGCCGCCGAGCCGGTCGCCGACGGCGAGCGCGCGCTCGAGGTTCACCCGGGTGCCCTTCGTCCACGCTCCGATCGTCGTGCGGTCGAGCGTGGTCACCACGGCCGCGACCGAGAACCAGCCGGGTCCGAAGGTGCGCACGGTGAGGCAGGCGCCATTGCAGGCGATGCTCTCCCCGGCGGCGAGGCCGTCGTACGGGGCCGCGATGACGAGCTCGCGCCCGGCGTCCGTGACGGACGCCTCGCGCACTTCGCCGACAGCGGTGATGAGTCCCGTGAACATTTCGTGGCCAGCGACGACGGCAGTGGAATCAGCGGCCGGCGGGGGCGTAGGTGGTCATCAGGTCGTCGCCGAACTCGCGACGGTCGATGATGCGCCACTGTTCCGGCGCCCCCGATCCAGGCGACACGCCCCCGAACGCGGGGAGTGCCCCGGCCCCGAGAAGGACCGGCGCCTGAAAGATAATCAGCCGGTCGACGGTCCCGGCGCTCAGGAGGGTCCCGGCGAGCCCCGCCCCGCCCTCCACGAGCAGGTGCCCGACCCCGGCCGCCCGGAGTCGTGCCAGCTGCGCCGGAAGCCCGTGCGCGTCCAGCACTTCGACCCCCTTGGCCGCCAGCGATCCGACGAGGTCCGGGGCCGGCCGGTCGGCGAGGACCCAAGTCGGCACCTTGCGGGCCGTCTTCACAAGCTTGCTCGTGAGCGGGAGGCGCGCCTGCTGGTCGAAGATCACTCGGACCGGCGCCACCCGCGGCCGGCGGCCGGACCGGACCGTGAGCTCCGGGTCGTCGGCGAGGGCGGTGCCGATCCCCACGGCGACGGCATCGGCGCCCGCGCGGAGCCGGTGCACCTCCCTCCGCGACGCCTCGCCGGTGAGCCAACGCTGAGTGCGGTCGCCCGGGGCGAGCCCGCCGTCGAGCGAGACCGCGAGCTTGAGGGTCACGAAGGGCCGGGCCGTCTCGCGCAGCGCGAAGAGGAAGGGCGCGTTGAGCGTCGCGGCCGCGTCGGCCTCGACCTCCTCGGTCACCGCGATGCCGGCGGCACGGAGCTTCGCGATCCCGCCGCCCGCGACCGGATTCGGGTCGCGTACCGCGACGATCACGCGGTGCACGCCGGCCGCGATGAGCGCGTCAGCGCAGGGCGGTGTCTTCCCGTGGTGCGCACAGGGCTCAAGCGTCACATAGACGTCGGCGCCGCGGGCGCGCTCGCCGGCGGCCGCGAGCGCCATCGCCTCCGCGTGCGCGCCGCCGTACTCGGCGTGCCATCCCTCACCGACGACGGCACCGTCACGAACGACGACGGCGCCGACCATGGGGTTCGGCGCCGTCCGTCCCCAGCCGCGCCGCGCGAGCAGCAGCGCGCGGCGCATCCGGGCCCCGTCCTTCGGGCCCGGTGCCGGGGCGAGTGGTGCGGACTCGATCAGAAGCTGATGCGGAGACCGACCGAGCCGTAGAGCCGCGACTTGTCGGCCGCCTGGTCGAACGTGTTGTACGTCGTCACCGTCCCGCCGCTCACCTGGCCCACCTCCGCCACGACCTTCGCGACGAGGAGGTTGAAGCCGACCGAGCCGTACATCGTGGTGCGGGTGAGCTTCTGCGACGGGCTCACGGCGAAGTTGCCGCCGCCGGTCACGGTGCCGGTGATCGTCGAGGACGCATCATAGGTGTCCTGGCCGTAGCCGGCGCCGAGCTGGAAGAGGAGCAGGTTCTTCTGCGCCGCGAGGCGCCACGACGTCGTCTTCACCGAGAAGTCGTCGAGGCTGAAGTCGGCGTTCGACGCCGAGGCCGCCAGGCTCATCGTGGGCAGGTCGCGGACGAGGTATGAGACCGAGACGCCCGGGACGATCAGCGACTGCTCGAGGATGCCGACGCGCGCGCCCATCCCGATCTTCATCGCGCCGTCGCTCGTGGTGAGCGAGACGCCGTCGCCCTCGATGTCGGGCACGTAGGTGACGCTGCCGATGACGTCGATGCCGCCGACGCGCGTCACGCCGAGGGGCAGGCCCTTGAAGACGCCGACCGCGAAGTCGACGCCCGGGAGGCCGAGGATCTGCGAGTTCGCCGGGATATTGGAGCTCTGCGCGCCGAGGAGGCTGACGTTCATCGCGCTGAGGTCGGGGAGGTCGCCCTTGATGGCATTGCCGCGGAGCGCGATCGCGAAGTGCGGGAAGCCGCCGAGCGTCGTGCCGATGCCGAGCGTGTGGCTGCCGCCGACGAGCGACGTGCCGATCTGCGGCATCATGTAGGCCCAGAGGTCGACGGCCTTGGCGCAGGCGTCGGCCGTGGCGCCACCGGCGCACTGGGCCTGCGAGGGGGCCGCGAAGGCGGCGACGAGGAGGGTGGCGGCAGCGATGCGACGCATGGGAGACTCCGTGTCAGACGAGGTGAACCCGCCCCGATCCAGGACGGGTGTGGCCGATGATCCAATTATCGACGCCGGCCTGCGTAGCAAGGTCACCGATCCGCGCCGCGTTCGCAGTGTCGGCTATCACAATCATGCCGACCCCCATGTTGAAGGCGCGGTACATCTCGCCACGGTCCACCTTGCCCGCCTCTTCCAATACCCGGAAGGTCGACGGAATCTCCCATGCCTTCGTCTCGACCACCGCATCGAGATGCGACGGCAGCGCCCGGTCGAGATTGCCGGGGATCCCCCCGCCGGTGATGTGCGCCATGGCGTGGATGTGACCCAGGACCGGTCCGAGCACGGAGAGGTAGCTGCGGTGCACGGCGAGGAGCACGTCGGCGACGGTCTTCCCGCCGGCGTCGGGATACGGATCGTGCGGCCCCAGCCGCATCCGGTCGGCGACGATCCGCCGCGCGAGCGAGTAGCCGTTCGTGTGGAGGCCGGTGCTCGCGAGGCCGATGAGCACGTCGCCCACGTTCACGCCGGCGCTGGTGATCACCTGGTCCTCCTCGACCGCGCCGACGATGAAGCCGGCGAGGTCGTAGTCCGGCGGCGTGTAGACGCCGGGCATCTCGGCCGTCTCGCCGCCGACGAGCGACGCGCCGTTCTCGCGGCAGCCCGCGCTCACGCCGGCGACGACGCCCTCGACGACCGACGGGATGAGCTTCCCGAACGCGACGTAGTCGAGGAAGAAGAGCGGCTTGGCGCCCTGGACGAGGATGTCGTTGACGCAGTGGTTGACGAGGCAGTGCCCGATCGTGTCGTGGCGGTCGGCCTCGATCGCGACCTTGAGCTTGGTGCCGACGCCGTCGGCGCTCGAGACCAGGAGCGGCTTCTTCAGTCCCTCGGGGACGCGGAACATCCCGCCGAAGCCGCCGAACGCGCCGCGCGCCCCGGCGGTGAAGGTGCTCTCGACGAGGCGCTTGATGCGGTGCTTCGAGTCCTCGGCGGCGTCGATGTCGACGCCCGCGCTCGCGTAGGTCAGCTTCCCGTCGGTCACGCGCGGCTCAGGCGTTCAGGGACTGGTCGAACGAGACCAGCCGATGGAAGTCGGCGACGCGGCGGTCGATGTCGGCCTTGTTGATCTCGAGGAGCCGGGTGATCGAGAAGCCCTCGACCACGAACGAGCCCATCGCGCTGCCGACGATCACCGCGCGGCGCATGTTCGCCTCGGAGAGGTCGCCGGTGCGCGCGAGCGTGCCCATGAAGCCGCCGGCGAACGAGTCGCCCGCCCCCGTCGGGTCGAAGACCGACTCGAGCGGGTAGGCCGGCGCGAAGAAGACCGATTCCTTCGTGAACATGAAGGCACCGTGCTCGCCCTTCTTGATGAGCACCGTCTTCGGGCCGCGGGCGAGGATCCAGCGCGCCGCCTGCACGAGGTTCGCGCACTCGGTGAGCTGGCGCGCCTCGCCGTCGTTGAGCGTGATCAGGTCCACGTGCTTCAGCAGCTCGAGCAGGTCGGCGCGGCGCGACTCGATCCAGAAGTTCATCGTGTCGCAGGCGACGAGCTTCGGCGCCTTCACCTGCCGGAGGACCTTGAGCTGCAGCCGCGGGTCGATGTTCGCGAGGAAGACGTATTCCGCGTCGGTGAACTGCGACGGGATCTTCGGCTCGAAGTGCGAGAAGACGCCGAGGCGCGTCTCGAGCGTCTCGGCCGAGTTCAGGTCGTGCCGGTAGCGTCCGCGCCACCGGAACGACTCGCCCTCCGCCCGCTCGAGGCCGGCGAAGTCCACGCCGCGCGCCTTCAACGGCTCGAGCTTCGCCATCGGGTAGTCGCTGCCGACGACGCCGACGAGCTGCACCTGTGTCTGGTGGCTCGCGCTGGCGGAGAAGTAGTTGGCGGAGCCGCCGAGGACCTCATCGGCCTTGCCGAAGGGGGTCTCGACCGACTCCAGGGCGACGGAGCCGACGACGAGGACGGACATATGGCTGAAGGCTGGAGGCTGAAGGTTGAAAGAG
>CAZIDS010000252.1:0-4974 GCA_964537945.1 uncultured Gemmatimonas sp. | reverse complement strand
AGCGGCTCGCGCCCCTCGCGGCCGATGCGATCGAACTCGGCGCGGCAGCGCGCCAGCCAGCGCAGCGAGCGCTCCATCGCCGCGCGCGAGGGCTCGAGCTCCGAGCGTCCTTCGATCAGCTCGTCGAGCTGCATGATGCAGTCGGCGCCGAGGTTGCGCTCGATCCGCATCACCAGCTCGGGCGTGAAGTCGTGCAGCGAGCCGTCGAGGTGCGACCGGAACTGGATGCCCTCTTCGCTCACCTTCCGGAACTTGCTGAGCGAGAAGACCTGGAAGCCGCCCGAGTCGGTGAGCATCGGGCCCTGCCATCGCGTGAAGGCGTGGAGCCCGCCGAGCGCGCGCACCATCCGGTCGCCCGGCCGGAGATACAGATGGAACGCGTTCGAGAGCAGCATTCGGCCGCCGGCGGCGGAGACTTCCTCCACCGACAGCCCCTTCACCGTGCCGTAGGTGCCGACCGGCATGAAGGCGGGCGTCTCGACGGGGCCATGCGGCGTATGGAAGGCGCCGAGGCGGGCGGCGCCGGACTCGCTGGAGCGCGTGAAGGTGAAGGAGGGCACGCAGAAAGGTAGAAGGGCATCGCGGCGGCGGGAGCGCCCCCGTACCTTCTCCTGCGCACCGATGGCCGCGCCCACCGCTCCCCGTGTCCTCGTCATCGACGACGAGACCTCGATCCGCTCGATCGTGCGGGCCGCCGTGGAATCTTCGGGCGGTGTCGCGCTCGAGGCGGCCACCGCGGCGCACGGACTCGAGCTCGCGCGCACCGAGCGGCCGGCGCTCGTCGTGCTCGACCTCGGCCTTCCCGACCAGGACGGCCTCGAGGTGTGCCGCGAGATCCGCCGCTGGTCCTCGACCCCGATCCTCGTGCTCTCGGCGCGCCACAGCGACGCCGAGAAGGTGGCGCTGCTCGACGCGGGCGCGGACGACTACCTCACGAAGCCCTTCTCCACGGTGGAGCTGCTCGCGCGCGTGCGCGCGCTGCTGCGCCGCGCGTCGATGGGGCCGGTCCCCGGCGGCGATGCGCCGGTGGAGCTCGACGGCGTGCGGATCGACCTCGCGCACCGCACGGTGAGCCGCGACGGCGCCGAGGTGCATCTCACGCCGACCGAGTGGGGACTGCTGCACGCACTGGTGAGCAAGGGCGGGCGCACGCTCACGCATCGCCAGCTCTTCGACGCGGTCTGGGGGCGGAGTCACGGGGATGCGCAGCAGTACCTGCGCGTCTACGTGGCGCACCTGCGGCGGAAGCTCGAGCGCGACCCGCTGCGCCCGACGATGATCCTCACCGAGCCGGGCGTGGGGTATCGGTTCGCGCTGGGCCCGCCGTGAACCGCCGGCGCAGCGTCTGGCTCGCGACGGCCTTCGCGCTCGCCGCGCTCACGCTCGGGATGCTGGCCGTGCGCAGCGAGCTCGACAAGGCGCACATCGCGCTCGCGCTGCTGCTCGTGGTGCTCGGCGCGAGCGCGGCCGGCGGCCGCGTGCTCGGCCTGCTCACCGCCGGCGTCGGCTTCCTGATCTTCAACTGGTTCTTCCTGCCGCCGTACGGCACGCTCGTCATCGCCGACCCGCTCGACTGGTTCGTGCTCTTCGCGTTCCTGTTGACGGGGATCGTGGCGGCCCAACTGCTCTTCCGGCTGCAGGCGGAGGCCGAGACGGCTCGGCGGCACGCAGCCGACGTGGTGCGGCTGTCGGCCGAGGCGGAACGGGCCGAGGCGCTGCGCGAGGCCGACAAGCTGAAGGACGCGCTGCTGGCGACGGTCTCGCACGACCTGCGGACGCCGCTGACGACGATCCGCGCGCTGGCGCAGGACATCGGCGCCGAGGGGGACGAGCGCGCGATCACGATCGCGGAGGAGGTGGACCGGCTCAATCGGTTCGTCGCCGACCTGCTCGACCTGTCGCAGCTGAAGGCGGGGGCGATCCCGCTGAACGTGGCGATCAATGCGGCGGAGGACCTGATGGGGGCGGCTCTGCAGCGGGTGAGCGGGCTCGCGCGGGGGCGTGAGCTGCGCGCGTCGCTCGACCCGGCGGACCCGATCCTGCTCGGCCGGTTCGACTTCGCGCACTCGCTGCGGATCCTGCAGAACCTGCTGGAGAACGCGCTGAAGTACTCGCCGGCGGAGCGGGCGGTGGAGTTCAGCGTGCGGCGTGACGGCGCGCAGTTGCAGTTCGACGTGCGCGACCGCGGGCCGGGGATCCCCGAGCAGGACCGCGCGCGGATCTTCGAGCCCTTCCTGCGCGCGGGGGACGCGCGGCCGGGCGGCGCCGGCCTGGGGCTGGCGATCGCGCGCGGGCTGGCCGAGGCGCAGGGGGGCGCGCTGGCGTTCGCGCCGCGCGAGGGGGGCGGGAGCGTGTTCACGCTGCGGCTCCCGGCGGCGGACCTCGGGGAGATCGTTCCCGCATAGCGGGTTTCACGGCCTTTTCACGGCCGGCGGCCGCCGTCTTTGTGCGGTCTTAATGCCCTCGGGCCGACCTTGGGAGCGTACCCCAAGGGAGACCCCGTGAAGGACCTCATCTACATCGCGATCACCATCGGCTTCTTCGTGCTGATGCTCGCCTACGTGCGCGCCTGCGCGGCGCTCGCAGCGTCGGACTCGGACAGCGAGGCGGGAGGCGCCCGATGAGCGACACGACCATCGCCGTCGCGGGCGCCGTCTGCGCCCTGCTGATCCTCGGCTACCTGCTCTACACCCTGATCCGCCCGGAGCGCTTCTGAGATGACCGCCCAGGGCTGGTTCCAGATCACGCTCTTCTGCGCGCTCATCGTCGCCGCGACGAAGCCGCTCGGCCTCTACCTCGTGCGCGTGTACGAGGGGAAGCTGACCTGGCTCCGGCCGGTCGAGCGCTTCCTCTACCGCATCGCGGGCGTGAACCCGGACGAGGACCAGCACTGGACGCGCTACGCGGCCGGGCTCCTCCTCTTCAGCGTGCTCTCGATGCTGTTCACGTACGTCGCGCTGCGGCTGCAGGCGATGCTGCCGCTGAACCCGGACGGCCTGGCTGCGGTGAGCGACCGGCAGTCGTTCGAGACGGCCGCGTCGTTCACGACGAACACGAACTGGCAATCGTACGCCGGCGAGTCGACGATGTCGCATCTGTCGCAGATGCTGCAGCTCGCGTTCCACAATTTCGTGTCGTCGGCGGTGGGGATGGGGGTGGCGCTCGCGTTCGTGCGCGCCCTCTCGCGCCGCACCGCGGGGACGATCGGCAACTTCTGGGCGGACCTGGTGCGCGGGACGCTCTACGTGTTCCTGCCGATCTCGTTCGTCGCGTCGCTGCTGTTCGTGCAGCAGGGCGTGATCCAGAACACCAGCCCGACGCTCGAGGTGACGACGCTCGAGGGCGGGACGCAGCGGATCGCGATGGGGCCGGTGGCGAGCCAGGAGGCGATCAAGCAGGCGGGGACGAACGGGGGCGGCTTCTTCAATGCGAATGCCTCGCATCCCTATGAGAACCCGACGCCGCTGACGAACCTGCTGTCGATGGTGCTGATCTTCCTCGTGCCGTCGGCGCTGGTGTACGCGTTCGGGCGGATGGTGGGGCACGGGAAGCACGGCTGGACGGTGTGGGCGGCGATGGCGGTGCTCTTCCTCGGCGGCGTGGCGACGACCTACTGGGCGGAGGCGCGGGGCAATCCGATCCACGCCGCGGCCGGCGTCAGCGTCGTGACGACCGACGCCGCGCCCGGCGGCAACATGGAGGGGAAGGAGGTCCGCTTCGGGATCGCGAACTCCTCGCTCTACGCGGTGATCACGACGGCGGCGAGCTGCGGCGCCGTGAACGCGATGCACGACTCATTCACCCCGCTCGGCGGCCTGTGGCCGCTGCTGAACATGCAGCTCGGCGAGGTGATCTTCGGCGGCGTGGGGGCGGGGCTGTACGGGATGCTCGTGATGGTGGTGCTGACGGTGTTCCTCGCCGGCCTGATGGTCGGGCGGTCGCCGGAGTACCTGGGCAAGCGCGTCGGCCGGCGCGAGATCCAGATGGTCACGCTCTACGTCCTCGCGGCGAGTTTCTCGATCCTCGGGTTCACCGCGGTGTCGGTGCTCGCGCCGCCGGGGCTCGCCGGCCTGAACAACGGCGGTCCGCACGGGCTGAGCGAGATCCTCTACGCCTTCAGCTCGGTGACGGCGAACAACGGCTCGGCCTTCGCCGGCCTGACCGGCGGCACCTACTGGTACAACACGCAGCTCGGGCTGGGCACGCTGATCGGCCGCTTCGCGCTGATCGTGCCGGCGCTCGCGCTCGCCGGCTTCCTGTCGGAGCGCAAGGTCGCGCCGTCGTCGGCGGGCACGCTGCCGATGCACGGCCCGCTGTTCCTGGTCCTGCTCGTCGGCGTGATCGTGATCGTCGGCGCGCTCACCTTCTTCCCCGCACTCGCGCTCGGTCCGATCGTCGAGCACCTGCTGATGCTCACCGGGAGGACCTTCTGATGCCTGCCAGGACCCACCCCCTGTTCGACGGCGCGCTGGTGGCGCGCGCCACGCGCGACGCGTTCAAGAAGCTCTCGCCGCGCGTGATGGTGCGGAACCCGGTGATGTTCGTCGTCCTCATCGGCAGCGTCTTCACGACCGGCGTGCTGCTGAACGACATCGTCGCCGGGAAGCCGGACGTGGTGTTCACGCTGCAGATCGCGCTCTGGCTCTGGTTCACCGTGCTCTTCGCGAACTTCGCCGAGGCGATCGCCGAGGGGCGCGGCAAGGCCCAGGCCGACAGCCTGCGCGAAGGGCGGCAGCTCGCCCACGCGCGGCGGCTCGCCGCGAGCGACCTCGGCGGCCCGGTGGACATCCTGAACTACCAGATCGTGGACGCACTCTCGCTGCGGAAGGGCGACCTCTTCCTTGCGGTGCCGGGGGACGTGATCGCCTCCGACGGCGAGGTGATCGAGGGCGTCGCGTCGGTCGACGAGTCGGCGATCACCGGCGAGTCCGCGCCCGTGATCCGCGAGTCGGGCGGCGACCGGTCGGCGGTCAC
>CAZIDS010000251.1:0-4995 GCA_964537945.1 uncultured Gemmatimonas sp. | reverse complement strand
AGTACACGAGCACGAATCCCTGGGGCGAGCTCGCCGAGGAGAAGGCCGCGAAGCTCCCCGGCAAGGGGATGATCGAGCGCGATCTCGCGACGGGGAAGCAGACGTTCCACCCGTTGCCGCCGAGCCGCGCGGTGCTCGACCTGCCCGCGGTCGAGGGGCGCGGGATGAGCGCCGCCGACGTCGATGCCGCGGTGCAGCACGCGGTCGCGCGGATCGCCGGCGGCATCGACGGGAAGGTCGTGCGGCTCGTGGTGCGCAACGTGCCGCGGCACATCGCGCGCGAGCTCGACCACAAGGCGCTGCGGGAGCTGCAGCGGAAGGCGCTGCACTTCCATCTCGACATGCGGCGGCCGGAGCTCGTGCGGCGCCAGGCGACCGGCGCGTCAGGGTCGCCGGGCCGGCGGCCCTCGCTCGCCGAGACGCTGCGCGAGGCCCTGCGGGCGCGGCCGGTGGCGCCGGGCGTCGAGCGCGAGCAGCTCGTCGCGCTCGGTCTCAAGTACCTCGATGAGGCGGAACTGATCGAGCCGGCGGCCGAGCTGCCGGGTGGGGACGGATGAGGCTCGCCCGTCTGCGCCTCACGAACTTCCGGCAGCACGCCGAGACGGACATCGAGTTCGACGGCGGGCTCACCGGCATCATCGGGCCGAACGGCGCCGGCAAGTCGACGATCCTCGAGGCGATCGCGTGGGCGCTCTACGGCGGCGCGACGCTGCGTGGCGGCAACGAGACGCTGCGCTTCCGCCGCGCGGCGCCGCGCGCGCCGGTGCGCGTCGAGCTCGAGTTCGAGCTCGCCGGCCACCGCTACCGCGTCGTGCGTGGGCTCTCGATGGCGGAGCTCTACCTCGACGGCGGCGAGGAGCCGATCGCGAACTCGGTGACGACGGTCGCCGAGATGCTGCAGCGGCGGATCGGCATGACGCGCACCGAGTTCTTCAACACGTACTTCACCGGACAGAAGGACCTCGCGGTGATGAACGCGCTCTCCTCCGGCCAGCGCGCGCAGTTCCTCTCGCGCGTGCTCGGCTACGAGCGGCTGCGTGTGGCGCAGGAGCTCTGCGGCGCGCGCCGGAAGGAGCTCGCGAGCGAGGTCGCCGGCCTGCGCGCGGGGATGCCCGAGCGGGAGGAGGTCGAGGCCGAGGCGCGCGAGGCGCGCGCGTCGCTCGCGTCGGCGGGTGCCCTGGCGGCGGACGCCGAGCGGATCGAGCGCGAGACGCGCGAGGCGCTCGACGCGGTGGCGCCGCGCTGGCTCGCCGCCGAGACGGGGCGCGACGAGCGCCAGCGCATCGAGACCGACCTCGCGGCGATCGAGGGCGAGGCGGTCGCGCTCGCGCGCGGCGAGGAGCGGCTCACCGAGGAGTTCGCGCAGGTGGAGGAGGCGCGGCGCCAGCTCGCGCCCTTGCTCCCCGCGGTCGCGGCCTTCGAGCAGGCGACGGCGGACCTCGAGGTGCTGCGCGGGCTGGCGGTGCACGATGGCCGGCGTCGCGCGCTCACGGAGACGCAGGCCGCGCTCGCGACCGAGGTGCAGCAGCTCCACGAGACGCGCGACCGCCTCGCGCGCGCGCCGGAGCTCGAGGAGCAGGCGATGCTCGAGCTCGAGGCGGCGCGGAAGGGGCTCGACGAGGCGCAGGGCAAGCTCGAGCTGCGCCGCACCGAGTGGGTGCGCGAGAAGCAGGAGGTGGACACGCGGCTGCGCGCGCTGCGCCAGCAGTACGGCGAGCTGCGCGACCAGCGCGACAAGCTCCTGCAGCTCGGGGAGGACGGGAACTGCCCGACCTGCACGCGCCCGCTCGGCGACCACTTCCGCGACGTGCTCGACGTGATCGAGCGCCAGCTGGGCATGATCGAGGCCGACGGGAACTACTTCCGCGCGCGGCTCGAGCAGGTGGGCGAGATGCCGGCTGACATCGCGCACCTCGACACGCTGCGGAAGCAGCTGCAGCAGGACGTCGCGTCGCTCGACCGGCGGCTGGTGACGGTGCAGAACGACGCGCAGCAGCTCGAGCGCGCGCAGCGCGACCTCGCGGCGCGCCTGCAGCGGCTCGAGGCGGCCACGCGCGAGCTCGCGACGATCCCCGGCGGGTACGACGAGCCGCGCCACAAGGCGCTCGAGGCCGAGTTCGCGCGCCTGGCCGAGGCGTCCACGCTCGCGAACCGGCTCTCGACGCGCGTGGAGCGCGAGCCGGTGCTGCAGCGCGAGCAGGAGTCGCTCGCGCGCCAGCGGCAGGCCCTCGTCGCGCGACGCGGGGCGGCGCAGGAGCGGCTCGCGGCGCTGCGGTACCCGGAGGAGGAGTACGCCGAGCTGCGGCGCCTGCACGACGAGGTCGCGGCGGCGTACGCCGAGGCGTCGCGCACGGCCGCGGGGGCGCGCGCCGCGCGCGAGATCGCGGCCGAGGGGATGCGCCGCGCCGACGCGCGCCGCGCCGAGCACGACGCGCTCGCGGCGAAGGTGGAGGCGCTCGAGCAGGACCGCCGGCTGCACGACGAGCTGCACCGCGCCTACTCCGACCTCCGCACCGACCTGAACTTCCAGCTGCGACCCGAGGTCTCGGAGATCGCGTCGAGCTTCCTCACCGAGCTCACCGACGCGCGCTACACCGAGCTCGAGCTCGACGACAAGTACCGCCTCGTCGTGCTCGAGGAGGGCGTGCCGCAGCAGGTGATGTCGGGGGGCGAGGAGGACGTCGCGAACCTCGTGCTGCGGCTCGCGATCTCGCAGATGATCGCCGAGCGCGCGGGGCAGGCCTTCTCGCTGCTGGTGCTCGACGAGGTCTTCGGCTCGCTGGACGACGTGCGGCGGCAGAACGTGCTGACGCTGCTGCGCGGATTGCACGACCGCTTCGAGCAGGTCATCGTCATCACGCACATCGAGGGCGTCCGCGACGGCCTCGACCGCGTGATCACCGTCGGCTTCGACCCGGAGACGGGCGGCGCCGTCGTCTCGCGTCCCGAGACCGGGGCGGGGGACGCCCTCCTCCTCACCGCCGGGAGCGCCCCGTGACCGACTCCGCGCAGCGCGTCGCCGGCCCCTTCCCGATCACCAGCGAGGACCTGCCGCCGCTGAACGTCCTGTTCAGCGACGCGTTCAGCGAGCGCTACCGCCGCGACGGCATGGCCGGCGTGCGCGTGCCGCCGCTCAATCCCGCGATCTGGCGCTTCGCGATCGAGGGCGCCGGCGACGGTGCGATGCTCTGGCGCGACGGACTCGGCCGCATCGCCGCGTTCAACCTCGCGCACGCGTCGGGGCGGGAGGGGTGGATGGGCCCGCTCGCGGTGCGCGACGACCTCCAGGGGCGCGGGCTCGGCCGCACCGTCGTGCGCGCCGGCATCGAGCGCCTGCGCGCCGCCGGTTGCACCGTGATCGGCCTCGAGACGATGCCTCGGACGATGGACAACATCGGCTTCTATGCATCGCTCGGCTTCACGCCCGGCCGGCTCACGGTGACGCTCACCGCCGAGGCGACGCCGATGACCGATGTGCGGCCCCAGCTGCTCAGCTCTCTCGGCGGCGGCGACCGCGAGGCCGCGCTCGCCGAGTGCCGCGAGCTCACCGAGCGCGTGCGTCCCGGCGTGGACTTCTCGCGCGAGGTGGGGCTCACGCTGCGCTACGGCATCGGCGACTGCCTGCTGCTGCGCGACGACGCGGGGCACCTCGAGGGGTTCGCGCTCTTCCACGACGTGCCGCTCGTGGAGGGGCGGCTGCGCGAGGAGATCCGCGTGCTGAAATGCGTCCTCGCCGAGGAGCAGGGGATGGCGCGGATGGCGGAGGCGCTGGCGGCGCAGGCGCGCCGCAGCGGCGCGCTGCGCTGCGCGGTGCGGATGCAGGGGGAGTACGCGATGGCCTTCCGCATGCTCGTCGCGCGCGGCGCGCGCGTGCGGTGGACCGACCTGCGGATGAGCCTCGGCGGGTTCGACGAGCGGCCGCCGGCGCGCGGGCTCGTGCTGTCGAACTGGGAGATCTAGCGGCGCGTCGCGCCGGGACCGCTCACTTCGCGCCGCGCGCCCGCGCGCTGCGCCGTACGGCGGCGAGGATGACGCAGAAGACGCCAAGCGTGAGCAGCCCGTGGATGAGGCCCGGGGCGTCGAAGAAGAAGGTGGCCACCGCCCAGAACAGCAGCATGGCGGCGCCGGCGATGGTCAGGAGGTCCACGGGAGCCCGGTTGAGATTGACCATCAATGTAGCGCGGCCTACATTGAGCGGGCAGTGAAGTTCGGGACGGAGAGACACACTTCTTGAGCCGATAAGTCCTCCGAAGCGGATCCGACATCTCTATCGACGCCATGCCCGGACGCCGGGAAGACGGAAGTAGGGTGAGGGCCTCAGCATTCGACAGGGCTTCAAGATCCCCTCTCTTGTCCCACCCCTCCGAGGCCCCGTTCCCCCAGGGACGGGGCCTCGGTCCGTCCGGGGCGCTCGCGGAACCGCCGTGCTCCCCTCAGGCTTAGTGATGTCTGCGCGCCGCCGGCGCGCCCTCCCCGCGCCCAGCCAGCCCGCCGCATGCCCAAGGTCTCGATCACCCGGATCGTCCGCTTCAATGCCGCGCACCGGGTGTACAACCCGGCCTGGGACGACGCGCGCAATGCGGCGACGTTCGGCAAGTGCAACAACCCGAACTGGCACGGGCACAACTATTCGCTCGAGGTGACGGTCGAGGGGGAGGTGGACCCCGAGACCGGGTTCGTCGTGAACCTCGGCGACGTGAAGGCGGTGGCGCAGCGCGAGGTCGTCGACCAGGTGGACCACAAGAACCTGAACCTCGACGTCCCGTTCATGCGCGGCGTGATCCCGTCCACCGAGAACCTGGTGGTGGCGATCTGGGGGGTGCTGGCGCCGAAGGTGGCGCCGGCGCGACTCGCGAAGCTCAAGCTCTGGGAGACGGAGAACCAGTATGTCGAATACGAAGGGCGCTGAGGCGGCCGCGGCGCGCGGCGCGGCGCGGGGGACCGGGAAGACCCACGCGGCCGCCCACCCGGGCGCGGCCGCCCCCCCGCAGACCC
>CAZIDS010000250.1:0-5012 GCA_964537945.1 uncultured Gemmatimonas sp. | reverse complement strand
CGGTGGACTCGTTCCACCGCGAGCTCGGCAAGATCATGTGGGAGAAGTGCGGGATGGCGCGCGACGCCAAGGGCCTCAAGGAGGCGCTGGCGGAGATCCCGAAGCTGCGCGAGGAGTTCTGGCGCAACGTGAAGGTCCTCGGCGCCAACGAGGGGATCAACCAGTCGCTCGAGAAGGCGGGGCGCGTGGCCGACTTCCTCGAGTTCGCCGAGCTGATGTGCCTCGACGCGCTGCACCGCGAGGAGAGCTGCGGCGGGCACTTCCGCACCGAGTACCAGACGCCGGACGGCGAGGCGCAGCGCGACGACGACAAGTTCGCGTATGTCGCGGCCTGGGAATACGCGGGGGAGGGGAAGGCGCCGATCCTGAACAAGGAGCCCCTGCAGTTCGAGAACGTCCACCTGAGCACGCGGAGCTACAAGTGAGCGGCGGCCCGAACACCATGGACCTCACGCTGCACGTGTGGCGCCAGGCGGGCCCGGGCGAGCCCGGCCGCATCGTGGACTACCCGGCGAAGGGCATCAGTCCCGACATGAGCTTCCTCGAGATGCTCGACGTCGTGAACGAGGGGCTGATAGAGAAGGGGGAGGAGCCGATCGCGTTCGACCACGACTGCCGCGAGGGGATCTGCGGGAGCTGCGGGATGATGATCAATGGCGCGGCGCACGGGCCGATGAAGCTCACGACGGCGTGCCAGCTGCACATGCGTAGCTTCGCGAACGGCGACGAGATCTGGATCGAGCCGTGGCGGGCGAAGGCGTTCCCGGTGCAGAAGGACCTGATGGTGGACCGCGGGGCGTTCGACCGGATCATCCAGGCCGGCGGCTACATCTCGGCGCCGACCGGGACCGCGCAGGACGCGAACGCGATCCCGGTGGGGAAGCCGGAATCGGACTGGGCGATGGACAACGCGGCGTGCATCGGGTGCGGCGCGTGCGTGGCGGCCTGCCCGAACGCGAGCGCGTCGCTGTTCACCGCGGCGAAGATCACGCATCTGGGCGCGCTGCCGCAGGGCCAGCCGGAGCGGATGAAGCGCGCGCTGGCGATGGTGGACCGGATGGACCTCGAGGGCTTCGGCGGCTGTACGCTGTTCGGCGAGTGCCAAGAGGCGTGCCCGAAGGGGATCTCGATCGACGCGATCATGCAGATGAACCGGGACTACATCGTGGCGAGTGCGACGAAGGTGGAGATGAAGGAGTGGTCGGGGGCGGCCTAGCCGCTCAGCCGGCGAGTTCGCCTCACGGCGAGCGCTACCGATCGCACCGCACGTTCCCGCGCGTCGTGTTCCCCTTCGGCCAGTCCGTCCGGTGCCAGTAGAACCGGTCCCGTGTCCCGAAGGCGAGGTCCCACACCACCAGCTTCCCGTCCTCGGTGCGCCGCTCCTCGCCCTCGATCTCCATTCGGATCGCGAAGGGTGCCCAGGTGAGCACCTGATCTCCGGCCTGCGTGACCTTGTACGTCGTGGTGTCGGGCTTGCCGCCGGCACTGTCGGGCGGCGTCACGAAGATCACACTCTTCCGGTCGGCGGCGATGCTCACCGTCATCGGTGACGCGTTGCAGAGGTCCTCGGCGTTCTCCCAGTCCCAGCGCCCGGGGACGAAGGCCCAGAGGGAATCGAGGTTGAACGCGCCCGGCAGCGGCCGGTCCCTCGGCCGCTCGGCCACCTTCTCGCTCGGTCCCGTGAACTCGGCGACGACCTGGTCGAGGAACCGGTCGAGCTGCGCCTCGCGCGCGGGCGTGTGATCGAAGGTCGCCCGCACCTTCAACCGCTTGCCCGGCAGGTACACGATCCAGAAGTCGGAGTGATGGTCCTTGTCCTCGGCCCGCACGATGAGGTGCAGCCGATGCCCCATCTTCCACGGCGCGCCCGCGGCCGGCGTGAGCGGGCTCTCGCCGAGCACCTGGATCCGCTGGTAGCGCCCGCGCTCCATCATGATGTCGAAGGCCTTCATGAACTCGTCGCGCTCGGCCTTCAGCGCCTCGCGCGCGCAGGACTCGTTGCAGCGTGTCGCGAGGTCAGGGCCGGGATAGACGAACACGTCGGCGTCGAGCGAATCGGCGTGGCGGTAGCGCGCCATGTAGCCGAGCTCGGGGTTGTCGTAGTCGTCGCGCTTCACGAAGCGGAACTCGCCGATGCGGCGCGGCGGCAGGAGCTCCTGCGCCTGCGCGGCGCCGGCGAGGAGGAACGCGAGGGCGACGGCGAACGGACGGACGGGCACGAGACCTCCGGCGGGGGGTGCCTGGGGGCAGGGAGGGAAGCGCGCCTACGGTGCCACCCAGCGCGGCTCGCGGCAAGCCGCGCCGGATGACGATTCGATGATGAAACGGTGCGCGATAACGCTAGAAGCGGAACGACACCGAGATCCCCGCGCCCTGCGAGGCGGAAGTCGGGATGATCGGCGAGATCGTCGCGCGCCGGCGCGCTTCGGCCACCTGGTAGCGGCCGAGCGTGCGGGTCGCGACCAGCGCGCCGACGACGGTGGTGGCGAGCGCCGCCGTCTGCACGCTGTTCGGCAGCGCATCATCCGCATTGACCGTCGCGGCGAGCGCGAGCGTGTTCACGGCGAACCCGACGAACGCCGCCTTGCGGCTCGCACGCAGCCGCGGCACCAGGAGCGTGGTCGCCGTGACGCCGATCGAGAGCGTCGTCGCGCCGGCGGCGCCGACGAGCGCGTTGCCCTCACGCCGTGCTTCACCGACCGGCATCATGTACGGCATCTGGATGCGGGCCGCCTCGTACAGCGTGAGCCCGTTCTCGTCGAGCCAGGCGCGGAACTCCTTGTCCTCGGCCAGTTCGTACACCCACACGTTGTTGTTCAGCTTGGCGACGCGGTCCACGAGGTCGCGGCGGCCGCTCTTCTCGATCAGGTTGCCGAGCGCACAGACGACGCCGGTCTTCCGGTCGACGAAGTAGGGCACGGCGCGGCCAGGGAAATCGTAGTTGTGCGGGAAGAGTCCGCGGTCGCGGTACTTCGCGAGCTCCTCGGCCGCGCGGGCGCGGTTCGCGCGCTGCGCGGAGGTGAGGCCCGAGAGGTCGCGTACCGACAGCAGCTCGAGCGCCCCGTCAAAATGGTGCTGGATCCGCGCGATCTCCGCCTGCTCGGCGTCCACCGGCACGGCAGCCGGCGCGTGTCGGACGGGGGTGGCGGCGAGGAGCGGGAACGCGGCGGCAGCGATCAGCAGGGCGGGGCGCATCGGATTCTCCACGCAGGCGGTGACGAGTGTGACCAAGCTACCCGGGAGGAACGGCGCCCGTCACGGGTGCCGCCGCGATCGATAATGCGCGAGATTCCCCGCATGGCGAACCTCTCCCCCTGGCGTGAACTCCCCGCGGCGCGACGCGCGGCGATCCTGACCAAGCTGATCTCCGAACGGAAGGAAGCGCGCGCCCTCTACATCGCGCGGATGTCGAAGCGCGGCGGTTTCCGCGCGGTGACGCTGCAGCTGTGGCCGCCGGCCAAGCTCGCCCAGGAAGTCGTGCGGATGAACGCGCAGACCGCCGACGACGAGATGGACCTGTTGCAGGCGCTCTACGTGGACCTCGAGCCCGAGATCCAGGCGACCTTCCTCGCGGCGGCCGGCGTGAAGTCCGACGGCGCGTCCATCGACGAAGCGGCGCAGCCGCCGTTCACCGACGCCGCAGGCGTGGCGAAGGGCGCGCAGGCGATCCGCGCGAAGTTCGGTGCGGACGCCGAGCACTATCTGCGCACGATCGCGCGCTACAACGCGCCCGGTTGGCCTGGCGTAGAGGCGCTGCTCACTCCCACCTGACGCGACCGATGCCCACGAGCCGCCTCCTGCGCGCCACTGTCGCGCTCCCCCTCCTGCTCGGGGCGACGGCGCTGCCCGAGCAGCAGCGTCCGGCCACGATCACGCCCGCGGACTACGCGCGGGCACGTGGCCTGCAGGCGACCTACGAGGGCACGCCGACCGGCGCGGCCGAGGCGATCGGCTGGTTCAACGGGAACAAGGTGCGCTACCGGAAGGCCGTGCGCGGCGGGCCGCCGCAATGGACCGTGGTGGACGTGTCGAACCCGGACGCGCCGGTGAAGCGCGCGGCGAACGCGGACGAGATCCCGAACGCCGAAGGCGGCCCGGCGGGGCCGGGCGGGGCTGGCGGCGGATTCAACAACCAGCCGCCGCGCGAGGCTCCGTCGCCGGACGGCCGGCGCGTGGCGTTCATCGCGAACTACAACGTCTTCGTGCGCGAGGCGAACCAGTCGGCGACGAGCGGGGTCGCGCTGAGCACCGACGGGTCGGAAGGGAATCCGTTCACCGCGCAGTCGCTCTCGTGGGCGCCCGACTCGCGGCATCTCGCGGCGGCGCGCGTGCGGCCCGGTTACCGCCGGATGGTGCGCTACGTGATCTCGTCGCCGGCGGACCAGGTGCAGCCGAAGTACATGGAGCGCGAATACGCCAAGCCGGGCGACCTGCTCGACCTGCCGCAGCCCGCGCTCTTCGACGTCGAGGCGCGGACGCAGGTGAACGTGGACCCCACGCTCTTCCCGAACCCGTTCTCGCTCACCAACCGCGCGGCGTGGCGGCGCGATTCGCGCGCTTTCACGTTCGAGTACAACGAGCGCGGACACCAGCGGTATCGCGTGATCGAGGTGAACGCCACGACGGGCGCCGCGCGGGCGCTGATCGACGAGTCCTCGACGACGTTCATCGACTATCGCCGGGCCGCGGGCACGCTCGCTGACGGCGGGCGCACGTACCGCTACGACGTGAATGACGGGGCCGAGATCGTGTGGCTCTCCGAGCGCGACGGCTGGGCGCACCTCTACCTGTACGACGGCCGCACGGGGCAGGTGAAGAACCAGATCACGAAGGGGAACTACGTGGTTCGGGCGGTGCATCGCGTGGACGAAGCGACGCGCACGATCCTCTTCAGTGCCGGCGGCATGCACGCCGGCCAGGACCCGTACTTCCGCCACTACTACCGGATCAACAACGACGGCACCGGACACACCCCGCTCACATCGGAGGCGGCGGACCACCTCGACACCTAC
>CAZIDS010000249.1:0-5013 GCA_964537945.1 uncultured Gemmatimonas sp. | reverse complement strand
TAGTCCGGGCGGCGGTTCTGGTACTTGAGGTAGTAGGCGTGCTCCCAGACGTCGAGCCCGAGGATGGCGTGCCGCCCCTCCATCAGGGGGTTGTCCTGGTTCGGCGTGCTCTCGATGCTCACCGTCCCGTCCTTCGCCGCGACGAGCCAGGCCCAGCCGGAGCCGAAGCGGCCGGTCGCCGCGGCCTTGAAGGCGTCGCGGAACTTCGCGTAATCGCCGAACGTCTTGTCGATCGCGCCCGCGACGTTCCCCGTCGGCGCGCCGCCGGACTTCGGCACCATCAGGTTCCAGAACATCGAGTGGTTCCAGTGGCCGCCGCCGTTGTTGCGCACCGCGCCGCGCACCGCCTCGGGCACCTTCGCGATGTCGCGGCAGAGCTGGTCGAGGCTCCACGACGCGAGCTCGGGTGCCTTCTCGATCGCCGCGTTCAGGTTCGTGACGTAGGCATTGTGGTGCTTGCCGTGGTGGATCTGCATCGTCTGCGCGTCGATGTGCGGCTCGAGCGCGTCGGGCGCGTAGGGAAGGGAAGGAAGCGAATGTGCCATGACCACTCCTGACCGGTTCGTAGTGTTGTGGGCCGACTGCCCGAATATAGAAGCCTGCGCCGCGCGCGACGGTTCGCGCGGCCTTCTCCTTCTCCCTCTCCCTCTCCCCTCAACCTTCCCTCTCGCCCCTCACTCCTTCCTCTCCCCCTCGCTCTTCGCTCCTCGTGGTCTCCGCCGCCGCCACCACGCGATGATCGCCGGCATCACGGAGACCACGATGATCCCGATCGCGAGCTTCTCCACGTGGTGCTCGAGCCCCGGCACCATCCGCACGACGTAGTAGCCGATCAGCAGCATCGACCAGATCCACGCCAGCCCGCCGATCACGTTGTAGAAGACGAACGTCGGGTAGTGCATCTTCGCCGCGCCCGCGACGACCGGCGCGAAGGTGCGCGCGAACGGCATGAAGCGCGCCATGATGATCGTCTTCCCGCCGTGCCGCTCGTAGAACTCGTGCGCGGCGCGCAGGTGCTCCTGCTTGAACCAGCGCGAGTCCGGGCGGCGGAACAGCGCCTCCCCCGAGCGCCGGCCGATCGCGTACGCGATCTGGTCGCCGAGGATCGCCGCCGCACTGCACAGCAACCCGAGCGTCCAGACGTTGAACTGCACGATCCCCTGCTGCTGCGCCGCGAATAGCCCCGCCGTCACCAGCAGCGAATCGCCCGGCAGGAAGGGGAAGAGCAGCCCCGTCTCGATGAAGATGATCGTCGTGATCCCGGCGTATCCCGCCGTCGAGACGAGCTGGTTGACGTCGGTGACCCGATGCCAGAAGTCGAGGAGGAAGTCCATGGGGCCGGAATCTAGCCGAGGGGACTAACTTCCCGGCATGTCCGTCCTCGACCAGGTCGCGATCGTCTTCCACAAGCCGCAGGACCCCGTCAACATCGCCGCCACCGTGCGGGTGATGAAGAACATGGGCCTCCGCGACCTCCGCCTCGTGCAGCCCGTCGCCTACGACCCGTGGCGCATCGAGGGCGTCGCGCACGGCACCCGCGACGTCGTCGAGCGCATCGCGCACTTCGACTCGCTCGCCGACGCGATCGCCGACTGCGTCCATGTCGCCGCCTTCGGCGGCAAGCGCCGCGCCCATCGATGGCCCCTGACCACGCCCCGCGCGCTCGCGCCGGTGATGCTCGAGAAGGCCGCCGAGGGCCGCGTCGCCCTCCTCTTCGGACAGGAGGACCACGGCCTCCCGAACGACGCGATCGACCGCGCGCACGTGCTCTGCACGATCCCGACCACCGAGCACAGCTCGCTGAACCTCGCGCAGGCCGTGCTCGTCGCCGCCTACGAGCTGCACCTCGCCGCCGGCGACGCCACGCGCACCATCGCGCGCCATAAGCATCACGCCACGCTGCCGAAGCACGACGAGTGGGAGCGCGCCCTCGGCGACATCGACCGCGCGCTCGCCGCCATCGCGTTCTACCGCACGCGGAATCCTGAACACATCATGCGGTCGGTCCGTTCGCTGCTGAACCGCGCCGGCCCCGACTCGCGCGAGCTGACCCTCGTCCGAGCGATGGGGATCGAGGTCCTCCGCACCATCGACCGCGTGAAGCGGGGCCTTGACGCCGCGGATTGACCCGGTTCGCGCCGCCGGCGAGCGGACGTAACGCCGTTCTGCGAGCGCACTTGCTTCATAGATGGAAGCGGGACAAGTTTCCGTGTCTTTATCGCTTGTGAAATCGTTCACAAGCCGAATGTACCATTCGGGATTCCCCCCTCTCCGAGTCTCCCGCATGTCTGGACGCAGGAAGTGGCTCGTCATCCCCGGTCTCGTGGCGATCGCCGTCGCCGCGACCCTGATGTCCGCCTACGCGGGCTCACTCTCCGCCGCGGATGAGGCCATGCAGCAGCCCGCCGCCGGCACCACCGAGACGGCGACCGAAGCCGCGAACCGCGAGGCCTTCGGCAAGGCCCAGCCCGGACCGTGGTCCTACTCCGGCGCTTCGGGCTACACGTTCTATCTCGGCGGCGGCATGGGGCGTTCGCCCGAGCAGCCGGTGCGCTTCCCGCACCCGGTGCACGTGAACACGCTCAAGATGAACTGCGCGTTCTGCCACAACGCGGTGAACCAGTCGCCCGACCCGGGCCTGCCTGCCGTCGGCACCTGCATGGGCTGCCACACGCTCGTCGCGGCGCAGCGTCCTGAGATCCAGAAGCTCGCCGGCTTCTTCAACGCCCGCCGTCCCGTGCCGTGGGTGCGCGTGCACAAGGTGCCGGAGTACGTGCACTTCCCCCACATGCGCCACGTGAACGCCGGCGTCACCTGCCAGACCTGCCACGGCCAGGTGAACAACATGTCGCAGGTCTTCCAGGCGCAGTCGCTCAACATGGGCTGGTGCGTCTCCTGCCACGCGAACGGCTACTCGCCCGCCGAAGGCCTGCGCGCCGCCGGCGTCGAGCCGGATTCGGCGACGCTCGCGCTCCCGCGCAAGCGCGCGACGTACGACTGCGCCACCTGCCACTACTAGGACGCCCGATGACCCCTGATACGAAGGACGCGACCAAGGGCACTGAGGGCCAGTCGGGCGTCAAGCGCCGCGACTTCCTGAAGGTCCTCTCCGTCACCGGTGCCGCAACCGCCGCCGTCGGCTGCGGCACGGCGGACGTCGAGAAGCTCATCCCGTACCTCGTCTCGCCCGACCAGACGGTCCCGGGTGTCTCGAACTACTACGCCACCACCTGCCGCGAGTGCGCGGCGGGCTGCGGCCTCATCGTCGAAGTGCGCGACGGCCGGGCGATCAAGGCCGAGGGCAACCCGGCGCACCCGGTGAACAAGGGCGCGCTCTGCGCCCGCGGCCAGTCGTCGCTGCAGGGGCTCTACAATCCCGACCGCTTCCGCACGCCGATGAAGCGCGAGGGCGACCGCCTCGTCCCGACCACGTGGACGGAGGCGATGCAGACGCTCGCCGCGAAGCTCGGGGAAGTGAAGTCGCGCGGGCAGGGGAGCCGCGTCGCCTTCGTGAACCAGCACGAGATCGGCTCGTTCCCGTCCTTCCTCGACGGCGTACTCGCCGGCTACGGCATCGCGCCGCACGTCAGCTACGACGCCGAGGCGCCGGTCGCGGTCGCGCAGGCCAACAAGGCGGCCTACGGCGCCTCGTGGCCGCACGTCGACTTCTCGGCGGCTTCGCTCATCGTCTCGTTCGGCGCCGACTTCCTCGATGGCTGGGGCCTCTCGGTCCCGCAGCAGATGGCGTTCGCCGAGGCACGCGGCAAGGTCGAAGGCGCGCCGCGCTTCATCTATGTGGGAGCGCGCCGCTCGCTGACCGGCCTCAACGCCGACCAGTGGATCCCGGCGAAGCCAGGCACCGAGATCGCGCTCGTGAACGCGATCGCCGGCCGCATGAGCGCCTCCGCCGCGGCCACCGCGGCCGGTGTCGGCGTGAAGCTGGTCGAGGGGCTCATCGCCGAGGTGCGCGGCGCGGGTGCCAGCGCGCTCCTCGCCGGCGGGTACGGCCAGGACGCGGGCGAGCTCGCCGCCGCGGTCGCCGACCTGAACAAGGCGCGCGGCAATGTCGGGAAGACCATCAAGCCCGCCGACGGCTACCTCGCGTTCGAGGGCGTCGCCGGCCACGCGGAGATGCGTGCGCTCGCCGAGCGGATGAACGCCGGCGACGTGCCGATGCTCCTCGTCCGCCACGCGAACCCCGCCTACACCACGGCGCCGCAGGTCGGCTTCGCGGCGGCGATGGCGAAGGTGCCGTTCAAGGTCTCCTTCTCCAGCGTCCCCGACGAGACGACGTCGCTCTGCGACCTCGTGCTGCCGGACCACCACGCGCTCGAGAGCTGGGGCGACGCCGAGCCGTTGCGCGGCACGCTCTCGCTCCAGCAGCCGGTGATGGACCCGGTCTTCGACTCGCGCGCGACGGCCGACGTGCTGCTCGCGCTCGCGAAGGGCGACCAGTCGATGGCGTCGCGCTACGCCGTCGCCGACTATCGCGCCTGGCTCGCCGGTCGCATCGGCGGCAACGCCGCGCTGAAGAACGCGCTCCCCACCGCACTCGCGTCGGGCTCGTCGGCCACGCGGAACGGCGGCGCGCGCGCGGCGACGCGCACGATGCAGGCGGCGCCGCAGACGGGCGACTACACGCTGCTCGCCTACCTCTCGCCGACGCTCGGCGACGGGCGCGGCGCGAACAAGCCCTGGCTGCAGGAGCTCCCCGACCCGGTCACGAAGATCGTCTGGCAGACGGTCGTCGAGATGCACCCGGAGACGGCGGCGCACCTCGGCGTCACCGACGGCGAGCACGTCACGGTGAGGACGGCGGCCGGCGAGATCACCGCGCCGGCGTTCGGCTACATCGGGCTCCGGCCGGACACGATCGCGATCGCGCTCGGGCGCGGCCACGCGAACGCGGGGCGCTACGCCCTCGCGGGCGCGAACGCCTGGTCGCTCGTCGCGGCGGCCGAGGACCGGGCCGGCGGCGCGGCGCTCGGCGTGACGAAGGCGAGCGTGACCAAG
>CAZIDS010000248.1:0-5047 GCA_964537945.1 uncultured Gemmatimonas sp. | reverse complement strand
CACCACAACGCGCTGGACATCCCGCTCTACCTGCGCATCGCCGACGAGCTCTACCTGAAGCGGCTCGTCGGGGGCGGCTTCGACCGCGTCTACGAGATCGGGCACGACTTTCGCAACGAGGGCATCGACCGGACGCACAATCCGGAGTTCACGATGCTCGAGTTCTACGAGGCGTACGCGGACTACACGGTGATGATGGGCCGCGTCGAGCAGCTGCTGATCACGGCGGCGACGGCGGTGCGCGAGGTGCTGGGCGACGCCGCGCGCACGCGCCCCGACGGCGAGCCGGCGGCGCCCGTGCCGGCCTTCTCGCCGCCCTTCCCGCGGATCGAGTGGGTGCCGGCGCTCTCGCAGGCGCTCGGCGTGGCGGACGTGACCGCCCTGTCCGACGCCGAGCTGCGAAAGGCCGCCGAGCGCGCGGGCGTGCACGACATCGCTCGGCTCTCGCGCCCGAAGCTCATGGACGAGCTCTTCCAGGCGCATGTCGAGTCGCGGATCGAGCTGCCGACCTTCGTGATCGACTACCCGGTGGAGCTCTCACCGCTGGCGAAGAAGCATCGGAGCAAGCCGGGCCTCACCGAGCGCTTCGAGCTGTTCGCGAAGGGGAAGGAGGTCGCGAACGCGTTCTCCGAGCTGAACGACCCGATCGACCAGCGGGCGCGATTCGAGGCGCAGGCGCGGCTCAAGGCCGCAGGCGACGAGGAGGCGAGCGGCGTCGACGAGGACTACCTGCGCGCGATGGAGTACGGCATGCCGCCGATGGGCGGCGTCGGCATCGGGCTCGACCGGCTGTTCATGTACCTGACCGACACCCCGCACATCCGCGACGTGATCCTCTTCCCGCTGATGCGCCCCGAATGAACCCGCGCGCCCGGCTCGAGCTGTCGATCGCCTGGCGCTACCTGCGCAGCCGGCGCGGGTCGCGCCTGCTCTCGTTCATCTCGGTCATCGCGGTGGCCGGGGTCGTCGTCGGCGTGAGCGCGCTCGTCGTGATCATGGGCGTGATGAACGGCCTGCAGACCGACCTGCGGGAGAAGATCCTCGTCGGCAGTCCCGACATCCGCGTGCTCACCTACGGGGCCGAGCTCCGGATGACCGGATGGGAGGACGCGCTCGCCAAGGTGAAGGCGATCGAGGGCGTCGTGGACGCCGCGCCGTTCGTGGTGCACCAGGGGCTCGCCACCAACGGCACCACCTACACCGAGGCGATCTCGCTCGCCGGCATCCTGCCCGGCGACTCCGGCTCGGCGCAGGTGACGACCATCCGCGACCACGCGCGCATCGGCGATTTCAGGTTCGAGACGCCCGACGGCCAGCGGCGCGGCGCCGTGCTGGGCACGCTCCTCGCGAGCCGGCTCAACCTCGTCCCGGGGAGCACGATCCGCCTCGTCACCGCGACCGGCGAGATCAACCCGCTCCTCGGCGCGGTGATCCCGCGCTTCTACGAGTTCGAGGTCACCGGGATCTTCGAGACCGGGATGTACGAGTACGACAACGCCTATGTCTACGTCGACCTCGCGCACGCGCGCGAGTTCGCCGGCCTCGGCGACGCGGTGACGGGCATCGAGGTGCGCACGGCCGACCGCTGGGACGCGCCGACGGTCGCCGAGCGGATCGACGCGGCGCTCGGCGCGTCGTTCTTCACGCGTGACTGGCAGCAGCAGAACAGCTCGCTGTTCCGCGCGCTGAAGCTCGAGAAGCTCGGGATGGCGGTGATCCTCGCGCTGATCATCATGGTCGCCGCGTTCAACATCGTGAGCACGCTCACGATGGTCGTGAAGGACAAGACGCGCGAGATCGGCATCCTGAAGGCGATGGGACTGCGCTCGGAGTCGGTGCGCCGGATCTTCCTGCTGCAGGGGGCCTTCATCGGCGTGCTCGGCACGGGGCTCGGGCTCGCGCTCGGCATCGTCACCGGCCTCGTGATCGAGAAGGGGAAGCTCATCTACCTCGATCCGTCGGTCTATTTCATCGACCACCTCCCCGTGCTGCTCGACCCGCTCGACATCGCGCTGATCGCGGGGCTGAGCGTCGCGGTGGCCGTCCTCGCGACGCTCCATCCGGCCGCGACCGCCGGCGAGCTGTACCCGATCGAGGCGATCCGCTCCGAATGAGCGACGCGGCCGCGCTCGTCGTCGCCGGCGACGCCGCGCCGGTCCCGGCCCGCGCCGTGCTCGTGGCGACGGGCGTCGAGAAGTCGTACCGCGGCGGGGACGGGTCGATGCTCCGCGTGCTCGACGGCGTGGACCTCACGGTCGCCCGCGGCGAGATGGTCGCCGTCGTCGGCGCCAGCGGCGCGGGGAAGAGCACGTTCCTCCACGTGCTCGGCGCGCTCGACCGCCCCGACGCGGGGAGCGTGATGCTCAACGGCGTCTCCACGCGCCAGGCGTCCAACGAGGAACTCGCGGAACTCCGGAACCGCACCGTCGGATTCGTCTTCCAGTTCCACCACCTCCTGAAGGAGTTCTCGGCGCTGGAGAACGTGATGATGCCGCTGCGGATCGCCGGGGCGCCCGTCGCCGAGGCGCGCGGGCGCGCCGAGGCGCTGCTGGAGCGCGTCGGATTGGCGCCGCGGCGGCATCACCGGCCGGCGGAGCTGTCGGGCGGAGAGCAGCAGCGCGCCGCGGTGGCGCGGGCGCTCGCGGCGAGCCCGCCGCTGCTCCTCGCCGACGAGCCGTCGGGGAACCTCGACCACCAGAACGCCGAGCGGCTGCACGATCTCTTCGCGCAGCTGACGTCGGAGCTGGCGGTGGCGGCCGTGGTGGTGACGCACAACCGCTCGCTCGCGGCGCGCGCCCAGCGCATCCTTCACCTGGAGGACGGACGCCTGCGGCCGGCGACGCCCGAGGAGGGAGGGGTCTGATGCTCTGCGAGCAGTGCAAGGAGAACGAGGCGCGGGTCCACCTCACGCAGATCGTCGAGAACGCCGTGACGCACGTGCACCTGTGCGAACGGTGCGCGGCGGAGCGCGGGATCGAGACGTCCACGCCGGAGCCCAAGCATCCGCTGGGCGACTTCCTGCAGGCGGTGCAGCAGCAGGCCGCGCAGCTGCCGGGCGACGCGGTGCGCTGCGCCTACTGCGGCACCTCGCTGCGCGAGTTCCGCGCGAGCGGCCGCCTCGGCTGCGCGCACTGCTACGGCGCGTTCGAGCAGAGCCTCCGCGAGCTGCTGCGGCGCGTGCACGGCTCCACGCGCCATCAGGGGTGGCAGTATGAGCACCGCGATCCCGACCTCGTGACGCGCGAGCAGCGGCTGCACGAACTGCGCCACAAGCTGGAGCGCGCGGTCGCCGAGGAGGAGTTCGAGGCGGCGGCCTCGCTGCGGGACGAGATCCGGGGGCTCGAATGAGCCTCGATCTCAGCCTCATCCCGGACGGCGGATTGCACTGGCTCACCGCATCGGGCGAGCACGCGGGCATCGTGCTGTCGTCGCGCATCCGGCTGGCGCGCAACGTCGCGGGTTACGCCTTCCCGACGCGCGCACGAGAAGGCGAGCGCCTCCGCGTCCTGCACCAGGTGCGCGACGCGGCCGCGCGGATCGCGTCGATGCGCGGCGCCGCGCTGGTGCGCGTGGACGAGTGCTCGACGCAGGAACGGCTGCTGCTGCACGAGCGGCACCTGGTCAGCCGGGAGCTCGCCGGGCTCGACCAGCACCAGGGGACGTCGGGCGCGTCGGCGGGGGGCGTGCTCCTCACCGGCAATGCCGGACTGATGGTGAACGAGGAGGACCACCTCCGGCTGCAGGTCTTCCGCTCCGGATTCGACGTCACGGGGGCGCTGCGCGAGGCCGAGCGGATCGACGGCGAGCTCGGGGGCGAACTGCCCTACGCCTGGCACAAGGAGTTCGGCTTCCTCACCGCGTGTCCGACGAACACGGGCACGGGGATGCGGGCCTCGGTGCTCATCCATCTGCCGGGCCTGGTGCTGACGCAGGAGATCGGCAAGGTGCTGCAGGGGCTGCAGCACATGGGGCTCACCTACCGCGGGCTGTACGGCGAGGGGAGCGACGTACTCGGGAATTTCTTCCAGATCTCGAACCAGACGACCCTGGGACGGGGCGAGGAGGAACTCGCCGACCAGCTGGTGCGCGTCGTGCGGCGGGTGATCGAGCGCGAGGAGGAGGCGCGGCGTGTTTTGCTGCGCGACGCAGGGTATATTATCGAGGACAAGCTCTGGCGGGCGTACGGGACCCTGCGGCACGCCCGGAACCTGCCGGCGGACGAGGCGATGAACCTGCTGAGCGGCGTCCGGCTGGCGGCAGGGCTCGACCTGATCGCGGGACTCAGCGTCTACACGCTCAACAAGCTCCTGATCTTCAGCCAGTCAGCGCACCTGGCCCATGCAGAGGGACGGACGCTGAACGAGAGCGAGGCGAACGTCGCGCGGGCGAAGTACGTGCGCACGGTGCTCGCCAACGAAGTGCGGCTCCCCGGGTGACCAACCGAGCGGGCGGACGAGGAGACTGATGAACGGCTACAACTTCACGGAGCGGGTGCGGAAGGTCCTGGCGATGGCTCGCGAGGAGGCCGCACGCCTGCATCACGAGTACGTGGGCACGGAGCACATCCTGCTCGGCCTCATCCGCGAGGGTGAGGGCGTGGCGGCGGCCGTCCTCAACAACCTCAGCGTGGACCTCGAGGAGATCCAGCAGAAGATCGAGGACACGGTGAAGAAGGGGAAGGCGGCGCAGGCCTCCGGCCCGGACCTCCCGTACACGTCGCGGGCGAAGAAGGTGCTCGAGCTGGCGATGGGCGAGGCGCGCGAGCTGAACCACTCCTATGTCGGCACCGAGCACCTGCTGCTCGGGCTGCTGCGCGAGGAGAAGGGGATCGCGGCGCAGGTGCTCACCGAGGCGGGCGTGAACCTCGAGGCGGCGCGCGCCGAGACGCTTCGCCTCCTCGGCACGGAGATGCCCCAGGGCGGGAGCACGAGCCAGCCGGGGACTCCCCCGGCGCCGGCGGCCGCGAAGGGGGAGAAGAAGTCGAAGACCCCCGCGCTCGACCACTTCTGCCGCGACCTGACGCAGCTCGCGGCCGAGGGGCAGCTCG
>CAZIDS010000247.1:0-5088 GCA_964537945.1 uncultured Gemmatimonas sp. | reverse complement strand
TCCTGAGGGACGGCGACATCGTCACGGTGGACATCGGCGTGCACTACGGCGGCTTCCACACCGACTCGGCCTGGACCTACACGGTCGGGAACGTCGCGGCCGAGACGCGGCGGCTGATGGACGTGACGAAGGCGTCACTCTTCGCGGGGATCGCGGCGGCGCGCCTCGGGAACCACATCGGCGACATCGGCGCGGCGGTGGAGGACGTGGTGGTGAAGGGGGGCTTCACCGTCGTGCGCGACCTGGTGGGGCATGGGGTCGGTGCGAACATGCACGAGGACCCGCAGGTGCCGAACCACGGCAAGCCGAAGCGGGGGCCGAAGCTGCAGGCGGGGATGACGATCGCGATCGAGCCGATGGTGAACGCGGGCGGCGCGGCGACGCGCACGCTCAGCGACAAGTGGACGATCGTCACGCTCGACGGCGCGATGAGTGCGCATTTCGAACATACGGTCGCGATCACTTCTGACGGGCCGCGGATCCTTACTACGCTGGACTGAGTTCGGCGCGGTCGGCCTTCAACTACAACTGCGGTCGCGGGCGGGTCGGCACCACACGCCGCGACGGCGACGCTCTCGGGCCGCATACTGCGCGGCCCTGCGGCCGCGTCGCCTTGGCGCGGCATGTGGTGCCTCCCCTCCTCTGATCCGCGTGGATCTCGAGTGCGGACCGTGCGGGGACTCGAAGGGGCGCGGAGCATTGGCTCCGCGCCCTTTCATCCTTCGACCTTCAGCCCTCATCGCGCGCCGGGCGCGCTAGTTCAGCTGCTTTTCGACCGCCAATGTGGCGCGGCGGGCGTATTCGCCGGCGCTCGCGACGAGGCGCTGGGCCTCGGCGGCCAGCGGAGCGCCCTGCTCCTTGTTGATCATCGCGCTCACGTTGATGCGCACGTTGTAGGCGGCGCCGCGGCAGCTCGCCTCGGCGATGAGGGCCGCCACGCCAGCGTCGCTCGCGGCGTTCGTGTTCCCCTTCTCGGCGCAGAATGCCGCCAGCTGGGCCACTTCAGCGCACCAGCGCGCGGTCTCGAGCGGCACCTCGGCCGCGGTCATCAGGGCCTTCTGGATGCTGCCGTCCCGCGCCGCGACCTGCTCGGGCGTCTCCTTCGGGAGCTTGTAGGCGTCGCTGACCAGCGTGTAGGCGGCGGCGTCGCGGTCCTTCAAGTCGGCGAGGACGCGCACGAGGTTCGCGGCGCGCAGGCCGAGCTCCTTCATCTCGCCCTCGACGGCGGCGTACTTCTTCCGGCCGACCGTGAGGCCGGCCACCATCTGCGCGAGCGCGGCGGCGAGCGACCCGGTGTGCGCCACGACGCTGCCGCCGCCGGGGACGGGAGCGCTCGACGCCACCTCGGCGACGAAGCCGGCGAGCGACTCGCCGCCCGCGGCCGCCTTCCGCACCTGGCGCTCGAGCACGAGTTCGGGCGAATAGGTGCGCCACCGGAGGTGGCGCGCCGCCGCCTCGAAGAGCGCGCGCTCGGGCACGAGCCCGACGATCTCGCTCCAAGTGGGCGTCACGCCCTGCGCCTCCGATTCCATCTTCACCATCTCGTACGCGCGGTGGAGCGGCGTCGCGTCGAGGTCGACGAGGTTCATCGACACCTGCGCCTGGCCGTCGACCTCGAGGCCGAGTCCCTTCACGCCCTTGAGCCCGCCCGACGAGCCGCGCACCGCCTTCGCGACGTGCTTCGCGACGGCCAGGTTCTCGCGGCCGCCGAGGTAGACGTTGAAGGCGACGAGGAAGGGGCGCGCGCCGATCACCGTCGCGCCGGCGGCCGCGTCGACGTGGTTGGGCCCGAAGTCGGGGACGCGGTTCGGGTTGGTGCCGATCTCGGTCTTGGCCGCCTCGAACTCACCGCGGCGGATGTCGGCGAGGTTCACTCGGTCCGGGCGGCTCGCGGCGCGCTCATAGAGGAAGACCGGGATCCCGAGTTCCTTCCCGACGCGCTCGCCCGTCGTGCGCGCGAGGACGATGCAGTCCTCCATCGACGCGCCCTCCAGCGGGATGAAGGGGCAGACGTCGGTCGCGCCGATGCGCGGGTGCTCGCCGGTGTGCGTGTTCAGGTCGATCAGCTCGCTCGCCTTCCTGATGCCGGCGAAGGCGGCGTCGCTCGCGGTCGCGACGGGGGCGACGAAGGTGACGACGGTGCGGTTGTGGCTCGGGTCGCTCGAGACGTCGAGCACGACGACGTCCTTCACCGCGGCGATCGCGTCGCGGATGGCGTTGATGACCTCGGGCCGCCGGCCCTCGGAGAAGTTCGGGACGCACTCGACTAGCGGCATCTTCGTGAAGCGGAGAGGGGGGAGGGTTGCGGGGGGGAGCGAGGGATGCGAGGGGAGGGGATGTGCAGGGGGCGGGAGAGGCGACCCCTCCTCCTTGGTCCTCCCCGGCTCCCACTCGAATCTAACCGCTCGCGGGTGCTTCTCAGGCTTCAGACGGACGGGCCGATACTCCCTTCCATGGAGACCACTCGCCAGCCCACGCTCCCGCCTTCCCTCCGGAAGCCGTCGAAGTGGCGCGCCCCGCGCTGACGCGCGGCTAGTCCGGTTCGCCCAGCTGGCCCTGCAGCCAGCGGTGCATCGCCGGGTTGCCGGCGAGGACGCTCGACGGCGCGAGCGCGCGCAGCGGCGTGCCGTCGAGGTCGGTCGCGAGCCCGCCCGCCTCGCGCACCAGCAGCATCCCCGCGCCGAAGTCCCACGGCGACAGGATGTTCTCCCAGAAGGCGTCGAAGCGCCCCGCCGCGACGTTCGCGAGGTCGAGACTCGCCGCGCCCGGCCGCCGCACGCCGGCCACCTGCGACATCACGCGCCCCATCTGCGCCTGGTAGGGCGGAACGTCGGCCGGGTCCTTGAACGGGAATCCCGTCCCGATCAGCGCCCGCTTCGGTTCGGTGATCGTGCTGACCGCGAGCTTCACGCCATCGACCCATGCGCCGCCGCCGGCGGTCGCGGTGAAGCAGTCGCCCTGCGCGGCATCGAGCACCACAGCCGCGACGGGCTCGCCGTGCTGCAGCGCCGCGATCGAGACCGCGTACTGCGGGAACCCGTGCAGGAAGTTCGTGGTGCCGTCGAGCGGGTCGATCACGAGCGCGAGCCCGGCGGCGACGCGGTCGGCCGGCGTCATCGCCGCCGTCTCCTCGGCCAGGATCACCGCTTCGGGGAGCTCGCGCGATGCGATCGCGATGATGCGCTCCTCGGCGCCGAGGTCCACTTCGGAGACGAAGTCGCTCGGGCTCTTCGCGCGCCAGTCGATCGTGCGGACGCGCGGTGCCGCGGCGCGGATGACGCCCGCCGCCGCCTCGGCCATCCGCACGATCGCCTCGAGGAGCGCGCCGCGCTCCGGTTGATGGGCCACCAGCGCCTCCATAGCTTCATGCATGCCACGCATCTTCAGCGGGATCCAGCCCTCGGGTGAGCTGCACCTTGGCAACTATCTCGGGGCGGTGAAGAACTGGGTCGCGCTGCAGCACGAGATGCCCGCGATCTTCTGCATCGTAAACTACCACGCGATCACCATCCCGTTCACGCCCGAGGACCTGCGGCGACGGACGCGTGAGATGGCGGTGTCGCTGCTCGCGTCGGGGCTCGACCCCGCGAAGTGCACGGTCTTCGTGCAGAGCGACGTGCCCGAGCACACCGAGCTCGCGTGGATCTTCAACACCATCACGCCACTCGGCGAGCTCGAGCGGCAGGTGCAGTTCAAGGAGAAGTCGGCGCGGCAGGAGCAGGTGATGGCCGGGATCCTCAACTATCCCGTGCTGCAGGCCGCCGACATCCTGCTCTACCTCGCCGACGTCGTCCCGGTGGGCGAGGACCAGGTGCAGCACCTGGAGCTCTCGCGCGTGGTCGCGCGCAACTGGAACGCGCGCTTCTCCCCCGACGCGCCGTTCTTCCCGGAGCCGCAGCCGCGGCTCACGCCGACGCGGCGCATCGCCGGCCTCGACGGCAACGCGAAGATGTCGAAGTCGGTCGGCAACACGATCGGCCTGCTCGAGACGCCGGAGCAGGTGTGGGACAAGCTGCGCCCCGCCGTGACCGACCCGGCGCGGCAGCGGAAGACCGACGCGGGTGACCCCGCCAAGTGTCCCGTCATCTACCCGCTCCACCGTGCCTTCTCGCCGCCGGCGGTCGTCGCCGAAGTGGAGGAGAAGTGCCGCGGGGCGGGCTGGGGGTGCATGGAGTGCAAGAAGGTCCTGCACGGGCACATGATGGAGGAGCTGACGCCGATCCGCGCGCGCGCCGCCGAGCTCGCCGCGCAGCCGGACGAGGTCGACGCTTTGCTGCGCGACGGCGCCTCGCGCGCGCGGGCCATCGCGCAGGAGACCATCAAGACCACGCGCGCGAAGATGGGGCTCGATGCAACTCAATGAGATGATCGTCGAGGCCTTCCGCCTCGACCTCGCCGCGAAGCTCGCGCTCGCCGTCCTCATCGGCGGCGGGATCGGGCTCGAGCGCGAACTGAAGAACAAGCCGGCCGGCCTGCGCACGAACATCCTCATCTGCCTCGGCTCGGCCGTGCTGATGGACCTCTCGATGCGGATCGCGTCGCTGCACGGCGGCGACCCGGGGCGCATCGCGGCGCAGGTCGTCACCGGCATCGGCTTCCTCGGCGCCGGCACGATCCTCCACACGCGCGGGCAGATCACCGGCCTCACCTCGGCGGCGACCATCTGGGTCGTCGCCGCGCTCGGGCTCTCGGTGGGGGCCGGCTACTATGTGGAGGCGCTCGGCTCCGCCGCCGCGGTGATGATCGTGCTGATCGGGCTCGGCTGGGTGGAGCGGCGCTGGCTCGACGAGGCGCACCACCCGGATCCCACCGGCCACGTGGATGACTGGATGGCGCCGGGCGGCGGCCGGCGCGCGACCGACCGGCTCGGCCGCCCGAACCGGACGACCGAGGAAGTGCAGACGATCCGGCCCGACGACGCGGCGCGCCGCGCGGCGACGCCGCCCCGCGGCACCGAGTGAACCCCCAGCACGGGAACGGGTGATGGAGAAGATCATCAAGGCGGCGGTCGATCGCGGCGCGTCCGACCTGCACATCAAGGCCGGCGACGTCTTCCGCGCGCGCATCGACGGCAAGCTCGTGCCGCTG
>CAZIDS010000246.1:0-5143 GCA_964537945.1 uncultured Gemmatimonas sp. | reverse complement strand
CTTACACGCGGGATGTCGGGGGTTCGAGTCCCTCTTCGCCCATCCGGTATTCGGACCGACCGGTCCGGCCCGGGGTATGAAGTTCAACGACTTGGAGGAGATGACAGTGAAGGCTCGGCTCGTTGCCCGCTCCCTCGTCGCCCTTGCGGCCCTCGTCGCCGCGGCGGAGGTCGCGAACGCCCAGGCGCCGGTGACGCGCACGCCGCCCCGTCCCGACACGCCGCGCCTGATGGTGCATGTGTTCGGGTCGCAGGACCACGTCGCGGGGCCGCAGGCCTCGGACGAGCTCCGCGAGCGGCTGATCCGTGCCTTCCCGTCGCGCATCCTCTGGGTGATCGACAGCAAGGACATCAAGGTCATGATGGACCAGTCGGGCTACGACACGACGGTCCAGCTGCAGCCGAGCGACGAGATGACGCTCGCGAAGCAGCAGCGCGCCGACGAGTACATCCGCGGCCGCGTGGTGAAGAACGGGGCCGAGTACCGCGTGGACGCCTGGCTCGTGCTCACGCGCGACAACTCGCTCATGCAGCCGCTGCCGGCGAGCACGGGGAACCGCCCGGACCGCGCAGTCGCGGGGCTCGTGCGCTCCATCCAGGACGCGCGCAAGCAGCTCGATGACGAGAAGAAGTGCATGAACCTCGCGCGCGACAACAAGCTCGCCGAGGCCCTCGCCGCCGCCGATGCCGGCGTCGTCGAGTACCCGCAGAGCACGCTCGTGCGCTACTGCAAGATGAACGTGCTCGCGCGCCAGAAGGCGTCCGACACGGCGATGATCGCGATCGCCAACGAGATCCTCGCGATCGACTCGGTCTCGAAGAACGCGCTCGCCGTCGCCGCCGACGCGAACAAGCGCCTCGGCAACACGGCCGCCGCGAACGACCTCTACATCCGCCTGCTCGCGGCGAACCCGACCGACGCCGAGCTCCAGAAGACCGTCATCGAGGCGCTCGCCTCGTCGGGCGACTTCCGGCGGGCGAAGGAACTCGTCGTGAGCGCCGTCGCGCAGAACCCGGGCGACATGGCGCTCATCCAGCTCCTCTGGAACATCCTCGTCGCGTCGAAGGACTGGAAGGAAGCGGCGCGCGTGGGCGAGGAGATGGTCACGATGGACACGTCGCTCGCGACCGTGCCCTTCTTCCAGCGCCTCGTCGGCGTCTATGACGCCGACAGCCAGCCGCAGAAGGCCTCCGAGGCCGCGGCCCGCGCGACGCAGAAGTTCGCCGCCGACGCCGAGCTCTGGCAGATGTACTCGGGCACGCTGAAGAAGGCGGGCCAGGTGCAGCAGTCGATCGCCGCCGCCAAGCGCGCGCTCGAGATCAACCCGCAGATCCCGAACGGCTGGTACCAGGTCGCCGTCGCGTACAACGAGCTCGGCATGCCCGACTCGGCGCTCGTCGCGCTCCGCGCCTCCAAGGCCGCCGGCGACGACGCGGACAACATCGGCCAGCTCGCGCTCGTCATCGGCAACCGCCTGTATCGCGCCGCCGTCGCCGACTCGGTCAAGACGGTCGCGCGCTTTCAGGCGGCGCAACCGTACCTCTACTACGCCGCCGACAGCTCGTCGAAGAAGCCGGAGCAGCAGAACCAGGCCGCGCTCCTCGTCGGCGTCACGCACCTCTACATCGCGCAGGTGCTCGCGCAGGGGCTGCAGGCGTCGAAGAGCTGCGACGAGGCCAAGGCGGGGCAGGCCGCGGTGACGGAGTCGCAGATCTTCACGATGCGCGCCGGACGTTCCAACCCGCAGCAGGCCGGCCAGGTGATGGGCGGATTGAACACCCTTGGCCCTTACTTCGAGCAGTCGATCAAGGCACTCTGTAAGTAGCGAAGCAGCGCGCCCCGCGCGCAGTCGAGGCCCGCCGTCCGACGGACGGCGGGCCTCGTCGCTTTCCGGCCCTTCTATCTTTCACTCGTGACCGACGCGCCCGACGCCAACGCTTACGCCACCGGCTGGCACGCCCCCGTGCTCGTCGCCGAGTGCTGCGACGCGCTCGCCGGCCGACGTTCGGGATCGGGCACCGGCCTCGACGGCGCGCGCATCCTCGACGGCACCCTCGGTGGCGGCGGACACGCGCAGGCGCTCCTCGAGCGCGGCGCGATGGTGATCGGCATCGACCGCGACCCGTCGGCGCTCGAGGAGGCGAAGGGGCGGCTCGCGCGCTGGCTGCGCGATGGCCGCTTCGACGCCGTCGAGGGGAACCACGACGACGTGGACGCGATCCTCGCGCTCACCGACCGGCGCTTCGATGGCGTCCTGCTCGACCTCGGCGTCTCGTCGCGCCAGTTCGACGAGGACGCGCGCGGCTTCTCCTTCCGCGCCGGCGCGCCGCTCGACGCGCGGATGGACCCGCACGCCGAGCTCGACGCGGCCCGGCTGCTCAACGAGGGCGACGAGGCCGAGCTCGCGCGCGTGTTCAAGGAGTACGGCGACGAACCCAAGGCGCGGCGCCTCGCGTCCGAGGTCGTGCGGCGTCGCGAGCGCGCGCCGTTCGCCGTCAGCGACGACCTCGTCGGCGCGATCCGCGCGGTGCTCGGCCCCCGCAGCGGCGCGCCCGAGTTCGCGCGCCTCTTCCAGGCCGTGCGCATCGCCGTGAACGACGAGATGGGCGGGCTCTCGCGCGGGCTCGTGATGCTCCGTGACCGGCTCGAGCCGGGCGGCATCCTCGCCGTGATCACCTACCACTCGGGGGAGGACCGGATCGTGAAGCACGCGTTCCGTGAATGGAGCACCGCCTGCACTTGCCCGCCGAAGCAGCCGGTCTGCACCTGCGGCGGGGTCGCGCTGGGGGAGGCGGTGACGCGGAAGGCGATCACGGCGTCGGAGGGCGAGATCGCACGCAATCCGAGGGCGCGGAGCGCCCATCTCAGGGTCTTTCGGAAGGCGCTCCAACCGCTGATGGGAGATGTGAGATGGGAGAGGTGAGATGACGGCACGGCGATGCGGGCCAGGGCGGTGGCGCTGATGCGCGGGCGGTCGCTGATCTTCCTTCTCCTCCTCGGTTTCGTCCTGGTGGCCACGGGCGTCATATGGAGGCGGAGCACGGGGCTCGCCCAGGCGCGGGAACTGCGCGAGCTCCGTGAACGCCGGGACGCGCTCACCGCCCAGCAGGCCGCCCTCCAGGGGGCGATCCGCGATGCGTCGAGCCGGGCCCGGCTCGCGCGCACCGCCGAGGAGCGTCTCGGGATGCGCGTGCCGCCCGAGAGTCTCGTGATCCGCCTGCCTCGCCCCTCCCGGGAAAGCCCGAAGCCTTGATCCGCGTCAGCCGCGTCGGCGTCGTCCACGGCGCCTTCGTCTTGTTCGCCATCGCGCTCACCGGTCGTGCCGCCTGGGTCCAGCTCGGGCAGGCCGGCCGCTGGCGCGCGCGCGCCGAGCGCCAGCAGGAGGTGCAGACCGAGATCCCCGCCGAGCGCGGCGCGATCCTCGATGCGACCGGCGCCGTCCTCGTCGAGAGCCGCCCTCTGGTGCGCCTCGACGTCGCGCCCCCCGAGGTGAAGCGCGCCGGCGACCTCGTCGCCGCGCTGCGCCGCATCGGGGTGCCGGCCGAGTTCGTGCGGCGCTCGATCGACCGCGACCGGAAGTGGGTCGAACTCCCCGGCCGCTTCCTCTCGACCGACGTCGAGGACCTCCTCGCGATGCGCGGCGTGCACCCGCGCCCCGTGATCGAGCGCGTCCCGCCCGCGACCGACGGCCTGCGCCGGCTGCTCGGGACGGTGGACCGCGACGGCAAGGCGGTCGGTGGCGTCGAGTCCGCGCTCGATGGCGCCCTCCGCGGCACGCCCGGCCGCACGGTGCTCGTGAAGGCGGGCCGCGCCGGCCAGCTCTCCTCGCCCGAGGAGCGCTACGAGCCGCCCGCGCCCGGCCGTACGGCTGTGCTCACGCTGCACCAGGGGCTGCAGGACATCGCCGAGCGTGCGCTCACCGACGCGATCACGTCGATGCACGCGCAGGGCGGGGACATCGTCGTGCTCGACCCGCACACCGGCGAGATCCGCGCCCTCGCGAGCCGCCGCGCCCGCGCCGACGCGAGCGGCGCGACCGCGCTCACCGAGCCCTACGAGCCCGGCTCCACCGTGAAGCCCTTCATCGCCGCGGCCCTGCTCGAGCGCGGCCGCGTGAAGCTCGACGAGGTCGTCAACACGCACGACGGCACCTGGAAGTTGAATGGCCGCACCATCACCGACGTCCACCGCGCCAGGCGGATGACCTTCGCCGAGGTGATCCAGTACTCGTCGAACATCGGCATCGTGCAGTTCGCCGACCGGCTCCTGCCGGGCGAGCAGTACGAGGCGCTGCGCGACGCGGGCTTCGGGATGGCGACCGGGATCCCGTACCCGTCGGAGTCGAACGGCCGCCTGCGCCCGGTGCGCGAGTGGTCGGGCGTGTCGCAGGCGTCGCTGGCGATGGGCTACGAGCTCGCGGTCACGCCGCTGCAGCTCGCCCTGGCCTACGGCGCGATCGCGAACGGCGGCGAGCTGCTCGAGCCGGTGCTCGTGAAGGAGCTGCGCCGCAACGACGGCCGCGTGACCTACGAGTCGCGCCGGCGCGTCGTGCGGCGGATCATGAGCGAGGAGACGGCGCGCACGGTGCGCGGGATGCTGCGCGAGGTCGTCTCGAGCGGCACCGCGACCGGCGCGAACCTCTCCACCTACGAGCTCGCCGGGAAGTCGGGCACCGCGCGCCGCGTCGCGGCGAACGGCGGCGGCTACGAGGAAGGAAAGTACACCGCCTCCTTCGTCGGCCTCTTCCCGGCCGACGACCCGCAGCTCGTGATCCTCGTGAAGCTCGACGACCCCGAGGGCGCCGACGGCGGCGGCCGCGTCGCCGCGCCGGTCACCAAGGCGGTGCTCGAGATGGCGATCGCGGCGCGCGACGGCGCCCTCGACGCGCGCGCGCTCGCCGCCCCGCGCCCGCAGCAGCTCGCGTCGGCCGACGCCGCCGTCACCGCCGACTCGATCGCCGATGCCGTGAGCGAGGCCGAGGAGAAGGCCGAGGAGGCCGCGGCGCCCAACGCACCGTTCGTCGTCGAGCTCGGCGCGCCGCCCGCGCGTCCCGCGCGCGTGGTCACCGCGCGCCCCGTCCCTGATGTGCGCGGCCTCCCGACGCGCCGCGCGGTGCACGAACTGCATCGCGCCGGCTTCCGCG
>CAZIDS010000245.1:0-5150 GCA_964537945.1 uncultured Gemmatimonas sp. | reverse complement strand
CATCGCCTTGTGCTTGCCGCGGATGATCCGCGCGACTTCGGTCGCCAAGCGACCGAGGACCATGCCGTCCGCATCGACCACGAACCACTTGTGCTCGATGTCGGCGGGGGTCGCCGTGTACGTCGTACGCATTTGCCTGAACAGCTGGAGAGGTACTGCGCCTCACCGGTGCGGGATGCAACCCGGGTCTCGGCCGCCTTTCGGGCGTTTTGGGACAGACTAGAAGCATAGTCCCGTGAAGCAATGCGGTCAACTGGAGCCCCCACACGCACTTGGGCCCCCTCCGCCCACTCCCGGAACCGACCGGTTTGGCCGATAATCCACCGCGGTGCCTCCCAGCCAGAATCTCGCTCGCGCCTCCGCCCCGGACCGCTTCCGCCCGGGGTGGGTGGCCGTCATCGCGGTCGCGTGGATGGTGGCCTACGCGGTCTGGAGCGCCGTCGCGCCCCCGTTCGAGACGCCCCTCGAGAGTCTCATCGACGAGGCGGCGATCGTCCCCCTCCGGCTGGGGATCGCCGCCCTCGGGCTCTGGCTCGGCACCCGCGAGAACCTGCCGCGGCGCGCCCGCGTCGCCTTCCTCGGCCTGGGGGTCAGCTTCGGCCTCGGCGCGCTCAGCAACGTCCTCCGGCTGATCCCCGTCATCGGCACGCCGCTCGACCCCCCGCTCGCCCTCGCGATCACCGTCCTGCAGGCGATGCTGTTGCTCGGCGGACTCGCCCTTCTCACGCGCTTGGGCGAGGAGCGCGCCCGCGCCGCGGACTGGCTCGACGGCGCCGCGATCGTCCTCGCCGTCTACCTCCTCGCCGCGCACTTCATCACGGGGGGGAACCCGTTCGTCTCGTCGCACCTCGGCGCGCGGCGGTGGCAGTTCCTCATCTACCTCGGCGGCGACGTGATCGCCGTCCTGCTGCTCGCGACCACGTGGTTCCGGCGGCCCGCCGGACTCGTGCGCGACTCCGTCGGCTTCCTCATACTCGGATTCGCCCTCGTCGGCGTCGCGGACCTCGTCTTCGACCAGCAGCTGCAGCAGGGCACGTTGCGCAACGGAGGACTGCTCGACGCGACGGTGGCCCTCGGCTTCCTCCTCATCCTCCTCGGCCTCGACCTCCAGCGCCGGCGCGCCGGCGTGGCCGAGCCTCCCGCGGTCGAGCGCCCCGAGCGCACCGTCATCGCCTCGGCGGCGATCCTGTCCTCGACCATCCCGATGCTGGTGCTCTCCTTCACCGGGGAGGCGCATCCGTCGCACCTCGCGTTCCATGTCGCCGGCGTGGTGCTGCTGCTCGTGCTCGTGCTGCTCCGGCACTACCTCGACCGTGAGCGGCTGACGGAGATGGTGCGGGAGCGCAGCGCCGCCGACGCGCGGTTCCGTTCGCTCGTGCAGCGCTCCTCGGACGCGATCCTGCAGATCTCGACGGACCACGTGATCCAATGGGCGTCCCCCTCGGCGAGCGAACTCGCGGGCACGATCCCATCACTGCTGGCCGGACGCCGCATCACCGACCTCGCCCATCCCGAGGATCGCGACCGGGTCGCCGTGTTCCTCGCGAACGCCGGGCAGCCGTTCACGCGGAACGCGGCGCTGCGCTGGCGGATGGGGCGCCCCGACGCGTGGCACGAGGTCGAGAGCGTCGTCACCGACCTCACCGGCGACCCGACGGTGCGCTCCTATGTCCTCAACACGCGCAACGTCTCGGAGCGCGTGCGGCTGGAGCAGCAGCTGCGCCAGGCGCAGAAGCTCGAGGCGGTGGGCCGTCTCTCCGGCGGCATCGCGCACGACTTCAACAACATCCTCGCCGCGATCCTCTCGCACGCGCAGCTCGTGCGGCAGGGCCTGCCAAGCGGGGACCAGCGGAGCGCGGACCTGCTGGAGATCGAGCAGACGGCGCAGCGCGGCGCCGCCCTCACGCGCCGGCTGCTCTCGTTCAGCCGTCCGGAGGCGGGCGAGCTCCAGATCCAATCGCTCCCGGTGGTGATCCGCGGCATGGAGGCGCTGCTGCGCCGGCTGCTCGTGGACAAGGTCGAGCTCCAGCTCGACCTCGGCGACGCCGAGCTCTGGGTGCGCGCGGTGGAAGGCCAGGTCGAGCAGATCCTGATGAACCTCGCGATCAACGCGCGCGACGCGATGCCGGGCGGCGGCACCGTCGTGGTACGGACCCGCGCGCTGTCCGTGCGCCCGGGCCAGGCCACCATCCCGGGGGTGCTGCCGGGACGCTGGGCCGAGCTGCTCGTGAAGGACACCGGCATCGGCATGTCGCCCGACACGCTCTCGCGTCTCTTCGAGCCGTTCTTCACCACGAAGCCGTCGGGCCTGGGCACGGGTCTCGGATTGACGACGGTGCGCGGCATCGTGCGGTCGCTCGGCGGGCACGTGCACGCCGAGAGCGCGCCGGGCCAGGGCACGACGATGCACGTGCTGCTGCCGCTGAGCCAGCCGGGCGAGGCGCCGGTCCCCGCCCCGCGTGCGTCGCCGGCGATGCCGATCCCCGCCCGGAGCGTGGTGATGGTCGTCGACGACGAGAGCGCGCTGCGCAGCGCGATGGTGCGCTTCCTCGAGCGGTCGGGCTTCGCGCCGGTGGGCGCCGGCTCGGCCATCGAGGCGATGGAGCTCCTCGCGGCGCGGAAGTACGAGGTGGACCTCGTGATCACCGACATGGTGATGCCGGGGATGGGCGGACGCGAGTTCGTGCGGCACCTGCGCGAACAGCGCCCGTCGCTGCCGGTGCTGTGCATCTCGGGGCACATCGCGTGGGAGTCCGACGACGACGACGCGCCCGACGCGCCGTGGCGGCCGGAGCGACTGCTCGCGAAGCCGTTCGCGTTCCCCGATTTCCTGCACCGGGTGCGCGAGGCGCTCTCCGCGTCCGCCGCGCCCTAGGCGCGACGCGCGCGCGACGCCCGCGCGCCGCTACGCGCCCTCGAAGGCGACGAGCACGGCGCCCTTCTCGACCGCCTGGCCGGGCTTCGCCTCGATGGATCGCACGACGCCGTCGGCCGGCGCGCGGAGCTCGTTCTCCATCTTCATCGCTTCCATCACGACGACGCCCTGCCCCGCGCGCACCTGGTCGCCGACGGCGACCTGCACGCGCACGACGAGTCCCGGCATCGGCGCGATGACCGGCGCCGGACCGACGGGGCCGGCATTCGCCGCCGACAGCTCGCGGATGGCTCGCGTGCGCTCGTCGAGCGCCTCGGCGTCGAAACGCCAGCCGTCGATCCAGAGCGCGTAGCGGCCCTTCGCGCCGGCACGCCGTGCGACCACGCGATGCTGCACACCGCCGATCGTCACGAGCCGCGTCGACGTCCCGTCGATGTCGGCGATGTGCACCGGATGCTCGGCGCCGCCGACCGCGGCGGTCTCGCCGTCGAGGCGGACCTCGATCCGCTCGCCATTCACGTCCACGAGGTACTTCACGCCGCCTCCGGCACCAGCTCACAGACGGTCTCGACGTGCGCCGTCTGCGGGAAGAGGTCATAGCATTCGAGCGAACGCACGCGCCAGCCGTCCAGTCGCGCGACGTCGCGCGCCAGCGTGGCCGGGTCACAGCTCACGTACACGATCGCGCGCGGGGGCCGCGCGCGCAGCGCCGTCGCGACGCGCGCATCGACGCCGGCCCGCGGCGGATTGAGGATCACGACGTCGGCCGGCAGCAGCCGCGGGAGGTACTCCTCCACGCGTGCCGCGATCGCGCGCGACGGCGCGGCGAGCGAGCGGGCCGCCCACGCGGTCGCCTCCTCGTCGAGCTCGACCGCCGCGACCTGCACGCCCGACTCGGCGAGCGCCTTCGCCGTCTCGCCGCTGCCGCTGTAGCAATCCACGACCGTCGCCGGCGCGTGCGCGAGCACCGCGCGCACGACCGCGTCCTGCATCCGCGCGGCGAGCGCGGCGTTCACCTGCACGAACGAGGCGCCCGGCACGTCCGCGGCGCGACGGTCGGCGACCAGCCGGCGCCGCTTGCCCTCGGCCTGCCACCAGACGGCGGCGAGCGAAGGGACCGCGTCGAGGAAGCGCGCGAGCGCCGGCCATTCGGTGCCGCCCTCCACCACGAGCTGCGCGCGACCGTCGAGCCAGCGCATCGTGCCGCGCAGCCGGTCGCCCGGGGGGAGGTGCGCCGCCGCCGCGACGACCTCGCGCCACGCCGCGAGGAGCCGTTCGTCGGTGATGAGGCAGTCCTTGAGCTCGAACACGCGTTCGGGATCGTCGTGCGCGCGGAGGCCGACCCAGGTGCGCGTGCCGTCGCGCCGGATGGCGAGCGTCAGCGCGCGCCGGTAGCGCCACGGTTCGCCGCCGTGGATCGGCGGGAGCGGGACCGGCTTGCGCGCGATGCGCGCGAACGCGTCGGCGACGATGCGCTGCTTGGCCTCGCGCTGGGCATCGATCCCGAGGTGCTGCCACTGGCAGCCGCCGCAGCGGTCGGGAGCCTCGTAGTGACTGCAGGCCGGCGTCACGCGCGACGGTCCCGGTGTCACCACGGCCGCGAGGCGGCCGCGGCCGACGCGTCCCTCGGTGCGCACCGACGCGCGCACGACGTCGCCGGGCGCGGTGCGCGGCGTGAAGACGACGAGGCCGTCCGCGCGCGCGACCCCGTCGCCGCCGGCGGCGAGGCTCTCGATGGTGAGCGTCGTCTCGCTCACGAGCCCCGCAGCGCGTCGAGTCGGGCGGCGCGTCCCCATGGACTGAGCCCTTCGGCGCGCACGCCGGTCGCGCCGCCGTTCGCGCCGCCGTTCGTCGCGGCGCGCGGGGCCGAGCGGTCGCGCTCGGCGATGAGCGCCGCCGCGATCGCCGCCGCCTGCACCGTCTCGGCGGGAGGCTTCGCCGCGAGCAGTGACGGCAACCGCTGCTCGAGCCATTGGATGCTGATGTCGCCGCGCCGGAACTCGGGGTCGGCCATCATCCGCAGGTGGAACTCGCGCGACGTCTCGACGCCGTCGATGACGAGTTCGCGCAGCGCGCGCTCCATCCGCGCGATCGCCGCCTCGCGCGAGGGGCCGAAGACGATGAGCTTCGCGAGCATCGGGTCGTAGTTCAGCCCGACGACGCTGCCCTGCTCGATCCCGCCGTCCCACCGCACGCCCGGCCCGCTTGGCAGGTGCAGGTGGTCGATGCGCCCGGTGGACGGGAGGAACCCGTTCGCCGGATCCTCGCTCGTGAT
>CAZIDS010000244.1:0-5167 GCA_964537945.1 uncultured Gemmatimonas sp. | reverse complement strand
CATCTAGGTCAGCTCTGAATGTTGATGAGGGAGCGGTACGCCTCGACCACCTTGTTGCGCATCACGATCGCGAGGACTAGGGCGATGCTAGCCTCCTCGCTCGCGGCCATCACGGTGTGCAGCTCGACCGGCTCGCCGGCGGCGAAGCGGGTCGCGAGGTCGGCACCGCGCTCGCGCGTGTCGCTGATCTCGTTGAGGGCGCGCGTGAAGGTGTCCTTGAAGGACGGGCCGACCTCGCCGGCGCCCGACGCGCCCGGCGCGCCCGCGGTGCCGGTCCCCTTCGGGAGGACCGGGACCTCGATCGCACGGGCCTGGTCCTGCGCCTGCTGCGCGATGCGCTGCAGGGCGGAGTTCATCGGGCCGATCGGTGCGGTCATCGGCGGGTCAGCCGCGCAGGTTGATGCGTCCGCCGCGCGACGGCAGCGACGGCGTGGTCGCGATGCGGTGGCCGTAGCTGAGCGGGCCCATCGCGTCCTCGCGCGCGAAGAACGCGCGCTCGTCCGCGGTGAGGACCTTCCACAGCTCGGGGTCGGTGCCCTTCGGCGGCTTCAGCGACGGCGCCTCGGCGTTGGCCGGAAGGTCGGCGATCGCCGGACGCTCGATGGCCTTCGGCTGCGCCGGCGTCGAGAAGGTCGTGCGCGACGGCGACTGCCCGACGCGGCCGGGCTCGAGGCCGTACGCGGCGCGGGCCGTCGAGGGGCGGGAGACTGGGGCGCCGATTCCGTTGGTCTGCATCGTCAAGAGGTCCAGTGTCGGGGTCAGATGTCGATCGCGCGGCGGAGCATCTGCTTGGTCGCGCTGAACGCGGTCGCGTTGGCCTCGTAGAGGCGGCGCGCTTCCATCAGCGTGATCAGTTCCTGCGTCGCGTCGACGTTCGGCATCTGCACGTAGCCGCGCGCGTCGGCGTGGGGATGGGTCGGGTCGTAGACCACCGGACCCGGGGTCGTATCGACCGCGACGCCGGTGATGCGGACGCCGCCTTCCATCGGGGCGACGTCGCCGTTGGCCTGCGTCGCCGGGCCGAAGGAGGGAGAGGGTTCCATGGTCACGATCCTCCGCTGATAGGCGCCGCCGTCGGCGGTGCGGGTCGTCTCGGCGTTCGCGAGGTTGGCGGTGGCGACCTCCATGCGGAGGCGCTGCGCCGAGAGACCGCTGCTCGCGACCGCGAGCCCCTGGAACGGGGCCGGCGTCGGGCGCTCGGGGGAGCGGCCCATCATCGGGAGGAGCGGCGGGAGTTCACCGGTTCGGATGCTGGTCATCGGTCAGGCCTCAGCGGTCGCGGATGGCGCTGCGGAGCGAGGCATACGCCTTCTCGAGCAGCTTGGCCGTCGCCTCGAAGCGGAGCTGCTCGTCGGCGAGCGCCGTCATCTCGGCCTCGACGTCGACCGGTTCGGTGATGCCGTTGCCCGGCACCGTCGGACCCTGCGCCGCGCTCGTGAGCGCGAAGCCGTCGCCCGTCATCGAGGCGCGCGCGACGCGGGTCTGGATCCCACGGACCCGGGCCTGCACGTCGTCGAGCGACTGCTTGAGCGAGACGGCGGTGGTGGTGCGGTCGACGAACCCGAAGAGCATCTGGCCTCCGCGAAGCCCTGGTGCCGGCGGGATTGCCGAATGCACCTGACTCACGGACCACTCACAAGGCAGGGGCCGTGCCTCGGCCGCGAGGTAGCCGACGGCCGCCGGCCGAGAGAGGCTAAGCCATTGTCAGGCCGGAGGTTGGAGGAGGGAAATCGAAAGGCCGGCACCGCTCGTCGCGGGCCGGCCTGATAGGCAAGAGTTGCCGGAGGTGCAGTTGTTGCCGCCTCTAGGACTCTTCCTTACCGCCGACGTTCAGTTTATGCCGCAGGGTCCTGACGCTCATGTTGAGCAGCTGGGCCGCGCGGGTCCTGTTGCCCTCGGCCTGCCGAAGTGCCTCTTCGATCAGGAGCCGCTCGGCGTCCGCCACATCCAATGAAGGGAGCCAGAGCCCGCCTTCCGGCACGGCTGCGGTCTCGCCGCTGTTGTGCTTCGCGCCGGGCGCGACGGGCTTTATCGCCGGGATGCCGCGGATCGGCGTCGGGCCGCCGCCGGTGGCGACGAGCCCGAAGCGCGCGGCGTCGAAGTGGTGCGGCTGGAGGATCGGGTCGGCCGAAAGGATGACCGCGCGCTCGATCGCGTGCTGCAGCTCGCGGACGTTGCCGGGCCACTCGTATTCCTGCAGCAGCTGCACCGTCGCGGGGCTCAGCCCCTCGAACTTCCGGCCGGTCTCTTTCGCCGTGTTGAGCGCGAAGCGGTAGGCGAGCACCGGGATGTCGTCTTTGCGCTCCCGAAGGGGCGGGATCCGGATCGGGATGACCGACAATCTATAGAAGAGGTCCTGGCGGAACCGGCCTTCCTGCGACTCGAGGGCGAGGTCCCGATTGGTCGTCGCGATGATGCGGACGTCGACGGTGATGGGGGCGGTGCCGCCGACGCGCTCGAAGCGCTGTTCCTGCAGGACGCGGAGCAGCTTCGCCTGGAGGTCGAGCCGCATCTCCGAGATCTCGTCCAGCAGCAGGGTGCCGCCGTCCGCGCGCTCGAAGGCGCCCTCGACGCGCTTGAGCGCGCCGGTGAAGGCACCCTTCTCGTGCCCGAAGAGCGCGCTCTCGACGAGGTTCTCGGGGATCGCGGCGCAGTTGAGCTGGACGAAGGCGCCGTTGTGCCGCGGGCTCTCCTCGTGGATGGCGCGGGCCGCGAGCTCCTTGCCGGTGCCCGACTCGCCCTGGAGGAGGACGGTCGCACGGGTGGGGGCGGCGGTCGCGATCACGTGCAGGAGCTGCCGCACCTGCGGGGAGTCGCCGATGATCTGCCGTTCGTGCCGGTACGCCATCACCTCGCGGCGGAGCGCCTCGTTCTCGCGGCGGAGGCGGGCGAGTTCGAGCGCGGCGCTGACGGCGACCTCGAGCTGGTCGGCGCGCACCGGCTTGGTGATGTAGTCGACCGCCCCCGCCTTGATCGCCGCGACGGCGTGCTCGATCGACCCGTGGCCGGTGAGCATGATGACCGGGACGTCGACGCCCTCCTCGCGCAGGTACTCGAGGAACTCGAGGCCGGTCATGCCGGGCATCCGGTGGTCGAGGATGATCAGGTCCAGCGATGCGGTCTGCAGGACGCCCAGCGCTTCCGGGATGTTGGTGGCACCGTGCGGCTCGTGCCCCATCCGGAGGAGGGTGTCCTGCAGGATCGCCCCGATGGTCGGGTCGTCGTCGACGAACAGGATATGGGCCATGCGGGGGGCTGCGGGGAGGCCGCTCAAGTCCGCGGGGTGGGCGGCCGACACTGGAAACCGTGGACGTGTAGCCGGGCGGGTCATCCTGCCCGGCTGGCGTCCGTGCAGGGAATGATAGCCAGCCGCCCCCCCCTCGCCACCCCAGAGGCGACATGCGAGTCACGAGCAACATCCAGGTCCGCGACCAGCTCAACGCGCTGCAGACGACCGCGGCGGCGATGGCCAAGGCGCAGCTTCGGCTGACGACGGGCCGCCGCATCCAGGCGGCGTCGGACGACCCCGTGGGCGCGCGCGACGTGATGGTGGCCGACGGCCGCCTCCGCGCGGTCGCGCAGTACCGGCGCGGTCTCGAGACCGCGAAGGCGCGCATCGCCGTGCAGGACGAGGTGATGTCGAAGGTGACCGACATCCTCACGCGCGCGCAGGAGCTCACGGTCGCCGCGAGCACCGACACGGTGGACGACAACGCGCGCGCGACGATGGGCAAGGAGGTCGAGGGCATGTTCGACGAGCTCGTCGCGCTCGGCAACACGATGGTCGAGGGCGAGTACCTCTTCGGCGGCGCGCGCTCGACCGAGGCGCCGTTCACCAAGACCGGCACCGGCGGCACGCTCGACTACACGACCACCGGCGCGTCGGGCACGCGCGGCATCGAGATCGACGCCGGCCGCGTGCTCGTCCCGACCGACGACGGTGAGGCGCTCTTCCTCGACAGCGGGGTGCTCGACGCGCTGCGCGACCTCTCGCGCGAGCTCGCGCAGCCATCGGGCGCCGGGCTGCCGGCGCTGCAGGCGGCCGGTCGCGGGCTCTCCGCGGCCTTCACGCAGGTGCAGGAGCGCATCGGCGCGCTCGGCGCGCGCGCGGGGACCGTCGACCTCGTCGGCGCGAACCTCGACGCGTTCGAGGGCAGCCTGCAGGCGTTCCGCTCGTCGATCCTCGACGTGGATGTCGAGCAGGCGGCGGTGGAGATGGTCGCGCGGCAGAACGCCTACCAGTCGGCGCTGCTCGCGAGCAGCAAGGTCCTCGGCCTCAACCTCTCGGACTACCTGCGATGAGCGCCCCGGCGCCGATGATGATGACCACCCGTCCCGCGCCGTCGACGTCGACGCGCGCGATGCGCCGCCGGCGCGTCGAGTCGCAGCTGCTCGGGGCGATGATCGTGAACGAGGATGCGATCCTCGAGTTCCCCGACGGCCTCTTCGGCTTCGCGGCCCACAAGCACTGGGTGCTGGTGACCGCGGGGCGACCGGGCTGGTGCTGGCTGCACGCCATCGACCACCCCGCACTCGCGTTCCTCCTGGTGGATCCCTTCGAGTCGTTCCCCGAGTTCGCGGTGGAACTGACGAAGCAGGACCTCGCGGTGCTCGGGGCCGCGGACGCGACGCAGGTGGCGGTCTTCGCGATCGTAACGCTGCCGCGCGCGGCGGGGGACGCGCTGACGGCGAACCTGCAGGGCCCGGTGGCGATCGCGCTGCCATCGCGCCGCGGCCGGCAGCTCGCCCTGGGGGATGCGCGGTTCGGCGCGCGGGCCCCGCTCGGGGTGGACCACGCGACCGCCGCTCAAGTCCTGCGCGGACCCGACGACACTGAAGCGTGAAGTGCAAGACGGGTGTCCACCCGTCGCGAAACGGAGCACGGACGCTCCACACACCGTTCCAAGGGAGGAACACCCGGTATGCGCATCAACACGAACGTCACGGCGAACGAGGCTTTCCGCAACCTCAGCCGCGTCGAGGGCGACGTCCAGTCCTCGATGGCGAAGCTCTCCTCGGGCTTCCGCATCAACAAGGCGGGCGATGACGCCGCCGGCCTCGGCATCGCGAACAAGCTGCGCGCCGACACCCGCGCCCTCTCGCAGGCCGCGAAGAACGCCGAGCAGGCCAACTCGCTGCTCTCCGTCGCCGAAGGCGGACTCCAGAC
>CAZIDS010000243.1:0-5169 GCA_964537945.1 uncultured Gemmatimonas sp. | reverse complement strand
CATCAACCCGGAGTCGCTGCTGCTCGAGGGCGCGCGCCGCGTCGACGAGTGGAGCCTGATCGAGAAGAAGGTCCCGTCGTTCGACCTCGTCTTCGAGGTGGACCGCCGCAAGGCCAGCGAGATGGAGAGCGGGCTGACGTCGGAGCAGCAGCAGCTCATCCAGCTCATCGACGGCCGCCGCGACGTCCACGCGCTCGTCGACGAGTCGGGGCTCGTCGAGTTCGAGGTCGGCAAGGCGCTCTTCGGCCTCGCCACCGCCGGCATCCTCCACCGCGTCGGCAAGTCGCGGCCGCAGGAGGAAGTGGCGACCGACGTGAAGGTCGAGGAGCACCGGAACCTCGGGACGGCCTTCTACAAGACGGGCATGCTCGACGAGGCCGTGCGCGAGTTCCGGCGCGTCTCCGAGCTCCGTCCCGACGACCTTGGCGCGCGCTTCTACCTCGGCCTCGCGCACCTGCGTCTCGGCAAGTGGGCCGACGCGCTCACGCACCTCGAGGTCGCGGCGCGCCACCGCGCCGCGACGCCCGCGGTGCTGCACGACCTCGCGCTCGCCTACGAGAAGCTCGGACGCCTCGGCGAGGCGCGGCTGATCCTCGAGGAGGCGCTCACGCGCGGCGGCGACCCCGACCCGCGCGTGCACACCTCGCTCGGCATCATCGGGCTGCGCGAGGGGCGCTTCGCCGAGGCCGACCAGCACTTCGCCGACGCGCAGGCGCGCTTCGGCCAGAAGGGGCCGTCGGCGGTCTGGTTCCACTCGGCGGGGCTCGCGGCGGCGCTCGCCGGCGACCTCGACCGCGCCGGCGAACTGCTCGCGGGCGGCGTCTCGGTGCACCCGCGCGCCGCGGTGCTGCAGAACAACCTCGCCGTCGCGCTCGCGGCGCAGGGACGGTACGACGAGGCGCTGGCCGCGCTCGACCAGGGCATCGCCGACTCCGCCTCGCTCGCGCCGCTGCACCGCAACCGCGGCGACCTGCTGCTCGCGCAGGGGAACCCGGACGCGGCGCTCGACGCCTACCTCCGCGCGGTGAAGCACCACGAGACGCTCGGCCCCGAGGTGTGGGCGCGGATCGGCGGGCTGCGCGCCGCGCACGGCGAGATGGACGAGGCGGTCGCGGCGTGGGAGCGCGCCCTGCAGCTCGACCCCGGGCACGCGGAGGCGCGGGAGCGGCTCGCACAGGCGCGGGGGTCGGCATGACCGCCGTGCACGACGAGGCCGGATTCGCGAAGCTGACGCAGAAGATCGCGGCGGACCGCGGCTTCGGCTGCGCGAACTACAAGGACGGCTGCCTCCGCCGCCGCATCGCGGTGCGGATGCGCGCCCGCGGGGTCGCGTCCTACGACGCCTATCGCGCGCTGCTCGACCGCGACCCGGTCGAGTACGATGCGCTCGTGGACGCGCTGACGATCAACGTCACGAACCTCTACCGCGACGCCGGCGCGTGGGAGATGGTCGCGTCGCAGGTGATCCCGGCCCTCTGGGCGCTCGACCTGCCGCGGCTGACCGTGTGGAGCGCCGGGTGCTCGTCGGGGGAGGAGCTCTACACGCTCGCCGCGCTCTTCCATCGCCACGCCGAGCGGACGCAGACGGCGCCGAAGCTGCGGAAGCTGCGGATCATCGGCAGCGACATCGACCGCGGCGCGCTCGACGCGGCGCGGGCGGGCGCGTACGCCGTCGAGGCGTTCCGCGAGATGCCGGCACCGCTGCGCGACCGCTACTTCTCGCGCGAGGCGCCGCACCGCGCGGTGGACGAGCTGCGGGCCCTCGTCGAGGTGGAGCGCCGCGACCTGCTGCTCGACCCGCCCCCCGCGACCGCCATCCAGTTCATCACCTGCCGGAACGTCGTGATCTACTTCGACCGCCCGAGCCAGGTGCCGCTGATGACGAAGTTCCGCGACGCCCTCGCGCCCGGCGGCTTCCTGCTGCTCGGCAAGGTCGAGACGCTGCTCGGCGACTCGCGGAAGCTGTTCGAGGTGGTGGACGCGCGGCAGCGCCTGTTCCGGAAGGCCGCGTGACCGACCAACACGTGCGCATCGCGCACTTCGCGGTGGCCCGCGGCAGCGGACGCCTCGTGACGATCGGGCTCGGCTCGTGCGTCGCGATCGCGCTGCACGACGCGCGCTTCCGCGTCGCCGGTCTCGCGCACGTGCTCCTGCCTGACCCGAGCGTCGCGCGCGACGGCTCGAACCTGGCCCGCTTCGCCTCGACCGCGGTGCCGCTGCTGGTGGACGAGATGCGTGCCCTCGGCGCGCGCGGCGCGCTCACCGCCAAGATCGCCGGCGGGGCCGCGCTCTTCGGCAACATGCTCGCCGGCGGCACCGGCGGGCAGATGGGCACGCGCAACATCACCGCCGCGCGCAGCGCGCTCGCGACCGCCGGCATCCAGCTCGTCGGCGAGGACACCGGCGGCATCACCGGCCGCAGCGTCACGCTCGACGTCAACAGCGGCGCGATGACGGTGCGCTCCGTGCGCGGGGGCGAACGTGTCCTCTGACCGCGTGCGCAAGGTGCTCGTCGTCGACGACAGCGCGCTCCTCGGCGCGGTGCTGCGGGAGATCATCGACGCGCTCCTCGGCTTCCGCGTGGTCGGCGTCGCGCGCGACGGCGAGGAGGGACTGAAGCTCGTCCACCAGCTCGACCCCGACATCGTCACGCTCGACATCGAGATGCCGGGCGTCGATGGGCTCGCCGCGCTCGGTTACATCATGAGCGAGCTGCCGCGGCCGGTCGTGATGGTGAGCGCGGCGACGGTGCGCGGCTCGGTGGACCTGACCATCCGCGCGCTCGAGCTCGGCGCGGTCGACTTCGTGCGCAAGCCGGTCGGCACGACCGTCGCCGACTGGATCGGGAGCCGGAAGCGGATCGAGGACGCGCTGCACGCGGCCGCGCAGATGAACGTGCGCGGCGTGGATGTCCTCGCGCGGCCGCGGGTGCGCGAGACGGCGCCGCTCGCGGCGCCGCGGCGCGCCAACGCCGCGATCGCGATGGCGAGCTCGACCGGCGGGCCGCGCGCGCTCGCCGAGATCGTGCCCGAGCTGCCGGCGGGACTCGACGCGGCGGTGCTCCTCGTGCAGCACATGCCGCCGGGCTTCACCGCGGGACTCGCACGCCGGCTCGACCAGCTCAGCGCGCTGCCCGTGCACGAGGCCGCGCACGGCGAGCGCATCGAGCCGGGCCGCGTCTACCTCGCGCCCGGCGGCCGGCACATGACGCTCGCGAACGAGGAGGACGCGGCGACGATCGTGCTCGGCGACGGGCCGGCCCTGCACGGCGTGCGCCCCGCGGCCGACCCGCTCTTCGCGTCGGTGGCGAAGCTCTTCGGCCCGCGCAGCGTCGGCGTGGTGCTCACGGGGATGGGACGCGACGGCAGCGCGGGGCTCAAGGCCATCCGTGCGGCCGGCGGCGGCGCGGTGGTGCAGGACCGCGCGACGTCGGTGATCTACGGGATGCCGCAGATCGCGCTCGCCGAGGCGGGCGCGGACCGCGAGGTGCCGCTCAAGGGCGTGGCCGAGGCGGTGGTGCAGCTGCTCGTCGCGCGGCAGCCGCTGCCGACGCCGCGCTCGGCGACGGCGGCAGCGCGGCGATGAACGCGGCGATGAGTGCGGCGATGAGCGAAGCGCGCGTGCTCCTGGCCCGCGTGGGCGGCGAGCGCTTCGCCTTCCCGATCGGCGAGGTGCTCGAGGCCGCCGAGGGGCCGGCGATCACGCCGGTCGCGCTCGCGCCGGCGGGGCTCGCCGGGCAGTGCGTGCACCGCGGCGTGCTGGTGCCGGTGCTCGACGCGGCCGCGCTCTTCGGCGTGCGGCGCGGCGACGGGGCGGGGGTGATCCTGCTCGTCGCCGGCGACGCGGGGCCGATGGCGCTCTGGGTGGATGACGTGATCGACATGCGCACCGTGCGCGAATCGCAGTGGCGGCCGCTGCCGGTGTCCGCCGGTGCGGCGTCGGGCCTGCTCGAGGGCGTGCTCGACCTCGACGGGACGCTCGCGGCGGTGGTGGAGATGGAGGCGCTGCGCGGCGCGATGCTCGCGCGGCTCACGACGGAGGTCCGATGACCACGGGGACCGCGGCCGCGCGCCGCCAGCTGGTGACGTTCGAGGCGGCAGGGGAGCTCTTCGCCGCCGACATCTTCGCGGTGGAGCGCGTGCTGCGGCACGTGCCGCCGCGGCTCCTGCCCAACGCGTCGACGTGGCTCAAGGGCGTGATCGACTACGGCAGCGCGGCGATCCCGGTCGTGGACCTGCGCGAGCGGCTCGGCCTCTCCGAGGCGCCGGCGGGCGAGGGCGCGCGCGTGCTGGTGATCGCGGTCGGCGAGGCGCGGATCGGCGTGACGGTCGACGCGGTGCACGCCGTGCGCACCGTCGACGGCGCCGCGATCGAGCCGCCGCCCGCGATCTACAAGGGCCTGGCGAAGGAGTACCTCGAGGGCGTGGTGCGCCAGGGCGGCGGGCTCTTCGTCGTGCTCGCGACCGACAAGCTCCTCACTTCCACCGAGACGATCGAGATGCGCCGCGCGATGGCGGGGACGAAGGATGGCTGACGAGACGTTGGCGGCCTACAAGGCCAGGTACACGGCGATCGACCATCGGCTCGACGGGGGGCTCTCGGACACCGAGCGTCCCGCCGTGAAGGCGGAGATCGTCGGCCTCTTCAAGTCGGTCGAGCAGCAGATCGCCGACCTCACCGCGCTCAAGGACGAGATCAAGCTCCTCGTCGACAAGTGGAAGGCGACCAACTCCACGGTGAGCGGCCTCGCGCCGCAGTTCACCGGCGAGAAGCCGGTCGTGCACGCCGATCACATCGGCGCGAGCACGTTCATCGAGAAGGGGTGGAGCCGGCTCTCGCTCGGCGACCACGAAGGAGCCGAGCAGGCGCTGCAGAAGGCGATCGAGCTCTCGCCAGGCGACCCGCAGAGCGAGGCGCTGCTCGGCTGGGCGCAGATGCTGCAGGAGAAGTACGACGACGCGCTGATGAGCTTCTCCAAGGTGCTCGTGCGCGAGCCGTCGAACTCGCTCGCGCGCATCAACCTCGGCTACATCTGCCTCAAGAAGCGGATCTTCGGCGAGGCGATCGAGCACCTGTCGAAGGCGATCCGGCTCGACAACGACCGCAAGGCGACACTCTACGCGCACTTCTACCTCGGCCTCGTCTACCTCGAGCGCGAGATGTACGAGG
>CAZIDS010000242.1:0-5176 GCA_964537945.1 uncultured Gemmatimonas sp. | reverse complement strand
CGAGCCGGGCGGCGGCAGCTACATCGCCCAGCGCATGCTCGCCTCGAAGAGCGAGAAGGACGCCCTCGTCGGCACGCTCTTCTTCAACGTCGCGCACTACGGGATGCGCACCTGGCCGTGGATCATCGTCGCGCTCTCGTCGATCCTCGTCTTCCCAAACCTGACGGACATCGCGGCCGCCTTCCCGAGCGTCCCCGCGAACCTCATCGGGCACGACATCGCCTACCCGGCGATGCTGACCTTCCTCCCGGTCGGCTGGCTCGGCCTGATGATCGCGGGGCTGCTCTCGGCCTACGTCTCGACGATCGTCACCCACCTGAACTGGGGGACGAGCTACCTCGTGCACGACTTCTACCGGCGCTTCGTGAAGGGCGACGGCGACGAGAAGCACTATGTGCTCGTCGGGCGGATCGTGACCGCGCTGCTGATGCTCGTCGCGTCGCTCGTGACCAGGTACATCAACACCGCCTCGACCGGCTTCACGCTGCTGCTCTCGATCGGCGCCGGCACCGGGCTCCTCTACCTGCTGCGCTGGTACTGGTGGCGCGTGAACGCGACGGCCGAGATCGCCGCGATGATCGCGTCCTTCCTCTCGGCGGTCGGGTTCTTCGTCGCCAAGTCCAACGGGATGGCGGTGAGCGCGACGACCTCGCTCATCGGCTCCGTCGCGATCACGACCGTCGTCTGGATCGCCGCCGCCTACCTCGGTCCGGAGACCGACGCGAAGGTGCTCGAGTCGTTCTACCGGCTCGTGCGCCCCGCCGGCCCGGGCTGGGCGAAGGTCCGCGCCGCGACCGGGCTCGGCCCGTCGCCCGACTCCTTCTCGCAGGCGATGCTCGGTTGGGTGCTCGGCATCTTCTTCGTCTACGGCGCGCTCTTCATGGTCGGTGCCTGGCTCGCCGGCAACAACACGCTCGCGCTCACCTGGTTCGCGATCTTCGTCGTCACGGGGTTCGGCGTGCTGCGCGTGCTGAAGGGCTTCTGGCAGTCCGCCGCCAGCACGGGGTGAGCGGTGCCTGAGGCCCGCGGCAGCCGCGCGCCCCGTGCGACCACGGCGGTGATCCTCGCGCGCGGGCTCGGCACGCGGATGCGCAGCGAGGATGGCAGCGCGCTGAGCGAGGAGCAGCGCGCCGCCGCCGCGCGCGGCGCCAAGGGGCTGATGCCGATCGCCGGCCACGCGCTGCTCGACTACGTGCTGCACGAGCTCGCCGAGGGCGGTGTGCTCGACGTGGTCTTCGTCGTCGCGCCGGGCGAGACCGCGCTGCGCGGGCGCTATGGCGCGTCGCATCCGCCGCGGCGGCTGCGCGTGCACTTCGCCGACCAGGCCGAGCCGCGCGGCACCGCCGACGCGCTGCACGCGGCCGAGGAGACGGTGCTCGCGATCGGCCCGCACGACGCCGCGGGCGACGCGCACTTCCTGATGCTCAACGCCGACAACCTCTATCCGGCCGAGTCGATCGGCGCGCTGGTGGAGCTCGGCGGGCCGGGGCTCGTCGCGTACGAGGCCGAGGCGCTCGTGACGCTGGGGAACATCGAGGCCGATCGGGTGAAGGCCTTCGCGCTGCTCTCGCTCGACCGCGACGGATTCGTCAAGGCGATCGTCGAGAAGCCCGGTCCGGAGCACCCGCTCTGGCGCGACGCCGAGCGGTGGGTGTCGATGAACCTCTTCCGGTTCGACTCGTCGATCTTCGCCGACTGCGCGGCGGTGCAGCCGTCGGCGCGGGGCGAGCTCGAGCTGGCCGACGCGGTGCGGGCGTCGCTCGCGCGCGGCGTGCGGATGCGCGCGGTGAAGCAGCGGCTGCCGGTGCTCGACCTCTCGCGCCGCGGCGACGTGGCGGGCGTGGAGGCGCGGCTCGCGGGCCGCGCGCCGTCGCCGTGAGCGGGCCGCGCGAGCAGATCTTCGTGCCGGGGCGGATCGAGCTCTTCGGCAAGCACGTGGACTACGGCGGCGGGCCGTCGCTCACCTGCGCGATCGGCGCCGGGATCAGCGCCGAGTTCGAGGAGATCGCCAAGCCGGTGATCGAGGTGGAGGACACGCAGACGGGCCGGCGGACGCGGATCCCACTGCGGCGCGACGCGCGGCCCGGCACGGGGCACGGCGGGAAGTACGTCGCCGCGGTGGCGCGGCGGCTCGCCCGCGATTTCGCGCCGATCAAGGCGGGAGTGCGGATCCGCACGTCGAGCACGCTGCCGCGCTCGTCGGGCCTCTCGAGCTCGAGCGCGTTCGTCGTGATGCTGGTGCACGCGGTGGCCGAGGCGAACCGGCTGCGAGAGCGGCGCCTCTGGCGCGACCATCTCACGACGGCGATCGCGTTCGCCGAGTACTGCGGTGCGGTGGAGATGGGCGGACCGTGGGGGCCGTTCCCCGGCGAGGGCGGCGTGGGCACGCGGGGCGGGGCGCAGGACCACGTCGCGATCGTCTGTAATGAAGCCGACGCGGTGGGCGCGTATCGCTACCTGCCGGCGGAGAAGGTGGGGCGCGCGGGCTTCCCGCATCACTGGAGCATCGTCGTCGGCGTGAGCGGCGTGCGGGCCACGAAGACGGGGGGCGCGCTCGAGGACTACAACCGGGCGTCGGACGTGGTGCGCGACCTGCTCGCGCTCTGGAACGCGGGGACCGGGCGGCTCGACCCGTCGCTCGGGAGTGCGCTGCGGTCGTCGGCTGACGCGCCGCAGCGGCTCGACGAGCTCGCGCGCGTGGCTCCCAACGCGCCCTGGTTCCTCGCGCGGATCGCGCAGTTCCGGGCCGAGACGGAGCGGATCGTGCCGGGCGCGCTCAAGGCGTTCGACGCGGCTGATGGAGCTGCGCTCGGCCGCCTCTCCGTGGAGTCGATGCAGGGCGCCGAGACGGCGCTGCGGAACCAGATCCCCGAGACGATGTTCCTCGCCCGCGCGGCGATGGACGCCGGGGCGCACGGTGCGTCGGCGTTCGGCGCGGGGTTCGGCGGCGCGGTCTGGGCGATCGTGGACACGGCGATCGCGCACGAGATGACCGAGCGGTGGAAGGCGGCGTACGCGAAGGCCTTCCCGCAGCGCGCGCCGAAGAGCGACTGGCTGCTGATGCGGCCGGGGCCGGGCGTGACGCTGCCGTGAACGAGCGCGCTCCCCTCCCGCGCAACGTGAAGATGCTCGCGGCCGTGAGCTTCCTCACCGACGTGTCGAGCGAGCTCATCTATCCGCTGCTGCCGCTCTTCCTCACGACCGTGCTCGGCGCGACGACGGCGACGCTCGGCCTGATCGAGGGATTGTCGGAGAGCGTGAGCTCGCTGCTGCGCCTGCCTGCCGGGTGGTGGAGCGACCGCGCGAGGAAGCGGAAGCCGCTCGTGGTGCTCGGGTACACGCTCTCGTCGCTCGCGCGGCCGCTGGTGGGGTTCGCGCAGAGCACGGGGCAAGTGCTCGCGATCCGCCTCGCCGACCGGTTCGGCAAGGGCGTGCGGAGCTCGCCGCGCGACGCGCTGATCGCCGACTCGGTGGAGGCGTCGCAGCGCGGGTATGCGTTCGGGCTGCACCGCGCGGCGGACAGCTCCGGCGCGGTGGTCGGGCCGCTGATCGCGTGGGCGCTGCTCACGTGGGGCGTGGTGGAGCTGCGCGGGCTCTTCCTGCTGGCGGCGGTGCCGGCGGCGATCGTGGTGGTGCTGGTGATCGCGTTCGTGCGGGAAGCGCCGCCGCAGGCGAGAGCGTCGGGGCTGCCGATCGAGCCTCCGCCCGTCCCGCTCGCCGCGCTCGGGCCGAGCTTCTGGCGCTATCTCGTGGTGCTCTTCGTGTTCACGCTCTCGACGTCGAGCGACGCCTTCCTGCTGCTGCGCGTGTCGCAGCTGGGCGTGCCGACGGCGCTGATCCCGGTGCTCTGGGCGGCGCTGCACGTGGTGAAGTCGTCGAGCTCGGTGCTCGGCGGGCTGCTGTCGGACCGGGTCGGGCGGCGCCCGCTGATCCTCGGGGGCTGGGCGGTGTACGCGCTCGTGTACGTGGGGTTCGCGTTCGCGGAGTCGGCGTGGCACGCGTGGGCGCTCTTCCTGGTGTACGGTCTGTATTTCGGGGCGACGGAGGGGACGGAGAAGGCGCTGGTGGCGGATCTGGTGCCGGCGGCGCGGCGGGGGGCGGCGTACGGGTGGTTCAACGCCGTCATCGGCCTGGGGGCGCTGCCGGCTTCGGTCGCCTTCGGTCTTGTGTGGGAGCGGTACACGCCCGAGGTTGCGTTCGCGGCCGGGGCGGGAGTGGCGGCGCTGGCGGCGGTGCTGTTCGTGGCGATGGTCCCTCGACCGCAAGTGGAGGGCACGTGATCGATCGTGGGCAAGGCCGATCGGAACGTCAGCGGGGCCTGCGCGTGGGCGCGGCCGGGACCTGCATTCGCGCCGGGGGATTCGCGCTGCTGCTCGCCGGCGGGCGGGCGGCGGCGCAGGATCGGGTGCGGGTGGAGGTGCGGGACGACGCGGGCGCGCGGGTGGCGTTCGCGCTGGTCGGGATCGCGGGCGGCCAGGGGCGCGTGAGCGGTGACTCGGGCGCGGTCGAGCTTCGCGTGAAGGCGGCCGATTCGCTGAACCTCCGGGTGCGCCGGATCGGGTACGCGCAGCACGACGGCTGGGTGAAGCGCGGGGAGGGGAACCTCTACGTCGTGACCGTGCAGCGCCTCGCGGCCCAGCTCGCGACGGTGAACGTGAACGCGGCGGCGGCGCCGGCGAACGCGCCGCTCGTGGCGCGTGGGTTCTACGACCGGGTGGACCGGGTGCAGAAGGGGGCGATGATCGCCGACTTCTGGACGCCCGAGCAGCTCGACGAGCGCGGCGCGTCGAGCGTGACGCAGCTGCTGGCCGGGGCGCGGTATGCGCGCGTGACGTCGATGCAGTGGCGGAACCAGACCAGCCTCCGGGTGATCGTGAGCCGGGGTGGCTGCCCGATGACGATCCTGCTCGACGGCGAGCATGTGAAGGGCACTGTGCAGGACTACGCACTGGCGCAGACGCCGCAGTCGCTGAATCCGAATGCGACGCGGCGGGTGCGCGACGTGGAGGATGAGAACACGCCGGCGCCGCCGACGATCGACGACGTGGTGGACGCGCGGGCGGTGATGGCGGTGGAGGTCTACGCGAGCGCGGCGAACGCGCCGACGGAGTTGCAGCGGACGAGCGTGGATGGGCGGTGCGGGATCGTGGCGCTTTGGACGGGGGGGCGGAGATGA
>CAZIDS010000241.1:0-5184 GCA_964537945.1 uncultured Gemmatimonas sp. | reverse complement strand
TCCCTTCACCACCCTCCAACAACCGGAACAACGTGTCCGGTAATCACAGCTAGCCGCGATCCTCGTCCGGATCGTGCGGCGGATCGGGTCGCGTGGTGATCTCATCCACGATCGGCGGAGGTGTCATCGCTTCGAGGGGCAGCACCCCCTCGCGGCCGTGCTCGCGTTCGAATGCGTTGCGCAGCCCGCCATCGAAGACGGAGTAGGCAGTCCCCAGGGACGACCCGCCGCTCGGGTTGATCGGCCCGTTCTCGTCCCACGCGCCTTCGGCGCGCCGCCGCGCCTCGAAGCGCTTGATGCTGATCCGGAACGCCAGGATCAGTGCGATGAAGACCGCCCAGACGATGAGCGAGGCCATGGGGTTCCCTCCAACCCCAGAAGTGCTTCCCGTGCGCGACGGCCGCAAGGGCCGCACCGTCGCTGCGAGCCGCATCGGCACATCACAGTCGCCGGAATCTCCGGCGCGCAATAACGTTGGGGATGCCCATCCGACCCGCCCTTCGCGCGATCACCGTCGCGACCGCGCTGCTCCTCTTGCCTGCCGCCGCCCAGGCCCAGCGCACCGTCCCGGCCCCCGAATCGGTCTTCGGCCACGCCGTCGGCGCCGACTTCAAGCTGATCGACTACACGCAGTCAATCGCCTTCTTCCGTCAGCTCGCGCAGGGGAGCGACCGCATCCGCCTCGTCGAGGTCGGCCGCACGTCGCAGGGCCGCCCGTGGACGATGGCGATCATCTCGTCGCCGGCGAACCTCGCGAACCTCGAACGCCTCAAGACGATCGCGCAGCGCCTCGCGCACCCGGCCGGCCTCACTGACGCGGAGGCGCGGAAGCTGGCGGAGGAAGGGAAGGCCTTCGTCGACATCTCGGGGGGCCTGCACGCGAGCGAGATCGCGGGGTCGCAGCACACCATCCAACTCGCCTACGACCTCGTCACGCGCGACGACGCGAAGACGCGGGCGATCCTCGACGCGACTGTCCTGCTGCTCTGGCCGTCGATCAACCCGGATGGGCAGGACATCGTCGTGCACTGGTACCGCAAGAACGTCGGCACGCCGTACGAGGTGGCGCCGCTCGATTCGCTCTACCAGAAGTACATCGGGCACGACAACAACCGCGACGCGTACATGCTGAACGTCGTCGAGTCGCGCGTGGTGGCGCGCACGTGGCGCGCGTGGGAGCCGCAGATCATCTACGTGCAGCACCAGACGGCGCCGTTCCCGACGCGCATCTGGCTGCCGCCGTTCGCCGAGCCGGTCGCCCCGCGCGTGCCGGCGCTGATGGCGCGCGAGGTGAACACGATCGGGATGACGATCGCGCAGGCGCTGGAGACGAACAACCAGCCGGGCGCCACGCACATGGGGCGCGGCTTCGACGCCTGGTATCCCGGCTACATCGACTACATGCCGATGCTGCAGAACATCGCGGCCTGGTGGACCGAGACGGCGCTCTTCGACTACGCGACGCCGGGCTTCTACACGCTCGCCGACTTCCCGGCCGAGTACCGCGACCTGCGCCCGCAGTCGCTCTACTCGAGCCCGTGGAAGGGTGGGTGGTGGCGGCTGCGCGATGCGGTGGACTACATGGAGACGGCGTCGATCGCGACGCTCGACTACGCCGCGAAGTACCGCGAAGAGCTGCTCTGGAACCGGTACCAGGCGGGTCGCGACGCGATCCGGCGCTACGGGAAGGAGCCGCCGTTCGCCTACTTCGTGCCGCAGGCGCAGCGCGATCCGGGCGCCGCGGTGGCCCTCCTCCAGCGGATGGCGTTCCTCGGCGTGCGCGTCTCGCAGCTCTCGCGCGACGTGACGGTCGGCGGGATCCGGCACCCGCGCGGCACCTGGGTGGTGCCGATGGACCAGGAGTTCGCCGAGCTCGTGCGGCAACTCTTCGACGTGCAGGACTATCCCGACCTCAAGGGCGACGACGGCGCGCCCGAGCCGCCGTACGACGCGGCGGGCTGGACCCTGCCGTACCTGATGGACGTGCGCGTGCTCGAGGCGAAGGTGCCGCTCACCGCCGACGTGCGGGCAGCGATGCAGCCGCTCGCTGGCACGGTGGCGGGCACCGCAGACGCCGATGCGCCCTTCACGACGAACTCGAATGCGGCGGGGATCACGGTGCCGGCGGCGCGCATCACCGGCGCGGGCGCGGCGCTCTCGGTCGATCCCGCGCAGAATGACGCCTTCACGCTGATCAACCGCGCGCTCAAGGCCGGGGGCACGGTGCGCCAGCAGGGTGGCCGCTACGTCGTCTCCGGCGTCGCGATGCCGACGCTCGAGGGCTGGGCGAACGCGTTCGGGCTCCGGGCCGAGCGCGTGGCGGGCGCGGATGCGGCCGCGGGCCGCGTGGGTGCGCGCGTCGCACTCTTCCGTTCGAACGCGCCGTCGATGGATGAAGGCTGGACCGAGTGGCTCCTCGAGCAGCGCGAGTTCGCCTTCACGGTCATCTCCAACGCCGATGTCCTCGCCGGCGACCTCGGCGAGCGGTTCGACGTCGTCATCCTCGCCTCCGATCGCGCGAGCACGCTGCGCGACGGCTACGGCCGCGGCCGCGTGCCGCCGACCATCGAGGGCGGGCTCGGCGACGCCGGCGTGCGCGCGCTGCAGGCCTTCGTGCGCGACGGCGGCACGCTCGTCGCGATGAACGCGTCGTCGCTGTTCGCCATCGACCAGTTCCACCTGCCGGTGCGCAACGTGGTGCGCGGGCTGCAGAGCCGGCAGTTCTTCGCGAGCGGCTCGATCCTCGAGGTGGTGACCGACCCGGCGCATCCGGTGATGGCCGGGATGCCGGAGCGCGCGAAGGTCTTCTTCGACAACTCGCCGGCCTTCGCGACGACCGAGGGCTTCGAGGGCGTGGCGCTCGCGAAGTACGAGAAGCAAGGCAGCCCGCTGCTCTCCGGCTACCTGCTCGGCGAGAGCTACCTGCAAGGGGCCGCGGCCGCACTCGACGTGAAGCACGGGCGCGGGCACGTGATCCTGCTCGGCTTCCGGCCGCAGTGGCGCGGGCAGACGGTCGGCACGTTCCGCGTGGTGTTCAATGCGGCGCTGTACGGGCGCGACGTCGCGGAGAAGGCGAAGCCGACGGGCGGATTCTGGACGTCGCCGCGCGCGGCGGCGGACTCGGCGCGGGCGCGCTAGGGGGCTCGCGCGAGGAGCGCCCGGAACCGGCGGTCGCCGCGGATGCCGTCGAACCACGGGTCGATCGCGAGGTACCGTGGCGTCACGAACCCGGGGACGCTGAGCAGGGAATCGAGCAGCGCGATCGCGTGCGCCGTGTCGCCTGCCGCGGCGCGGATCTCGGCGACGTTGAGCGAGAGGACGGCGCCGAGGAACCCGTCGTGCCAGGCCGAGCGGCTCGCGCTCACCGAATCGGCCTGCGCGAGCGCCTCGCGCGGGGAGCCGCCCAGGGCGTAGGCATAGCCGAGGGCGACGTGCAGCCGATCCTCGCGCGGCAGCTGCGCGAGGCGCTCGAGCGCCGCCGCGCGCGCGGAATCCGCGTAGGCCTTCTGCCGCGGGAGGTCGTGCGCGAAGGCGGCCCGCGCCGCGATCGTGACATGGTACGCGTGCATCTGGCGCAGGGCGCGGAGCTCGGCGAGCCCGGCGTCGCTCTGCGCCGCGTCGAATGCCCAGCCCAGGAACCACTGCTGCATCGCGAAGCCGACGCTCGGGCCGATGCTCGAGTCGAGGCTGGCCGTGAAGCGCCGTGCCCCCGCGAGGTCGCCGCGCGCGAGCGGCAGGACGATCGAGTCGAGATTGATGAAGGGCTCGTCGCGTCCCGCGACCGCGAGCGCGCGGCCGGTCTGGGCCTCGGCGGCCGCGAACTCGCGTCGCCAGATCAGGAGCGTGGCCACGCGCGCCACCGCCGATGCGTTGCGGGGATCGAGCGCGGCCGCGCGGCGGGCGAGGGCGAGGGCCTCGTCGGTCCGCCGGGCGTTCCAGAGCGCCGCGGCGGTGAAGTGCATGATCGCCGCGTCCCCCGGCGCGAGCTCCATCGCGCGCATCCCGTGACGTACGGCCTCGGAGAAGTCGCGCTCGACGTGCCGCTCGTACAGCGCGCGCGCGAGCCGCGCCGCGGCGAGGTTGCTGTCGAGCGCCATCGCGCGCGCGGAGGCGTCCCGCGCGGCCGCGGCGACCCGCGCGTCGAGGGTGCCCTGGAATGAGAGCGCCTCGCGCTGACCGAGCTGCGCCCAGGCGAGCGCGAAGTTCGAGTCGAGCGCGACCGCCTGATTCAACAGGTCCGCCTCGTGATCGAAATCGATGCCGGCGCGGAGCCAGGCCTCGTAGGCCGCGCGGTTGCGGGTGGGCGGTCGCGCAAGGCGCAACGCGGCCTCGGCGCTCACCTCGACGCCCAGCGTCGTCGCGATCTGTTGCGAGACGCGGGCCTGGGTCTCGAAGAGGTCCTCGACGCGGTCGACGATCGGCACGCCGGCGGTCGCGCGGTCGCCGCGGGAGGCGATCGTGATGAGCTCGGGCGTGATGCGCACGCGCGCGATGCCGTCGCCGCCCTGGTCCCATTGCAGCGATCCCGTGAGGACGTGCGTGGCGCCGAGCTGGTCGGCGACGAATCGGGGACTGCGCGCGGAATCCCCGAGCGCGTCGATGGACGCGCCCGCGATCACGTCCACGTTCGGCAGGGTGGCGAGGTCCGCGCGCAGGGCGTTGATGACTCCCACGGCGAATCCCGGCCGCACGACGACGCCGGATTCACGAAGCGGCAGCACCGCGAGGCGAACTGCGGGCGGGGCGGCGCCCGCGAGCCACGGGCGGACCGCGAATCCGAGCGCGGCGAGCATGACCGCGCCGGCGAGGAGCGCGAGGCGGCGCCGCGTGCGCGCGGCACTGCCCGGTCCCGAGGCCACGGCGCCATCGCCGCCGAGCGCGCGCGTGAACTCCTGCGCGCCCGAGAAGCGGTCCGACGGTTCCGTGGCGATCGCCTTCTGCACGGCCGCGCTGAGCGATGCGGGAATGCTGGGCCGCAGCTGCGTGAGCGGCGGCGGCGCTTCGGTGAGCACGCGCGCGAGCACGGCCTGCGCGGAGGGGCCGGTGAATGGCGGCTCTCCGGCGAGCATCTCGTGCGTCACGACGCCGAGCGCGTAGATGTCGGACCGCGCGTCGACGACGGTGTCGCCGGACGCCTGCTCGGGGCTCATGTAGCCCGGCGTGCCGAGCGTGAGACCGGTGGCG
>CAZIDS010000240.1:0-5188 GCA_964537945.1 uncultured Gemmatimonas sp. | reverse complement strand
CGGCGCCCCGGCGGGGGCGGTGCCGCCCTGGGCGCGGGCCTGCGCCCGCGCGGGGGCGCGGCGTCCACTCGGCCCGCCGCGCCTCGACCGGGTCGAGCTTCGACGCGCGGGTGGCGGGCAGCATCCCGAAGATGATCCCGGTCACCGCGGCGGTGGTCAGCGACATCACGACGGCGCTCAGCGGCACCGACGCCGGCACCGACGGGAACATCGAGCGGATCACCAGCGCCGCGCCGGCGCCGCCGATCAGCCCGATCAGCGCGCCGATCGAGGTGAGCGTCGACGCCTCGACGAGGAACTGCCAGAGGATCGTCGCGCGCGTCGCGCCGAGCGCCTTCCGCACGCCGATCTCGCGCGTCCGTTCGGTGACCGAGATCATCATGATCGCGACCACGCCGACGCCGCCGACCATCAGTCCGACGGCGGACAGCGCGATGCCGACCATGAAGATCGCGCCGAAGAGCTGGTCGAAGACCTCCATCATCTTGTCCTGGCCGACGAGGAAGAACGAGTTCGGCTGGCTCGGGCGCAGGCCGCGCATGCCGCGCAGCGTGGCCGTCACCGCGTCCATCGCCTCGTCGCGCCCGACGTCGGCGCGCGGCTTGACCATCAGCATCAGTCCGCGCCGCCACACCTCGAGCCGGCGCCACGCGGTCATCATCGGGATGATCATCCGCGGCGTGTCGGGGCCGCGGCCGTCCATCGACTTCAGGAACCCGGCCTTCGTGTGGAAGACGCCGATCACCTGGAAGCGCGTGCCGTCGAGGTCGATCTCCTTGCCGATCGGGTCGGAGTCGCCGAAGAGCTCGTCGGCGAGTTTCTTGTTCACCAGCGTGACCAGCGCCGCGCCGTCGTGCTCGGTGGCGGTGAAGGTGCGGCCGGGGAAGATGTCGGCCTGGTCGGTGTTGATCCACTCGGTGCTCTGCGCGTCGTAGCCGACGTTCTTCACGAGCCGGTCGCGGTAGGTCACCGTGCCGCCGCCGAAGAGCCACGCCATCGCCTGGTCGATCTCGGGGAGCTCCTGGATCGCGCGCCACTCGGCCAGCGAGATGCCCGGGAAGCGGCGCTCGGGGCAGTCCTCGCCCGGGCCGCACGAGTTGAAGCCCGGGTTGCGGCGCCGCACCTGGAAGGTCGCCGTGCCGAACTCATCCATGTCCTTCTGGAACGACTGCCGGATCCCGTGCACGGTCGCGCCCATCGCGACGACGACGAAGACGCCGACCGCGACGCCCATGATCGTGAGGAACGCGCGGACCTTGTTGGCGCGGAGCGCGTCGAGCGCGATCACCACGCCCTCGAGCGACATCCAGAGCTTGTCCCGGAAGCGCATCGTCACTCCTGCCGCAGGGCGGCGATGGGGTCGAGCCGCGAGGCGCGCGACGCGGGGTAGATGCCGGCCACGATGCCGACGCCGGCGCCGATCACGAGCGCGCCGACCAGCCAGGGCACCGAGACCGAGGCCGGGAGCGGCGTCAGCGCCGCGATCAGCTTCGCGAGGCCGACGCCGAGGCCGGCGCCGATCGCCGCGCCCACCATCGACAGCGTCGCCGCCTCGACGAGGAACTGCGAGATGATGTCGCGCCGCCGCGCGCCGAGTGCCTTGCGCACGCCGATCTCGCGCGTCCGCTCGGCCACCGCGACGAGCATGATGTTCATGATCACCATCGCGCCCACCACGAGGCCGATCGCCGGCAGCGCCGCGCCGAACATGATCAGCTTCCCCTTCAGCTCGTCGAAGAAGCCCAGCGCCGCATCGGAGGTCTCGAGCGCGAAGTCATCCTGCTGGCCCGCGCGGAGGCGGCGGAAGCCGCGCATCGCCTCGCGCACCGTCTCCATGCCGTCGTCGAGGATCTCGCGGTTCGCCGCCTGCACGGTGATCCGGCCGATGTCGCCGCGCGGGCGGATCGCGCGCGAGAGCGGCGAGGTCCACGGCGCGATCGCCATCCGGTCCATCGAGAAGCCGAAGACCGAGCCCTGCACCTCGATCACGCCGATGACGCTGTAGGGCTGGCCGGCGATGCGGATCTCGCGCCCGACCGGGTCGAGCCCCGGCCAGTAGTAGCCCGCGACCTCGGAGCCGATCACCACCACCTTCGCGCCGTTCTCGACCTCCTGCTGCGTGAACGCGCGGCCGGAGGCGATGCCGAACTTCTTGATGTCGAAGTAGGCGGCGTCGGTGGCGATCGCCTGCACCGACCGCGGCCGGAGCCCCGGCACGCTCGCGTTGATGAACGTCTCGTTGACGATCGCGGTGCGGAACTGCGGCCCGAGGACCTCCTGGACGAGGTCGGCCTCCGGCTTGTAGATCCGGGGCCGGCGGAGGAAGGCGCGCCACTCGTCGTCGGACTCGTTCGGCGTGAAGTTCGGCCAGCGGCGCACGTCGAACGTGTTCACGCCGATGATCTTCGCCGCGAAGTCGTTCTCGACGTAATCGCTCATCCCCTCGACGATCGACACGACGGCGATGAGGAACATCACGCCGATCATCACGCCGATCAGGGTGAAGAAGCTCTTCAGCTTCTGCACCATGATGGTCTGCAGCGCGAGACGGACCGCTTCGAGGATGGGCACGGGAGGGGGGACGGGGTGGGCTACTCGTACCGCAGCGCGTCGACCGGGTCGAGGCGCGACGCGCGGAGCGCCGGGATCATGCCGAAGAGGACGCCGGTCAGCGCGCTCGCGCCGATCGCCGCCAGCACCGCCCACGCGGGGATGCTCGCCTGGATGCTCGTCCCCGACCGGATCGCCAGCGCGATCAGCCAGCCGAGCCCGAGCCCGATCATCGCGCCGATGCCGGTGAGCGTGACCGCCTCGATCAGGAACTGCAGCAGGATCGTGAACCGCGTCGCGCCGAGCGCCTTCCGCACGCCGATCTCGCGGGTGCGCTCGGTCACCGAGATCATCATGATCGCGATGACGCCGACGCCACCGACGATCAGGCCGACCGCCGAGAGCGCGATCATCACGAGGAAGAACATCCCGAAGATCTTGTTGTACGTCTCCATCAGCTTGTCCTGCGTGATGATGGCGAACGTGTTCTCCTGGCTCGGCCGCAGCCCGCGGGCCGAGCGCATCGCCACCGTCACCTCGTCCACCATCACGTCCCGCGGGACGCCGTCGCGCGGCTTCACGACGACGCCCATGTCGCTGCGCCGCACGTTCAGCGCGCGCTGCAGCGTCGTCACCGGCATCACGCCCTTGGCGCGGTCGCCGCCGCCGAGGAAGCTCGCGTTGTCCTTGTAGACCCCGATCACGGTGAACGGGATCGCGTTGATGGTGATCACCTTGTTGAGCGGGTCGGACTCGCCGAAGAGGCGGTCGGCGGCGGTGGTGTTCAGCACGACCACGCGGGCCGAGCTGCGCACCTCCTGCTCGGTGAACGCGCGGCTCCCGGCCTGCATCTCGGGCGCGCCGAAGAGCGCCCAGTTCGCCGAGTAGGCCTCGATCGGCGCCCCCGGCAGCACCTGGTCGCGGTACTTGAAGACGCCCGACCAGTCCATCCGCACGCCGACCGCCGCCGCGTTCTCGAGCGTCGAGAGCCGGTCGATCTCGCTCCACGAGATCGGCGGGTTCCGCAGCCACGTGCAGGTGTCCTCGGTGCCGTCGCAGGCCTCGAAGACGATCGGGTAGCGCGTCACGAAGAAGGTCGTCGGCCCGGTGCTCTCGAAGTCCTTCGCGACGCTGGCGTTGATGCCGTGCACGCCGGCCGCGATCACCACGACGACGAAGACGCCGACCGCCACGCCGAGGATGGTCAGCCCGGCGCGCACCTTGTTGCCGCGGATCGCGTCGAGCGCGATCCGCACGCCCTCGACGACGCTGTAGAGCCTGGAGTCCCAGCCGCGCATCGGGCTACTCCTGCCGCAGCGCGGCGATCGGGTCGAGCCGCGCCGCGCGGCTCGCCGGATAGACGCCCGAGACGATGCCGACACCGGCTCCCACGAGCACGCCGACGACGATCGACCACGGCGCGATGCTCGCCGGGAGCGGCGAGATCGCCGCGATCAGCTGCGCGAGCCCGATGCCGAGCGCGATCCCGAGGATCGCCCCGACCATGCTGAGCGTCGCCGACTCGACCAGGAACTGGGCGAGGATGTCGCTCCGCCGCGCGCCGAGCGCCTTGCGGATGCCGATCTCGCGGGTCCGCTCCGAGACCGCGACGAGCATGATGTTCATGATGACGATCGCGCCGACGACGAGGCCGACGATCGGGAAGAAGACGCCGGCCTTGATGAGGTAGCCCTCGAGCTTGTTCCAGAACGCGAGCGCCGAGGCCGACGTCTCCATGGAGAAGTCGTCCTTCGCGCCGGGCCGCAGGCCGTGCCGCGTCCGCATGACGCCGCGCACCCGCTCCTGCGCCTCGGTCATCATCGACTGGTTCTCGACCTGCACGACGACCGCGTCGATCATCCCCGGCTCTGGGTTGAGCAGCTTGCGGATCGGCGACCGCCACGGGGCGATGACGAAGTTGTCGAACGACAGCCCGAACGCCGAGCCGCGCGATTCGGTGATGCCGATGACGCGGTAGGGGACGGTGCCGATGCGGATCTCGCGGCCGATCGGGTCCACGCCGGGGAAGGCGCGCTCGACCATGTCCGGCCCGAGGATCACGACGTTCTCGCCCTGCGAGAGCTCCTGCTCGGTGAACTCGCGGCCATCCTTCAGCCCCAGCTTCTTGATGCGGAACCAGTCGCCGTCGACGCCGATGGCGCTCGTCGTGCGCGGGCGCGCGTAGCGGGTCACCGCCGTGACGTTGTTCTCCGACTCCTGGGCCCAGCGGGCGCCCTCGGGGAGCGCCTCGACGACGGGGAGGAGGTCCGAGATGTAGAGGCGGGGACGGCGGCGGTATTCGTCCCAGATCGAGGGATCGACGTCGCCGATGTTGATGTTGGGGCGGCGGCGGAGCTCGAACGAGTTGATCGCGATCAGCTTGCCGACGAGGTCGTCCTTCATGTAGCGCCCCATCCCCTCGATGATCGAGACGACGGTGATGAGGAACATCACGCCGATGCAGACGCCGGCGAGCGTGAAGGAGCTCTTGAGCTTCTGGACGCGGAGCGTCTCGAGGGCGAGCCGGACGGCTTCGAGCAGGGGCACGGGCTGGGGCGGGGCGGCGAAGTCCGGTCGCACGGGCGGGGCGGGAGGCCGGACGGGCCGGCCCCCGCGCCGCGCCTACTTCGTGGCGAGG
>CAZIDS010000239.1:0-5192 GCA_964537945.1 uncultured Gemmatimonas sp. | reverse complement strand
GCTACGTGCAGCTCCCCGGCGAGGCGCACGGCTACGCGGCTCGCGAGAGCGTCGGGCACACGCTGTTCGAGATGATGGCCTGGCTCGACCAGTGGGTGAAGCCGCCGAAGCCCCGCATGTAGTCCATTCCACTCTTGCGCTCCCGTCCCGCCGGTTGAATGATGGGAGCGCAGGACGCGTGGAGGCCGTTCGATCCTCCACGCCGGGCACGGGGTCGCTGGTCGTGCCTGACGCAGGGCGAGAGCACTGCACCTGATGACAGCGGCACTGGTCACCGGGAAGGAGCAGGGACCCGGCCACTTCGGTGGCGACGAACCGGACTCCCTTCCGCCGCCAGCGGGAACGAGGACCCCCGCGATCCTGCACCAGGATCGCGGGGGTCACTCACATCCGGGAGCGCCGCGGCTCAGTGGGTCGGCCGCCGGAGCGCGCGTCCGGGGCGCGCCGTCGTCATCGCGCCATGGTCCACCACGACCTGCCCGTTCACCACGACCCACGAGATGCCCACCGCGTACTGGTGCGGCTGCGTGAACGTCGCCGGGCTCCCGACCGTCGCCGCGTCGAAGATCGCGACGTCGGCGAAACACCCCGCGGCGAGACAGCCGCGCTCGCCTTGCAGGCCGAGCCGCTTCGCCGGCATCCCGGTCATCTTGTTGACCGCCTGCTCAAGCGTGAGCACGTGCTGCTCGCGGACGTACGTGCCGAGCACGCGCGGGAAGGTGCCGTAGCTCCGCGGGTGCGGCACGCCCTGCCCCGGCCGCGTGAGGCTGCCGTCGGAGGCGATCATCGTCTGCGGGTGGGTCATGATCCGCCGCACGTCGCCTTCGTCCATGATGTGATAGACCATCGACGCGCCGCCGGCGAGCTCCCCCTCGAGCACGAGCTTCGCCGCCGCCTCGAGCGACTCGCCGACGCCGCGCCGCTCGGCCCAGTCGTGCAGCGTCTTCCCCTCGAGCGAGCGGTCCCAGCCGACGCTGCCGAACTGCACGCGCCGCGTATCGCCGCCGCCGCGGTCGGTGCGGAGCAGCTCCACCACGCCGCGTTCGATGGAATCGCGCAGCACCGGGTCCTGCAGGCGTTCGCGCAGCTTGGCACGCCCCCCGGCCTGCGCCCAGTTCGGGACGAGCACCGCGAGCGAGGTCTGGCTCGCCGTGTACGGGTATTGGTCGATCATCACGTCGAGGCCGGCCGCGCGCGCGGAATCCACCATCGCGAGCGTGGTCACGCTCTTGCCCCACATCAGCGGGCCGACGGCCTTGTGGTGCGTCAGGACGACCGGGATGTGCGCGTCGCGCGCGATCGTGATCGCCTCGGCCACGCCCTCGAGCAGGCCGAGTCCTTCCTCGCGGAGGTGAGACGTGTAGATGCCGCCCGAGTCGGCGGCGGCGCGCGAGAGCGCGACCACCTCGTCCGTCTTCGCGTAATAGCCCGGCACGTAGCGGAGGCCGGTGCTCAGCCCGAACGCGCCCTCGCCCATCCCCTGGCGCACCAGCGCGATCATCCGCTGCAGCTCCTCGGGCGTCGGGGCGCGGTTCTCGGTGCCCATCACGCGCGTGCGGATCGTGTTGTGGCCGACGAGGTAGGCGACGTTCATCCCGAGGCCGGCCTTCTGCGCGGTGTCGAGGTGCTGCCGGAGCGGGAACGGCCCGCCCCCGTCGGGGCCGCCGAGCGAGAGGGTGACGCCCTGCGTGACCGCGCTCTTCGCGTCGGGCATCGAAAGCAGCGCCTCGATGTGCGCGTGCAGGTCGATGAACCCCGGCGCGACGATGAGCCCGCGCGCGTCGATCGTGCGCGCGGCGCGGCGCTCGTCGAGCGGCGTGCGCGAGACCGCGACGACACGGTCGTCCTTGATGGCGACGTCGGCGGCGAAGCGCGCGGCGCCGGTACCGTCGACGACCGTGCCGCCCTTGATGAGCAGCGTCCATTCGGGCTGCTGCGCGTGCAGCGAAGCCGTGGCGATGGCGAGGAGGATGAGGGCGCGCATGCGGTCAGCGGGTGAGTGAGGCCAGCACGAGCCCGAGGAACTCGTTGGTCGAGCCGTCGTTGATCCAGCGCACCACGACGACGAGGTCCTGCTCGGGCGAGACGAAGATGAGGTTCGTGCCGTTGCCGACGTGGCCGAACGCCGTGGCCGGCGCGTTCGGCATCCACTTGCGGTCGGTGTTGAGGAACCAGTTCATGTAGCCGTAGGTCGGCTGCGGCACGGTGGGCGTGAGCGAGAGCTTCACCCACTCCTCGGAGAGGATGCGCTTGTCGCCCCAGACGCCGCGGCGCTGCGTGAGCAGGCCGAAGCGTGCCATGTCCCACGCATTGATGAACATCCCGCCGCCCCAGTGCCCGCCGCCGCTCACGACCTGCACCGGGCGGCCGTCGAGCGTGATCCACGCGTTGTCGTAGCCGTACCACCGCCACGAGCGCGACGCGCCGATCGGTCCCATCACGTACTCCTGCAGCACGTCGGGGAGCGGACGGCGCCAGAGGTTCGTCGCGGCGAGCGCGAGCAGGTTCACGCGCACGTCGTTGTACTCGTACGCGGTGCCGGGCGCCTTGCGCGGGCGCGTGGTCCACGTCGTCGCATCCTGCGCGGGGCGATCGGCCCACTCGGGCTTGCCCCAGAGCGTGCCTTCCCAGTCGCTCGTCTGCCGCAGCAGGTCGTCCCAGATGATCGTGCGGTTGTGCGGCGTCGCCCACGGGTCGATGAACATCGGCTCGCGGTAGTCGCTGCCCGGCTCGCCCGGCGCGCTCGTGCGGAGGCGGTAGGTCGGCGCCTGCGACTTCCAGACCGTGTCGCGCACGCTGGCGAAAAGGCCGTGGTCGTACGCGACGCCCATCACGGCCGAGAGCATCGACTTCGTGACCGAGTGCGTCATGTCCACACGGTCCGGCTCGCCCCAGCTGGCGACCACGTATCCGCCGCGGACGACGACGCCGCTCGGCTCGCCGCGCGGCTTGAAGGGACCGATGCCCTGGCCGAAGGGTTCGCGGCCGAACGTGCGGTAGTGGTTCTCCTCCATGTCGCGGCTGCCGCGCGCCTCGTTCCGCACGGCGAAGGCGATCGCGTCGGCGAGCTTCGCCGAGTCGATGCCGGCCTGGGCGTAGGAGCGGCGTTCCCACGTGGCGCCGGGGACGTAGGGGGCGGCGGGCGGGGGCGTCCGGGGACGGGACTGTGCGGCGATTGCCGGGGCGAGCAGGGCGATGAGGAGGAGCGAGCGCATTTGGGATCTTGGTGGGGGAGAAGGCCGTCTCGCCATCATCTCTGCAGTTCAAGTCGCGCACGCTTCCGTCGCGTGAGGTACGGCAACACCCACAGGTACAGCCCAGTCAGCCACAGCCCGAACAGCGCGATCCCGCTCGGCAGGAATATCCACAGCTTGGTGCCGTCGCCGTAGAACGACCCGTCATGCAGCTGCTCGATCAGGTCGGAGCGGCGATAGGCGACCTGCAGCACCGCGCCGTCGGCGAGCGCGAGCTGCGCCTCCCAGCGCGAGTGCGTGATCACCTTCATGATCCCCTTCGACGGCCGCACGTCCACGCGCTCGATGTGGTGCCATCCCTCGACGCCCGCCTGCGGCATCGCCTTCGCCGCGGCGAGGATCACGTCCCAGCTCACCGCCGGCACCTCGACGGCGGTCCTCTGCTCCCGCGGCTGCACCCACGGGACCTGTTTCTTCACCTGCAGCAGGATCCCGCTCGCGACGACCGAGAGGAGCGGGAGCCCGACGGCGATGGCGCCCCAGCGATGCAGGCGGCGCGAGAGGAAGGAGAGCGTCATGCGATGCCTACGGAAGGGCCCGTGCGGGCGTTGCCGACGGAGTCGCCGACGGCCTCTCCGTCGGCGTTGCGGCGAGGCGGGGAATCTGCTCCATTCCCCTCAACCCCGGAACGCCGCCGCGCGTAGCGGGACGGACCCCCATCCATGAGGAGAGCTCGATGAAGTTCGCCGTCCGCCACGCGCGCGCCGCCGTCCTCGCGGCCGCCGTGACCATCCTCCCTGCCGCACTCCCGGCCCAGCAGCTCCCCGACTCCGCGCGCCTCGAGGCGCTCAAGGCCGAGGCGCTCACGCGCGTCGAAGGCCGCGCCAAGCAGGTGCAGGAGATCGTGGACATGCTCTTCTCCTTCTCCGAGCTCGGCATGCAGGAGTTCGAGACGCAGAAGTACATCACGACGCTCCTCGAGCGCGAAGGCTTCAGGGTCGAGCGCGGCTATGCCGGCATGCCGTCGGCCTGGGTCGCGCGCTGGGTGAGCCCCGCGGGCGCGAAGCCCGTCATGGCCCTCGGCTCCGACGTCGACGGCATCCCGCAGGCGAGCAACAAGCCGGCCTACGCCTTCCACGAGGCGCAGGTGGACGGCGCGCCGGGCCACGGCGAGGGCCACAACTCCGGCCAGGCCGTGAACATCGTCGCCGCGCTCGTCGTGAAGGAGCTCATGATCCGCGACCGCCTCCCGGGGACGATCATCCTCTGGCCGGGCATCGCCGAGGAGCAGATGGCGGGCAAGGCGTTCCTCGTGCGCGCCGGCCTCTTCCGCGACGTCGACGTCGCGCTCTTCACGCACGTCTCGAATGACCTCGGCGTGCAGTGGGGCCAGAGCGGCCAGACGGCGCTCGTCTCGGCGATCTTCAAGTTCAAGGGCACCTCGGCCCACGCCGCCGGCGCGCCGTGGCGCGGACGCTCCGCGCTCGACGCAGCGATGCTGATGGGCCAGGGCTGGGAGTACCAGCGCGAGCACCTCGAGATCAACCAGCGCTCGCACTACGTCATCCGCGACGGTGGCGACCAGCCGAACGTCGTGCCGAGCACGGCGAGCATCTGGTTCTACTTCCGCGAGCGCGACTACCCGCGCACGATGGCGCTCTTCGAGCAGGGCAAGCGGATCGCGCGCGGCGCGGCGATGATGGCGAACGTCGACCTCGACACCGTCATGATCGTCGGTTCGGGCTGGAGCGGGCACTTCAACAAGACGATCGCCGAGGTCACCTTCGCGAACATCCAGCGCGTCGGGATGCCAAAGTGGGACTCGGCCGACTTCGCGATGGCGCGCGCGGTGCAGAAGGACCTCGGCGTGCGCGAGATCGGCCTCTCGACCGCGACGACGTTCAACCTCGGCGGTCCGGTGCCCGAGAGCCAGCGGATGGGCGGCGGCTCCGACGACATCGGCGACGTCTCGTGGAACGTGCCGACGGTCACGCTGCG
>CAZIDS010000238.1:0-5247 GCA_964537945.1 uncultured Gemmatimonas sp. | reverse complement strand
CAACGAGTGGGGCTACTCGTCGCGCTGCGTCGACCTGATCGAGAAGATCGGCAAGGGGCTCTGAGCGCCTCGATGAACACCCGCACCATCAAGGACCTCAAGCCGGCGGAAGTGAAGGGGAGGCGCGCACTCGTGCGCGTGGACTTCAACGTCCCCCTCGACGACGCTGGCGCGATCACCGACGACACGCGCATCCGCGCGGCCGTGCCGACGATCCAGGCGCTGCTGAGAGGCGGCGCCCGGGTCGTCCTCTGTTCGCACCTCGGGCGGCCCAAGGGCGGCCCCGACCCGAAGTACACGATGGCCCCCGTCGCGAGCGCGCTCGCGAAGCTGCTCGGCGCGCCGGTCACGTTCGTGCCGTTCGTCGTCGGCGCCGAGGCCGAGGCGGCGACGCGGGCGCTCAAGGATGGCGACTGCTGCCTCCTCGAGAACACGCGCTTCGAGAAGGGCGAGGAGAAGAACGACCCCGCGCTCGGCGAGGCCTTCGCGAAGCTCGGCGATTTCTACGTGAACGACGCGTTCGGCGCGGCGCACCGCGCACACGCGTCCACCGAAGGCGTCGCGAAGCACCTCCGGCCCGCCGTCGCCGGCCTGCTGATGGAGAAGGAGCTCGACTACCTGGGCGGCGCGCTCGAGAAGCCGAAGCGCCCCTTCATCGCGATCCTCGGCGGGTCGAAGATCTCGGGGAAGATCGACGTCATCGAGGCGCTGCTGCCCAAGGTGGATGGCATCCTCATCGGTGGCGCGATGGCCTGCACCTTCTACAAGGCGATGGGATTCGAGACGGGGAAGTCGCTCGTCGAGCCCGACCGCCTCGAGATGGCGAGCGGCCTGATGGAGCGCGCCGGCTTCCGCCTCACGCTGCCGCACGACGCGACGGTCGCGCCGGCGATCGCCGAGGGCGCGAAGGCGCACGCGGTGAAGCGCGACGCGATCCCCGAGGGCGAGGCGATGCTCGACATCGGCCCCGACTCGGCGGCGAGCTACGCGCGCGCGATCGGGAGTGCGAAGACGATCATCTGGAACGGCCCGATGGGCGTCTTCGAGACGAAGCCGTTCGACGCCGGCACGCTCGCCGTCGCGCAGGCGATGGCCGAGGCGACCGCGAAGGGTGCGACCACGATCATCGGCGGCGGCGACTCGGCGGCCGCGGTCGAGGAGGCCGGTCTGGCGGCGAAGATGAGCCACGTCTCCACCGGCGGCGGCGCCTCCCTCGAGTTCCTCGAGGGGAAGGTGCTCCCCGGCGTCGCGGCGCTCGACCGGCGATAGGATCACATGGGTCAACGGATCTTCGCGGCCAACTGGAAGATGAACCAGGCCCCGGCGGATGCCGCGGCCTTCCTGCGCACCTTCATCGGCCAGTACGCGCGCCAGCAGGACCGGCGCGTGCTGTTCTTCCCCTCCGCCGTGGCGCTGCACGTGGTCGTGGCGGCGATCGAGGGGCGTGCCGACCTCGAGGCCGGCGTGCAGAACATCCACTGGGAAGACAAGGGCGCGTTCACCGGCGAGACGTCGGGACCGCTCGCGCGCGGCGCCGGCGCGAAGCACGTGCTCATCGGCCACTCCGAGCGCCGCCACGTGTTCGGCGAGACCGACGAGCAGACGGCGAAGAAGGTCGCCGCCGCGCTTCGCGCCGGCCTCACGCCCACGCTCTGCGTCGGCGAGACGCTCGCGCAGCGCGCGCAGGGCGAGACGCTCGCGGTGGTGAAGCGGCAGCTCCAGGCCGCGCTCGGCGGCGCGGAGCCGGGCGCGATCGCGACGATGATCGTCGCCTACGAGCCGGTGTGGGCGATCGGCACCGGGAAGAACGCGACGCCCGCCGACGCGGCCGAGGTGCACGTCACGATCCGCGCCGAGCTGCGCAGGATCGCCGGCGAGCGGGGCGGCGCGGTGCCGATCCTCTACGGCGGCTCGGTCAACGGTTCGAACGTCGACGCCCTCCTCGCCGCCGAAGGAGTGGACGGCGTCCTCGTGGGCGGCGCATCGCTCGACGCGGAGCAGTGGCTCGCGATCGCCCGCAGCGCCTGACCCCGCGCGATGACCACTCCGCTCATCCAGCTGCGCGGCATCGAGAAGTCGGTCCCCCTCGCGGGCGGCCGGCACTACCTGCTGCGCCGGATCACGCTCGACATCGCGAAAGGCGAGTTCGTGACGATCATGGGACCGTCGGGGGCGGGGAAGACCACGCTCCTCTCGATCCTCGGCCTCCTCGACTCGGACTGGGCCGGCGAGTTCTCGCTCGGCGAGCATCTCGTGCACAAGCTCGACGGCAAGAAGCGGATGGCGGTGCATCGCCAGATGGTCGGCTTCGTCTTCCAGGCGTACCACCTGATCAACGACCTGACGGTCGCCGAGAACCTCGAGATGCCGCTGTCGTACCGCGACATCAAGCCGGCCGAGCGGCAGGCGATCGTCGCCGACACGCTCGACCGGTTCGGGATGGTGGCGAAGAAGGACCTCTTCCCGTCGCAGCTCTCGGGCGGGCAGCAGCAGCTGGTGGGCGTCGCGCGCGCGGTGATCCACAAGCCGCCCCTCCTCCTCGCGGACGAGCCGACCGGCAATCTGCACACCGACCAGGGGCGCGAGATCATGCGGCTGTTCAAGCAGATCAACGAGGCCGGGACGACGATCATCCAGGTGACGCACTCGGAGGAGAACGCGACCTACGGCCATCGGATCATCCGGCTCAAGGACGGCTGGCTCGACGGGCAGTAGGGGAACGGTCCGCGCGCTGGTGTTGTCAGACGGGAGAGGTCCCACGGTCCCCGAGCCCGAGCACCCGATGCCCCGCTTCCTCGACGATCTCCGCCGCGACTTGCGGCAGGCCCTCCGCGGCATCGCCCGCACGCCCGGGTTCGCCGCCGCCGTCATCCTGACGCTTGGCCTGGGCATCGGTGCGAACGCGGCGATGTTCGGGGTCGTCGACCGGCTCCTCTTCCGCCCCTACCCGCACCTGCGCGAGCCGGCGGCGATGCACCGGTTCTACCTCTCGGCCTCCAACGGCCGCGAGCAGCGGACCTACTCCTACTTCGAGTACACGAGGCTCCTCGACCTCCGCCGCTGGACGACGTCGTTCTCCGACATCGCGGCGGTCACGACTCGCGAGCTCGCGATCGGCGAGGGCGCGGCGGTGCGCGAGGAGCGCGTCGCGCTCGTCAGCGCCAGCCTCTTCGCGCTCTTCGACGCGCCGCCGGCGCTCGGCCGCTATTTCACGCCGGAGGAGGACGAGGTGCCGCGCGGCGCCGACGTCGTCGTGCTCTCGCACGAATACTGGCAGCAGCAGTTCGGCGGCGCCGATGTCCGGGGGCGCGTGCTCCGCATCGGGAACCAGTCGCTCGAGGTGATCGGCGTGGCGGCGCCGGGGTTCGTCGGGACCTTCGACGTCGAGCGGCCGGTCGCGTTCGTCCCGATCACGTCCTACGCGGCCGCGCAACGCAACGCCGCGACCTACTACCTGCGCTACAACTGGAGCTGGTTCCAGGTCGTCGCGCACCGCAAGCCGGGCGTGACCGAGGCACAGGCGACCGCCGATCTGTCGGAGGCGTTCCGGAAGAGCTGGGACGCGGAGCGCGTCCTCAGCCCGACCATCACGCCGACCGAGATCGCGAAGCCGGCCGGGATCGCCGCAGCGCTTCGGCCGGCTGCCGGGCCGGAGCGGCCGCTGGAGGCGCGCACCGCGGTCTGGGTGAGCGCCGTCGCGCTCATCGTGCTGATCATCGCGTGCGCGAACGTGACGAACCTCTACCTCGCGCGCGCGCTGGGCCGTCAGCGCGAGACCGCGGTGCGCATCGCGCTCGGCGTGAGCCGCGGGCGCCTCGCGCGCGAAGCGCTCACCGAAGGCGTCGTCCTCGCGACGCTCGGCGGCGTGGCCGGACTGCTCGTCGCGCAATGGGGCGGCGCGGGGATCCGCGCCCTCCTCATCGGCCAGGGCGCGAGCCGGCTGACCGGCGCCGCGCTCTTCGATCCCCGGACGCTCGCCGTGAGCGCGGTCTGCGCCCTGCTCGCCGGCGTGCTCACGAGCCTCGTGCCGGCGATGGCGACCGGGCGCGCCGACGTCGCGAGCGCGCTGAAGGCCGGCGCGCGGGAAGGGACGAACCAGCGCTCCCGCCTGCGCTCCACGCTGCTCGTCACGCAGTTCGCGCTCTCGTTCGTGCTGCTCGTCGGCGCGGGCCTCTTCGTGCGGTCGCTGCAGCGCGTCGAGGGGATGCGTCTCGGGTTCGACTACGACCGCCTCGTGCTCGTGGAGCCGAACATGCGCGGGGTGCGCCTGAGCGACAGCGCCGAGGTGCGGCTGACGCAGCGCCTGCTCGAGACGGCACAGGCCCTGCCCGACGTCGAGGCCGCGGCCGCCGTCAACAGCATCCCGTTCTGGAGCACGTCCTCCACCGACCTGCATGTCCCCGGGATCGACTCGGTCAGCAAGCTCGGCCGGTTCACGTACCAGGTCACCACGCCGGACTACTTCCGCGCGGCGGGGACGCGGATCTTGCGCGGCCGCGCGCTCGGGCCCGAGGACCGCTTCGGCCTGCCGCTCTCGGTCGTCGTGAGCGAGTCGATGGCGCGTGTGCTCTGGCCGGGGCGCGACGCGCTGGGTCAGTGCATCAGGGTCGGTTCCGACACCGTCCCGTGCGGGCAGGTGGTCGGCATCGCGGAGGACATCACGCAGTCGTCGCTCTCCGACGAGGAGCACCAGTACTACCTCGCGGCCGACCAGTATCGCGACGACCGTCCCTACGCGATCTATGCGCGGTTCCGAGGCGACCCGGCGCTCCAGCAGGAGAAGCTGCGGCTCGCACTGCAGGCGGAGATGCCGGGCGAGTCGTACGTGGTCGCGCGGGCGATCGGCGGGATCGTGCGCGAGCAGCAGACCGCGTGGCGCCTCGGTGCGACGATGTTCGTCGCGTTCGGCGTCCTCGCGCTCGTCGTCGCGGGCGTCGGCCTCTACGGCGTGATCGGCTACAACGTGAACCGGCGCCTGCACGAGATGGGTGTCCGTCTCGCGCTGGGCGCCGAGAGCTGGCACATCGTGCGGCTCGTGCTCGGGCAGAGCCTCAGGCTGGCCGGCGTGGGCATCGTCGCCGGAGCGCTGCTCTCCCTCGCGGCGGCACGGCTCATCGAGCCGCTGCTCTTCCAGCAGTCGGCGCGCGACGTCGCGGTGTTCACGGCCGTGGGCGCGACGCTGCTGCTCGTCACCTGCGCCGCGAGCCTTGTACCGGTCCGGCGGGCAGTGACGGCGGACCCTGCGAC
>CAZIDS010000237.1:0-5270 GCA_964537945.1 uncultured Gemmatimonas sp. | reverse complement strand
GAATCGAACCCCCAACCGCCGGTTTTGGAGACCGGTGCTCTACCAATTGAGCTACGGACCTAAGAACCAGAGGGGTGGATGACGGGATTCGAACCCGCGACCCTCGGAACCACAATCCGATGCTCTAGCCGGCTGAGCTACATCCACCATGTCCCCGGCAACGGCCCGGGAGCTTCAGAAAATAACCGGCGGCGCGGGGTGAATCAACCAGCGCCGCCGGACGGCTCGGCCAGCCCGGCGCCTCAGTCCTTCGCGCGATCCATGTACTCGCCGGTGTTCGGGTTCACGCGAACCCGCTCCCCCGACGCGATGAACTCCGGCACGTTGATCGTCACGCCGTTCTCGAGCAGCGCCGGCTTCGCGCTCGCCGTCTTCGTCGCCGTCTTCATCACTGGCGCCGTATCCGTGATCGTGAAGTTCATGAACTGCGGGAGCTGGATCGACATCGGCTTCCCGTTATAGAACTCCACCATCACGATCATGTTGTCCTGCATCCACGGCGCGTTGTCCCCGAGCGCTTCCTCGTCCATCTCGAGCTGCTCGTAGTTCTCCGTGTTCATGAAGTGGTACGAGTCGCCGCCCTTGTACAGGAACTGCAGCTCGTGCGTCTCCATGTCCGCCTTGTGGAGCTGGTCGTCAGCCCGGAAGCGGTGCTCGAAGTTGTTCCCCGAGCGCAGGTTCTTGAGCTTCGCCTGCACCATCGCGCGCAGGTTGCCCGGCGTGTGGTGGCGGAACTCGATGATGCGGCACGGATCGTTCTCGAACACGATCACCATGCCGCGACGGATCTGGGTGGCCGGGAGCGCCATATGCGGTCAATCCTGCAGGGTGTGAAGGCGGGCTAAAGCTAGACAGCCTTGAAGCTTAGCCCACTTTCAGGCCCGGGTCAACGGGGGGCTCTCCGGAGCCGCTCCTGCAGCGCCCGGACGGCCGCATCCAGTTGAGTATCGGCACTTCCGTAGCTCTCCCCTATCGGACGGTCCACCCGTACGTCCACCGGCCGCGGGACCAGCTCCATGTCCTTTCCCTCGGCGTCCCGGATCCGGATGAACGGGATCCGGAGCGTCGTCCCCTCGAAGAGGGTGACGTTCGACGTGTAGATGATCCACCCCGACGTCGGCTCGCCGACCACCGGCCCGAGCCCCATCGCCCGGTACCCCTCGGTGAAATCCTCGGCGTCGCTCAGCGAGTGCTGGTTCGTGACCAGCACCGTCGGCTTCTCGAAGGCCCGCTGCCCGAGCTGCAAGCGCGCCGGGACCTGCACGCTCCCTCGCCGCTCCATCGTCAGGTACGGATGCCGGCTGAAGACGTCGAGCGCGTACGCGTTCACGAAGCCGCCGTTGTTGTTCCGGATGTCGATCACCACGCCCTGCTTCCCGTGGTTCTCCGCGTCCAGGTCCACGTAGAGCTGGTCGAGCGACCCCTGTCCCATGTCGAGCATGTGGACGTAGCCGAGCGTGCCGTTCGAGACGCGGGACACGTAGGCGCGGCGCTCATCCACCCAGGCGCGGTAGAGCAGGTTCTTCTCGGCGCCGGTCGAGACCGGCATCACCGCGATCTCGCGCGGCGCGGCGCCCGCGGCAGCGCCCAGGACGCGAAGCCGCACCCGCTTCCCCGCCGTGAAGTCGAGCAGCGAGTCGAGGTTCACGCCGCGGCCGACCTCGGCCCCGTCCACCGCGAGCAGCTGGTCGCCAACGCCGATGCCGCCGGCGAGCGCCGACGGCCCCGCCGGCACGACGGCGGAGACGCGGAGACGTCCGCCCGACTCGTACGCGGCGCGGTCGAAGAAGAGGCCGAGCCGCCCCGTGCTCGGCGGCTGCGTGCTCGGCCCGCCGACGCCCGAGTGCGACGCATTGAGCTCGCCGACCATGAGGCCGAGCGCGCGGCGCATCTCGTCGGGCGTGCGCGACGCCGCGACCACCGGCGCGTAGCGCGCGCGCACGGCGTTCCAGTCGGTGTCGTGCATCTCCGGGTCGTAGAAGTTCTGGGCGAGCCAGCTCCAGACCTGCCGGAAGACCTCGGACGCCTCGCCGCGGAAGTCGGCGTCGAGTTCGGCGGTGACGTTGAGCGCGCGCGACTGGCGGCTCTCGACGCCGATGATGTTCACGCGGCCGCCGCTCAGGTACCAGATCTCGCGCGAATCAGCGGACCAGGTGAGGTTCCCCTTCCCGCCCGGTGACGACGTGACCTGCCGCAGCTGCGGCGGCTCGGTCGCGTCCTCGTCGATCGGCCAGGTCCAGATCTGTGTCTGGCCGGCCGCGGTGCCGACGAGCGCGAGCGTCTTCCCGTCGGGGCTCACGTAGGCGCCGCCGGCGTCCACGTTGAGCGGCAGCGAGGTCGCGCGGCGGCGGAGGCCCTCGGCCTCGACGCGCACGGGCGCCGCGCCGGGGCTCGCGCTGCGGGAGCGCGTCGCGCCGCTCGCGCCCGAGGAGCCGGACGAATCGCGCCGCGACGCGCTGTCGCCACCGAAGAGGTCGTCGAAGCGCGCCTCGCGGAAGCGCGGGGAGCGCGGCACGAGGTCCACGCGGATCAGCTGCCCGGCCTCGGTGCGCTGTGCGTTGTCGAAGTAGAGCGAGCGGGCGTCGGTGCTCCACGCGATCGTCCCGCCGAAGGCGTTCGCGAGGAAGCTCACCTGCTGCGGCGTTCCGCCGGCGAGCGGCACGACGTACGCGTTGAGGAAGCCGCGCTCGCCGACCGAGAGGTAGGCGATGCTCCCGCCATCCGGCGAGATGGCGACGTTGCGTTCGCTGGTGAAGGGCACGCGGCCGAGCTGCGTGCCGCGCGCGACGAGGCGGTCGGCGCCGGTCGCGATGTCGAGGGCGCGGATCTCGGCCCCGTCGCGCTGGTACACGATCGTCTTGCCGTCCGGCGTCCAGGCCGGCGCGAGGTCCTCGCCGCCCTGCGTGAGCGCGCGCTCGGTGCGCGCGCCGAAATCATACAGGAAGAGCCGTGACGTGCCGTCGCGCCACGAGGTGTAGACCACGCGCCGGCTGTCGGGCGCCCACGCGGGCGTCGCTTCCGGCGCGACCGTGTTCGTCACGCGCGTCGCGGTGCCGCCCGCCTTCGCGTCGACGGCGAAGAGCTCGCCCCGCACGATCAGGGCGAGCTTCTTCCCGTCGGGCGAGAGGGCGAAACGCTGCACGCCCGACGTGAGCGAGAGACGTTCGGCGACCGGCGACGTCGAGGCGCCGCGGAGCGTGAATGGGATGGCCGCCGCGCGGCCGCTCGCGACATCGAGCGACCAGATGCTGAAGTCGCGCTCGAAGACGATCGTCGCGCCGCCCTTCCCTGCCTGGGGCCACAGCACGCGGCCGTCGGTGAACCGCGTGAGCGGCCGCGCCTCGCCGCCGGCGGCGGGCTGCGCGTACAGGTTCTCGGTCTTCGTGCGGTCGCTCATGAAATAGATGGTGCGGCCGTCGCCGCTCCACATCGGCCAGCTGTCGCGGCCCTTCCCCGGCCGCTCGCCGGTCGAGAGGCGCGTGTATCGCGGCGTGCCGTCGAGCGACACGGTCCAGATCTCGCTCTCGTCGATGTGCGACGAGCCGCGCCGCCACCACTGCCCGCTCTGCGTGCCGCGCGCGGTGATCGCGATGGTGCGACCGTCGGGCGCGGCGCTCGCGAAGTACTCGGAGGCGTACCGGTCGCCGGCGACGATCATCGGCGTGCCGCCGCTCGCGCGGATCCGCTGGACGTCCTGCATCCCGGCGATGTCGCGCGCCGAGCTCGAATAGTAGAGGTACTCGCCGTCGGGGGACCAGCCGTCGAGGTTCTCGGTGCCGTCATCGAACGTGAGGCGGCGCAGCGTGGTGCCAGCGAGGTCGAGGACGTAGATGTCGCCGTTGCCCGTGCGCGTCGAGATGAACGCGAGCCGCTTCCCGTCGGGCGAGAAGCGCGGGCGGTAGTCATTGGCGGTGTGCCCGACCACGAGGCGCGCGTCGCCGCCGCTGGCGGGGCCGATCCAGATGTCACCGCCCGAGACGAAGGCGATCTCCGAACCGTCGGCGGAGAGCGACGGCTCGGCGAAGAGTGCCGTGCGGCCCGGCTGCTGCTGCGCGCCGAGCGAGGTGAGCACCGCGGCGGCGGCGAGGGCGAGCGGGCGGCGGGCGTGGACGAGGGTCATCGCTTCAGCACTCCGGGGACGTCCTGCAGGACGGGGCCGAGGGTCTTCCAGACGTTGCGCGCCGCGCGGCGCGCGCCTTCCTCGTTGGGATGGATGCCGTCGTCCTGGTTGAGCGCGGGGACGCCGGCGATCCGGTCGAGGAAGAAGGGGATGAGGTTCACCTGCTCGTCGCGCGCGACGTCGAGGAACGCGTTGTGGAAGTCGCGCGTGTACTGCTGGCCGAGGTTGGGCGGCGCCTCCATCTGCGCGAGCAGCACGCGCGATTGCGGCAGCGCGGCGCGCACCTTCCGCACGATCGAGACGAGGTTCGCCTTGGTGGAATCGACGCGGAGCCCGCGGAGCCCGTCGTTGGCGCCGGTCTCGATCACGATGACCGCGGGCTTCTCGCGGGAGAGGATCCAGTCGAGCCGCCGGAGCGCGCCGGCCGAGGTCTCGCCCGAGAGGCCCTGCGCGACGATGGTCACCTGGTAACCGGACGAGTCGGCGAGCCGTTGCAGGACCGCGGGGTACGCGGAGTCCGGCTCGAGGCCGAGGCCGGCGGTGAGGCTCGTCCCGACGATGAGGACGCGCGCCCCCGCCGTTGCTGGCGCGGCGGCCACGGTGGTTGATTCCACGGGAACCCGCGGCGCCGCCGCGGGCTTCGCTTCGGAGCCGCCTCCACAGGCGGCGGCGAGAACCGCCCCGGCGACCCATCCCCTCACGTGCTCACGCATTCCCGATGCTCGCGGCTCGAGACCTGACCAAGGAGTACCAGAGCGGCACCTCCGCGCTGGCCGTGCTGAAGGACGTCTCCTTCGACATCCCCCAAGGCGCCTTCGTGTCGATCGTGGGACCGTCGGGGAGCGGCAAGACGACGCTCCTCGGGCTGCTCGCGGGGCTCGACCTGCCGTCCCGTGGCACGGTGCTGCTGGACGGCGCCGACCTCTCGCGCCTCGACGAGGACGCGCGCGCCCGGCTCCGCGGCGAGAAAGTTGGGTTCATCTTCCAGAGCTTTCAACTCATCCCGACGCTGACGGCGGCCGAGAACGTGCAGGTGCCGCTCGAGCTCCGCAGCGAACCCGACGCCGCGGCGCGCGCGCTCGACCTGCTCGCCCGCGTCGGCCTCGGCGACCGCACGGGCCATTTCCCCAGCCAGCTCTCCGGCGGCGAG
>CAZIDS010000236.1:0-5272 GCA_964537945.1 uncultured Gemmatimonas sp. | reverse complement strand
CCACCGCGCGGACCTCTACGCGTGGGGCCTCCTCGCGCGCGAGCTGCTGACCGGCACGCGCACGCCGCAGCACGGGCTCGCCGAGCTGCGCCCGGACGCGCCGCGCGCGCTCGTCGCGCTGATCGAGGCCTGTCTCGCGCTCGAGCCGCAGGAGCGGCCGCAGTCGGCGCGGATGCTCGTCGCGGCGCTCGACGGCTTGGTGACGACGCGGCGCACGCGCCCTTGGTGGCCGGTCGCGGCCGGCGTCGCGGCGACGCTCGTCGTCGCACTGGTGGTGCTCGACCGCCGTGCGCCCGAGGCGCCGGCGCCGGGCGAGGTCGCGGGACCCGTCGCGGTGATGCCGCTCGTGAACGAGACGGGCGACTCGACGCTGGCCGGCTGGGGGCGCCTCGCCGGCGACTGGTTCACGCAGGGGCTGCACGAATCGGGGCTCGTGCCGGTGATCCCGTGGCCGACGATGATGATCACCGCCGCCGACCTCTCGACGGACGACGTGGACCCGGTCGCGCTCGCGCACCGGCAGACGGGCGCGGCCACCGTCGTGACCGGGAGCTACTACCGCACCGGCGACTCGCTGCGCTTCCAGGCGTCGATCACCGACGCGCGCGCGGGGCGGCTGCTCGCGGCGCTGCCGCCGGTCGTCGTCGCACCCGACTCGGCGGCCGCCGGCGTGCGCGCGCTGCGCGACCGGCTGATGGGCGCGATCGCGCTCGCGTTCGACGAGCGGATGCCCGACGGCGGCGCGGCCGGCGGACTCCCGCCGACCTACGAGGCGTACCGGCTCTTCGACCAGGGCCTCATCGAGTACAACGCCTACCGCTACCGCGAGGCGATCGACCTGCTGATGCAGGCGTACGCGCGCGACACGACGTTCACCACCGCGCTCGTCTATGCGGCGATGGCGACGACGAACATCGGCGACCCCGCGCGCACCGACAGCATGGTGGACCGGATGCTCGCGCGCCGCGCCACGCTCTCGCCCTATCACGCGGCGCTGGCCGATTTCCTCGACGCGTACCGCGGCGGCGACCGCACGCGAGCGCTGCCCCACATCCTCCGCGCGATCTCGCTCGCGCCGGGCTCGCGCGGCTCGTACAACGCCGCGGTCGTGCTGCTCCAGCTGAACCGGCCGGCCGAGGCCGAGGGGATGCTGGAAGGGATGGACCCCGACCGCGGCGCGATGCGCGACTGGCCCGCGTACTGGAGCCAGCGCGCCTACGCGATGCACCTCCTCGGCCGCTACGACGAGGAGCTGCGCTTCGCCCGCGAGATGCGGCGCCGGCACCCGACGCAACGGGTGACGTGGGTGATCGAGGCGCGCGCGCTCGCGGCGATGGGGCGTCAGGCCGCGCTCGACTCGCTCTACGACGCCGCGTCGACGCTCGACCCGGACGTCTACTGGTCGCAGGGCGCGATGCGCCAGGTCGCGGCCGAGGAGTACGGCATCCACGCGACGGGCGACTCGACGGCGGCGTACGCCGAGGCGGCGCGCTGGATCGAGGCGCGCCTCGCCGACGTCCCGACGAACCGCGACCACCGCAACTGGCTCTCGCAGGCGATGCTCGGCCTCGGCCGGTTCGACAGGGCCGAGCAACTGCTCGACGGTCTCGACCGCGAGGGGCCGGAGCGGCTGTACAACCGCGGGCAGCTCGCGACGCTCGCGGCGCGCCGGGGGAACGCGCCGCTCGCCGCGCGCCGCCTGCGGTCGGCGCCCGCGAACTCGCGCGGCGAGGTCGCGGTGTATGAGGCGCGCGTCGCCGCGCTGCTCGGGCACAAGGAGGAGGCGATCGCGAAGCTGAGCGAGGCGCTGCGGCTCGGGGTGAACAACTGGCAATGGATGCACCACGAGATGCAGCGCGACCTCGCGTCGCTCGCGGGGGACGCGCGGTACCAGCGGCTGCTCGCGCCGATCGTGGTGCCGGCACGCCCGAGCGCGCGCTAGGGACCGGCGCGCCGCGCGCCGGCGGGCATGTCGGGCGCGCGCCGCGACGCGCGCAACTCCTGGTGGCATCACTGCCATCACCTCTTCCAGGAGTCCCGATGTCCCGCACCACCCTGACCGTCACCCTGCGCCGCGCCATCGTGGCCAGCGGCATCGTCGCGGGCGCGCTGCTCGCCGGCATGTCGATGAACGCGGCCGCGCAGACGACTGCCCGCGCCGGCGCCTACCCGGCCGGCTATTCGAGCGAGTGGCTCGCCAACCTCAAGGGCAAGCACCGCCAGCTGTTCGACGCGCCCGCGCCGGGCGGCGGCATCGCCCTGATCCACATCCTGAACTACTACGACACCTACAACTCGGCCTTCGGCGCCGCCGACCGCGACATCGACGCGCTGCTCACGTTCTACGGCTCGACGACCTTCTTCGGGCTCTCGGACGAGATGTGGGCGAAGTACAAGCTCGGCGAGTTCCTCGGCGAGAAGGACGCCAGCGGCCAGTTCGCGACGGCCAATCCGTGGCGCACGGCGCCGGTGATCATCGGCCAGGCGATGCCGAAGGCGAGCATCGAGTCGCTGCAGAAGCGCGGCGCGACGTTCATCGTCTGCAACAACGCGCTCGGCATCTTCGCCGGCCTCGTCGCGCAGGCCCGCGGGCTCGACCAGAAGGCGGTCTACGAGGACATGAAGGCGCACATCCTCCCGAACGTCACGCTGGTGCCGGCGATGGTGATCGCGATCGAGCAGGCGCAGGTGGCGGGGCTCACGTACCACCGCCAGTAGTCAGCGCTCGAAGACCACCCTGCCGCCCACCATGGTGAGCAGGACACGCGCCTCCCGGATCCGTTCCGCCGGGATGCGCGTGAGGTCCTGGTCGATCATCACCAGGTCGGCGAGCATCCCGGCCTTCAGCACGCCGCGCTGCCCCTCGTCGAAGCCCGCGTAGGCCGCGGTCGCGGTGTACGCGCGCAGCGCCTCCTCGACGGTGATCCGCTGCGACGGCACCCAGCCGCCCGGATTGGCATCGTCGAGCGTGCGGCGCGTGACCGCCGCGTAGATCCCCTCGAGCGGCGTCGGCGGCGCCACGAACCAGTCGGAGCCGAAGCTCACGCGCGCGCCGGCGTCGAGCAGGGACCGGAACGCATAGGTCCCCTTCGCGCGCTCGGAGCCGATGACCTTGTCCGCCCAGCGGCCGTCGTCGATCGCGTGGTAGGGCTGCATCGACGCGATGACGCCGAGCGGGCCGAAGCGCGTGACGTCGGCCGGCGCGATGTGCTGCGCGTGCTCGATCCGCCACCGCCGGTCGCGCGGGCCGTTCTCCCGCGCGACACGCGCGAAGAGGTCGAGCTGCTCGCGGATCGCGCGGTCGCCGATCGCGTGCACGAACACCTGCAAGCCCGCTGCGTCGGCGCCCCTGATCCAGGCGTACCGCTCCTCGTTCGTCGTGACGTAGAGGCCGCGGTCGGCCGGCGCGTCGGTGAACGGCTCGAGCATCGCCGCGGTGTGCGAGCCGAGCGAACCGTCGACGAATCCCTTCAGCGCGCCGTAGTGCAGCCAGCCGTCGCCGGTGCCGCCGCGCGCCTGCACGTACGCCGCGAGCCGCTCCCACGACCCGAGCGGCACCGCCGCGTAGATCCGCGTGCGGAGGCGCCCCGCGTCGTGCGCGCGCGTGAAGGTCTCGAGGTCGTCCCACGAGCCCATGTTGTGCACCGCGGTGACGCCCTGCGCCGCGACGTACGTCATCGCCGCCTCGAGCGCGCGGTCGTTCATCTCCGCACTCGCGGGCGGGACCACCGCCCAGACGAGGTCGGTCGCGTTGTCCTTCAGCACGCCGGCCGGCTCGCCCTGCGCATCGCGCACGATCTCGCCGCCGGCGACGTCGCGCGTCTCGCGCGTCACCTTCGCGAGCCGCAGCGCGAGCGAGTTCGCGAGCGACATGTGACCGTCGAGCCGGTTGACGAAGACCGGGTGGTCGGGCGTGACCGAGTCGATCCACGCGCGCGTCGGCAGCTCGCCGCCCCAGTTCTGGTGGTCCCAGTCGCCGCCCTGGATCCAGGTGCCTTTCGGCACCGTCGCCGCGAAGGCCTTGATGCGCGCGATGAACTCGGCCTTGGTGCGCGCGTCGCGCAGCTGCACGGAGGCGAGGCGGAAGCCGCCGTCGATGAAATGGACGTGGGTGTCGGTGAATCCGGGCAACACCATGGCACCGCGCGCATCGATGACGCGGACGCCGGCGCCGCCGGCGCCGCCGGCGAGCTTCATGACCTCGGCGCTCGAGCCGACGGCCCGGATGCGATCGCCCTCGATCGCGACGGCGTCCGCCCACGGGCGGCGCGCGTCGCCGGTCCAGACGCGCGCGTTCACGATCACGATGTTCACGGCGAGGGCGACGACGGCGAGCGGACGGCCCAGCATCGGCGCCCGGGGCTCAGCGGCGCTCGAGGGCGTCGCGCACGTCGAGCAGGATCTCGAAGTAGAGCTGCTCGCGGCGGTAGGCGAAGTCGAGCGACGCCATCTGCGCGTCGTCCTCCGACGCCTTCGCGCGCTTGAAGGCCTCGCTGTACATCTCCTCGAGGTTGGCGAGGATGCGGTCGCGCGAACGGGACATCTTGATCTTCTCCAGTGCGGCAAGGGTCAGGCGAGGCGGCTCGAAGGGAGCGGGCTGCGGCCCCTTCGGCGCGTCGAGGATCAGCTTCTTGGCGGCGCCGAGCAGCTCGCGGCGCGCATCGAATGGCGTGGACACGATGCGAAGGGTAGCCCGGCCCGGTACCCCCGGCAACGCCGTGGCAGGCCGCGGCGCGCCGATTTGACCGTCGATGTGCCGTCCCCGCGCTCCCGGCGCGGCACCGAGGTTGCTTATCCTCCCTCCAGACGCTGCTGCCCGGCCATCGCGGCCGGCGTGGCCACCCCTTGTCGGAGCGCAGATGAACAACGTGAAGGTCTTCGTCCTGATGGCCGGTCTCACCGCGATCTTCGGTGCGATCGGCGGGTCCTTCGGCGGGTCGACCGGGCTCGTGCTCGCGCTCGTCCTCGCCGGCGGCATGAACCTCTTCATGTACTGGAACTCGGCCGCGATGGTGCTGCGCTCGTACGGCGCGCGCACCGTCGACCGCGCGCAGGCGCCGGAGCTGTACGCGATGGTGGACCGGCTGCGCCAGCGCGCCGGGCTCCCGATGCCGACGCTGGCGATCGCGCCGCACCAGCAGCCGAACGCGTTCGCGACCGGCCGTGACCCGGAGCACGCGGTCGTGTGCGTGACCGAGGGCCTGCTGCAGGTCGTCGACCGCGACGAGCTCGAGGGAGTGCTCGCGCACGAGCTCGCGCACATCAAGAACCG
>CAZIDS010000235.1:0-5288 GCA_964537945.1 uncultured Gemmatimonas sp. | reverse complement strand
CGGCTACGTGCCCCACGGGATGCCGCTCGACGAGGCCGCCGCGCTCCGCGCGCGCGACCCGAAGGAGTACGTGCGCCGCTCCACGGCGAGCGCCGTCGCGCACGTGAAGGCGATGCGCGCGATGCAGGACCGCGGCGCCATCGCGTTCGACTACGGCAACAACATCCGCACCGTCGCGCTCGACGCCGGCGTCGCCGACGCGTTCCGGATCCCCGGCTTCGTGCCCGAGTACGTGCGGCCGCTCTTCTGCGAGGGGAAGGGGCCCTTCCGGTGGGCCGCGCTCTCCGGCGATCCCGCCGACATCGCGCGCACCGACGACCTCGTGCTCGAGATGTTCCCGCACGACCAGCACCTGAAGCGCTGGATCACGATGGCCCGCGAGCGGATCCACTTCCAGGGACTGCCGGCGCGCATCTGCTGGCTGGGGCAGGGGGAGCGCGCGCGCTTCGGCGTCGCGCTGAACGACCTCGTCGCGCAGGGCGCGCTCAAGGCGCCGATCGTGATCGGACGCGACCACCTCGACACCGGCTCGGTCGCCTCGCCTTTCCGCGAGACCGAGGGCATGAAGGACGGCTCCGACGCGATCGCCGACTGGGCCGTCCTCAACGCCATGCTCAACGTCGCGAGCGGCGCGAGCTGGGTGAGCTTCCACCACGGCGGCGGCGTCGGCATCGGCAACTCGCTGCACGCGGGGCAGGTGATCGTCGCCGACGGCACGCCGGAGATGCGCGAGCGGCTGCAGCGGGTGCTGACCAACGACCCCGGCATCGGCGTCGCGCGCCACGCCGACGCGGGCTACGAGACCGCGCGCGAGACCGCGCGCCGCGAGGGGATCGACCTCCCGATGCTGGACCGCTGAGCGGTGCTCAGCGCGCGCTTCCGCCCGTGGCACCTCGTGCCCTTCAGCGTGAAGTACGCGCGCCTGCGCCTCCGGCGGCGGCCGGTGCTCGTGACCTTCGAGGTCACGATGCGCTGCAACGCGAAGTGTCCCTTCTGCGACTACTGGAAGACCTCGCCCGAGATGAAGGCGAAGGAGCTCGCCTCCTTCACCGACGCGGCGCGGGCCTTCGACCCGATGGTCGTCACCTTCAGCGGCGGCGAGCCACTGCTGCGGCGCGACCTCGAGGAGATCGTCGCCGCGGTGGACCGGGCGATCCGCTGGAAGTGGATGACGCTGATCACGCACGGCGCGATGCTCACGCCGGAACGGGCGCGCTCGCTCTGGGACGCCGGCGTCGGGCAGTTCTCGGTCTCGCTCGACTACCTCGACGAGCGACATGACCGCGCGCGCGGCATCCCCGGCCTCTCGGCGCGCATCCTCGCCAACGCCGAACGCATCCGCGCCGCCGGGATGACGCTGCGCTTCAACACCGTCATCAAGGACGACAATCTCGACGAGATCATGCCGCTCGTGCGCGCCGCCGCGGCGATGCGCGTCGGCGTGAACCTCTCCGTCTATACCGACTCGAAGAACGGCAATCGCGAACACCTCCTGCGCGCGGCGCATCAGGCGCGTCTCGAGGCGCTGGTCGCCGAGCTGCTCGCGTTCAAGCGCCGCCGGCGCGGCATCATCTCGAACTCGGATCACTACCTCGAGCAGATCCCGCGCTGGGTCCGCGCCGAGATGAAGGAACCCTGCCAGTCGGGGCGCGACACCGTGCACATCGACCCGTACGGGGGCATCCGGCGCTGCCCCGACTTCCCGGTCGACGGCCACTGGACGGGATACGCGGGCTACGCGCCGATCGCCTGCGACAAGTGCTACTACGCCTGCCGCGGCGAGGCCCAGGCCCCGCTGCGCGCCGACCGCTTCCTCGACCTCGTCGCCTCGCCCTGATGTCCGTCCAGCTGTTCGTGAACGCCTCCGAGGTCGTGACCTGCGCCGGCCCCGCACGCGCCCGGCGCGGCGCCGAGCAGGCCGACGCCGCCGTGCGCAAGGATGTCGCCGTCGCGGTCGGCGCCGACGGCCGAATCGCCGGCGTCGGCCCGCTCGCGGAGCTGCGCGCTGCGCACCCGAAGGCCGCCGAGGTGGATTGTGCGCAGGGCGTGCTCACGCCCGGGTTCGTCGATTCCCACTCGCACGCCATCTTCGGCCGCGCGCGTTACGAGGAGCAGGAGCTCCGCGCGGCCGGAGTCGGCTACCTCGAGATCGCCCGCCGCGGAGGCGGCATCCACTCCTCCGTGCGCGACCTCCGCGAGCGCACCGCCGCCGAGCTCGCTGCGCTCGCCGCCGAGCGCATGCGCCGCATCGCCGCGCACGGCACCACGACGCTCGAAGTGAAGTCGGGCTACGGTCTGTCCCTGGAGTCGGAGCTCACCACGCTCCGCGTGATCAAGCGCCTGGCCTCGGCGGTCCCGCTCCGCCTCGTGCCGACCTTCCTCGGCGCGCACGAGGTGCCGCTCGACCATCGTGAGGCGCCGCGGACGCGCGAGGACTACATCCGCCTCGTGACGGGGGAGATGATCCCGGCCGTCGCGCGCGAGGGACTCGCACGCTTCTGCGACGTGTTCTGCGAGCCCGGCGTCTACACCATCGACGAGACCCGCCGCATCCTCACGGCCGCCCGCGGCGCCGGCATGGGGCTCAAGCTCCACGCCGACGAGCTCGAGAACGGCGCCGCCGCCGAACTCGCCGCCGAGCTCGGCGCGACCTCCGCCGACCACCTCGCCGCCATCTCGGAGCAGGGGATCGCGGCGCTCGCCGCGGCCGGCACGGTCGCCACGCTCCTCCCCGGCACGATGCTCTTCCTCGGCCGCCCGAAGCAGGCGCCGGCGCGCGCGCTCATCCAGGCCGGCGTCGCCGTCGCCCTCGCGTCGGACTTCAATCCGGGGACGAGCCCGACCGTGAACTTCCCGCTCGTCCTGACCCTGGCCGTCAGCCAGCTGCGGCTCAGCGTGGGGGAGGCGTTCGTCGCGGCGACCGTCAACGGCGCGGCCGCGCTGGGAATGGCCGGCGAGGTGGGACAGGTCGCCCCCGGCTTCCAGGCAGACCTCTCGCTGTTCGACGTCCGCGACCACCGCGAGGTCCCCTACTGGTATGGCGACCGGCGCTGCACCCGGACCTGGGTGGGCGGACGTCCCGCGCACGGCGCCTGACGGGCGGCCGGGCCCACCCAAACGCTTGTCACGTCACGGGTTCGCCGGATACCTTTCCCCGATGGCCGACATCCTCAAGCTGAAGAAGAAAGCGGCCGACTTCGAGGCCAAGAAGCAGATGGACAAGGCCCTCGCGACGTACCGCGAGATGATCGAGGTCTATGAGCGCGGCGAAGAAGATCCGATCGACATCCCGCTCTACAACCGCGTAGGCGACCTGCTGCAGAAGGCGGGCAACCTCCCCGAGGCGGTCTCGGTCTGGGAGCGTGCCGTCGATCACTACGCCGAGGGCGGCTTCTACAACCCGGCGATCGCGCTCTGCAACAAGATCCTCCGCCAGTCTCCCGGCCGGACGGTCGTCTACTACAAGCTCGGGAAGATCTCGGCCGAGAAGGGCTTCCGGGGCGACGCGCGACAGAACTTCCTCGAGTACGCCAGCCGGATGCAGAAGGCCGGCAACCTCGATGAGGCGTTCCGCGCGCTGAAGGAGTTCGCCGACCTCGTCCCCGACCAGGACGATGTGCGCCTGATGCTCGCGGACCAGCTCGCGAAGGCCGACCGGAAGGCCGAGGCCATCGAGCAGCTCCAGGTCGCGTACGCGCAGGCGGTGCGCGAGCGTCGCGAGTCCGACGCGACGGGCATCGCGGCGCGCATGAAGGCGATCGACCCCGCGGTCGAGCCGCGCGCGGACGAAGGTGGGGCCGCCTCGAAGGCCGGCGGACTCGTCTTCCTCGACCTCGATCCGGAGCCCGGACCGGCGCGGATGTCGATCCGCACCTCGAAGGCCGCCGATGTGCGCCGCTTGACCAAGGCCACGCAGGGGCTGGAGCTGCTGGACACCGGGGACGCGCCGGCCGTCACGCCGCCGAAGGCGAATCCTGTGACGCCGCCGGCGCCGCAGCAGACGGCCGCCGCCGCGTCGCCGATCGTCATCGAGCCGACGTCGGCCGAGCCGCCGCCGTCGATCACGGTGCCGCCCGAGATGGTGGTCGAGACGATCGCGTCGCGGCCGCCGGTCCCGACGCCGCCGCCCGAGGACCTGCTCGTCGAGCCGACGTCGGTCAGCGACGACGCCCCGCCGCCACGGGGGTCGATCGCCGGGTTGCAGGTGACCGCGATCCCCGACCAGCTGAAGGTCGACCTGCCGATGATCGAGGTCGACGCGCCGGCCGCCTCGGCGCCTGCACCGGTCGAGGACCTGCCGATGCTCGACGAGGTCGCGCTCGAGCCGGTCGCGAGCGACTTCCTCACCTTCGGCAGCGCACCGGCGGAGCCGGTGGAGGGACTCGACCTGCTGGAGGTCGAATCGAGCGAAGGCGTGCACGCGCTCCCGCTCGACGAGACCTTCGGCGCACAGCAGCCCTCGCTCATCGAGGCCGCGCCCGACTCGCTGCTCCCGCCGATGGAGATCGAGGAAGTACCGATCCCGCGCGCGACGTCGTCGGTGCTCGCGAACTCCGTCGACCTGCTGAAGGCGCAGGTCGAGGCGGCGCCCGAGGATTGGGCATTGCGGCGCCAGTACGCCGAGGCGCTGCTCGACGACGGGCAGAAGGAGGCCGGCGTCGCCGAGCTCGCGCGTGCCCTCAAGGGCTTCGAGGGCACCGGCGACCTCGACACGGCGGCCTCGGTCGCCGAGGAGATCGTGCGGCTCTCGCCGGACACGATCGAGTACCACCAGAAGCGCGTCGAGTTCGCCTTCCGCGCGAACGACCGCATGCGGCTCGCCGAGGCGTACGTGGAGCTCGCCGACGCGCTCGTGAAGGCGGGGCAGGGGCCGAAGGCGCGCGTCGTCTATCAGCGTGTGCTCGAGATCGCGCCCGACGACCTGCGCGCGCAGGCGGCGCTCGAGACGATCAAGGAGGAGCCGGCCGCCCCGGCCCCGGCGCCGCGACGCTCCACCACGGCGATGAAGAAGCCGGCCGCCCCGGAGCCGGCCGCGCCGTCGGCGAAGGCACCGGCCGCGAAGAAGAAGCAGGACGACGGCGACTTCGTCTCGCTCGGCGACTGGCTGCGCGACGACGACGAGCCGAAGAGCACGCGCATGGTCGTCGAGGAGAAGGAGCCGACCGGCGACGATCAGGCCGACTTCGCCGACATGCTCCGCAAGTTCAAGCAGGGCGTCTCCGACAACGTCGACTACGGCGATGCCGAGGCGCACTACGACCTCGGCGTCGCGTACAAGGAGATGGGGC
>CAZIDS010000234.1:0-5310 GCA_964537945.1 uncultured Gemmatimonas sp. | reverse complement strand
GGTGAGCACGCGACGAGGGTCGCGCCCACCGGCCCCGCCGCGGCCATCACTTCATCGCGAGCCGGTCCACCAGCGTTCGCACCTCCGCGAACCCGGTCAGCCAGTGCTGCGGGTTCGACACCGCGAGCTGCTCGCGGGAGTACGGGCCCCAGAGCGCCGCCGCGGTCACGACGCCCGCCGCGTTCCCTGCATGCATGTCGTGCGTCGAGTCGCCGAAGAAGATCGCGCGCTCGGGCGGGATGCCGCCCAGCCGCTCGAGGGCGTGGAACACCGGCTCCGGGTGCGGCTTGTGCCGCGTGGTGCTCTCGATGCCGACCACCGCCGAGAAGCAGTCGGCGATGCCGACGAACTCGAGCGAGCGCGTCGCGCCGACCGCGAGCTTCGACGTCACGACGGCGAGCGCGTGCCCGTCGGCACGGAGCGCGCGCACGGTCTCGACCACGCCGGGATAGGCGGTGGTCATCGCGTCATGGTTCGCGAACTGGAACTCGCGGTAGCGCCCGCGCAGGTGCTCGACGTCGGCGTCGTCGCGCGCCCAGCGGCGCAGCATCCCGTCGAGCGGCGTCCCGATCGCGGCGAGCCACTCCGGCACCGGCGGCTGGTGCTCGCGGCCCTCGTACGCGTACTGCATCGACGCGACGAGAAGGCCGATCGAGTCGATGAGCGTGCCGTCGAGGTCGAAGAGGAGGGCGAGCTTTCGCACTGATGATGAAGGGCCAGGGATGAAGGATGAAAGCTAACGACCGCACGCGGTGACCTTCATCATTCATCCTTCATCCGCTCACCGGCCACCGTCGCCACCGCCATCTGCGCGGTCACGTTCGCCGTCGTCCGGAACATGTCGGGGATCGTGTCGGCGCCGAGGAGGATGCCGATCCCCTCGACCGGGATCCCCGCGGCCGTCAGCACCGGCACCATCATCACGATCGATCCGCCGGGGATGCCCGGCACCGAGAACGAGGTGACGGCGCTCGTGAGCGCGATGGTCGCGAGCGCGCCTGCGCCGAGGTCCACGCCGAAGAGCCGCGCGACGAAGAGCGCGCCGATCGTCTGTCCGATCCCCGCGCCGGCGCGGAAGAGCGTCGCCGAGAGCGGGATGAGGAAGTTCGTCACCGGCGGCGAGAGGCCGAGCGCGCCGCCGGCCTCGAGCAGTGCCGGCAGCGCCGCCATCGACGAGCGCGCGCTGAACGCGATCGACTGCGCCGGGAGCGCGGCCCGCGCGAATCGCACCAGCGGTACGCGGCCGACGACCGCCGCGAGCGGGTAGAGCACCGCCGCGCAGAAGAGCACCTGCGCGCCGCTCACGATCACGATGAACCCGAGCAGCGCGCCGATCGCGCCCGTCCCGAGCGTGGCGGCGAGCGGCACGGTGAGTGCGAAGACGCCCACCGGCGCCAGCTGCATGATCGCACGCACCAGCGCGAGCGAGGCGTCCATCGTGCCCTCGGCGATCCGCAGCACGGCCGCGCGCCGCTCGACGGCGATCTGCGTCAGCGCCACGGCGAAGAGCACCGTCGCGACGATCAGCGGGAGCATCGCGCCGTCGGCGGCGGCGCGCACCGGGTTCACCGGCACGAGCGCGACCACCCACGCGGCGATGCCCGGCACGCTGCGCGCGGCGTCGGCGGCGCTCGTGCCGCCCTGCATCACGGATTCGCGCAGCGACGTGACGGCCGCCGGGTCGAGCGGCAGCATCGCGAGCAGCGGCGCCCCCAGCGCGACGCCGAAGGCCGCCGCGAGCGCGGCGAAGAGCGCGAAGAGCGCGACCGCGCGCGCGCCGATCCGTCCGACGACGCGCGGGTCGGGTGCCTGCCCGACGCCCGAGACGAGGCTCGAGACGACGAGAGGGACCACCGTCATCCGGATCGCGCTCACGAAGAGCGTCCCCGCAGCCGACGCGACGGCGAGCGTGCCGCTCACGAACGCGCCCTCGCGTCCGGCGAGCGCGAGGCCCAGGAGCATTCCCGCGGCGAGCGCGGCCAGTACCCGGGTCGTGAGCGGCATCGCGGAAAGCTACGGCTGGCCGAGCCCCTTCCGCACGGCGGCGTCGATGTCCTGCGACTCCCCCATCCCCGTGTAGACGACCTTGCCCTGCGCGTCCATCACGACGACGTAGCTCGTGTGAAGCGCGCGGAACGCCTTCTGCGCGTTGTCGTCGCGGTCGAAGACGAACTCACCGGTCATCCCGTTCGCGGCGGCGTGCGCACGCTGGCGCTCCGGCGTCTGGTTCGCCGCGACGCCGACGCTCACGAAGGTGACCCGGTCGCCGTACTTCGCACGCGCAGCTTGCATCACCGGTTCGAGGCGCCGGCAGAGCGGGCACCAGGTCGCCCAGAACTCCACGACGACGGGCTTCCCCTTCCCATAGAAGGAGGTCATGTCGACCGGCGTGCCGTCGAGGGTCTCGACCATCGCGGCCGGCGCGGCGGCACCGAGGTCGATGCCGCCCACCTGCGCGTGCGCGGCACGCGGGAAGGAGAGCAGCGTGATGAGCGCGGTGTGCATCACGAACAGGATCACTGCGGGACGCAGGCGGTGGGTCGTCACGGACATCGGGGGCCTCGGGGAGGGGGTGAGCCCGGCGGCGCGCGCGGCCGGGACTGTTCTCGCGCCCGGCGGTAGTGTCGTCCCCCTCCGCGAGTTCCCCGGGAACTCTTGCGCGCCCCGGCGATTCCGGACACCGTGGCTGCGTCGATCCCCCATTCCTTGGCCGACCCCGTCTCCCACGAGTTCGAGAGCGTCGCCCTTCCGCACCTCCCCGCGGTGGTGCGCGTGGCGCGCGCGCTCGCGAAGGACTCGGCGGAGGCAGACGACCTCGTGCAGGAGACCTTCCTCCGCGCCCTGCGGCACTGGAAGACCTTCGAGCCGGGCTCGGACTGCAAGCGGTGGCTCTCGACCATCTGCCGCAACGTCTTCCTCGCGCAGCGCCAGCGCGCGAAGCTCGTGACGGCGGTGGAGGACGAGACGCTCGAGGCGTACGCCTCGGCGGACGCACACCGCAGCGCGCGGTCGATGGGGCTGACCGACCTGTTCGACCGCATCGACCTCGGCCCGGCGATCCGTGCCGCGATCGAGATGCTCGACAAGCCCTTCCGCGACGTCGTCGCCCTCGCCGACGTCGAGGGCTTCACCTATGAAGAGATCGCTGAACTCCTGATGATCCCCATCGGCACCGTCCGCTCGCGGCTCTTCCGCGCGCGACGGCAGCTGCAGGAGTCCCTCCTCGCGCACGCCGTGGACCGCGGCTTCGCGCGCCCGGCCCCCCGGAGCCCCTGATGACCGCATCCATCACCCGCAGCGAGTGCGAGGAGATCGTCGCCCGCCTGTGGCCGCACCTCGACGGCGCCCTTCCCGAGACCGAGCGGGACCGCGTCGTGACGCACCTCGCGGGCTGCGCCGGCTGCCGCTCGCACTACGACTTCGCGCAGGCCTTCCTCGACGCGGTGCATGTCGCGGCGCCCGCCGACGACGACACGGCCTTCCTGCGGATCCGCCGCCGCGTCGAGCACGCGCTCGTCTCGGCCCAGGGGAGCGGCGAATAGGCGGTTCCCGCGCGTCGGAGCGTGCCGGGCGCTAGTTTCCCGCAGCCCTTTCCAGCGCGGATGATCTCGGTCGAACGGTTCACCAAGCGGTACGGCGGCTTCACCGCCGTGGACGGCATCTCCTTCTCGGTCGCGCCGGGCGAGATCCTGGGCCTCGTCGGCCCCAACGGCGCCGGCAAGACGACCACGCTCCGGTGCCTCGCCGGCATCATCGCGCCGAGCGAGGGGACGGTCAGCATCGCCGGGCACGACATCCAGCGCGAGGGTGTGCAGGCGAAGCAGCAGCTCGCCTTCATCCCCGATGAGCCGCACCTCTTCGACCACCTCACGGTCGAGGAGCACCTGCGCTTCATCGCGCGCGTCTACGGCGTCGGCGACGTCGAGGCGCGGATCGGCCCGGTGCTCGACGAACTCGAGCTCGGCGAGAAGCGGAAGTCGCTGCCCGAGGAGCTCTCGCGCGGCATGAAGCAGAAGCTCGCGATCGCGTGCGGACTGCTGCACGATCCGCGTGCGCTGGTGCTCGACGAGCCGCTCACCGGCCTCGACCCGGCGGGGATGCGCCGCATGCGGGCGACGATCGCCGCGCGCGCGAAGGCGGGCACCGCCGTGATCCTGTCGTCGCACCTGCTCACGCTCGTCGAGGAGCTCTGCACGAAGCTCTTCGTGATCCGGAAGGGCGGCTGTGTCGCGTACGGGTCGATGCCGGAGATCGTCGCGGGCCATCCGCATCTCGCGGGGAAGCCGCTCGAGGACATCTTCCTCGCGCTCACGGGCGAGGGCGAAGGGACCGCGACGGCGTGAACGCGACCGCGTCGGCCTTCGTCTACCTCTTCCGCACGACGGCGCGGAACCGCATCCGCCGCCAGGCCGCGCGCCTCAAGCAGCCGCGCTACGCCCTCGCCTTCGCGCTCGGGCTGCTCTACTTCTGGTTCTTCTTCGTCCGCCGCACCGCGTCGTCGCCGATGAGCGACCGCGGCGCCTTCGTGATGATGGGGATCTTCGGCGTCTTCATCCTCGGCTACCTCGCGTGGGCCTGGGTGATGGGCACCGACCGCACCGCGCTCGCCTTCACGCAGGCCGAGGTCGCGATGCTCTTCCCGGCGCCGCTCTCGCGGCGCGGGCTGATCCTGTTCAAGCTCGCGCGGGCCCAGTTCGCGATCCTCTTCTCGGTGCTGCTCTGGTCGGTGATCCTGAATCGCGCCGGCACGCCGCTCGCGAGCGTCTTCCGCGGCATCGGCCTCTGGACCGCGCTGACGACGATCTCGCTCCATCGGCTCGGCATCGGGCTGCTGCGCGCCGGCGTGGAGGAGCACGGGCTCGCGGGTGCGCGCCGCAGCTGGCCGGCGATGGCGGTCTTCGCCGCGTGCGTCGGCCTCGTCGGCTGGACCGCGCATTCGCACTGGGACTGGGTGACGAACGCGCCGCCCGAGCCGCGTGGCATGGTCGAGGTCTTCAGCGCGATCTTCGACCTCCCGCCGGCGAGCTGGGTGCTCTACCCGATCAAGGTCGCGTACCTCCCGATCGTCACCCGCGAGCCGCTCGCGTTCGCCTCGGCGCTGGCGCAGGCGCTGGGGTTGCTCGCGATCCACCTGCTGTGGGTGCTGTCGAGCGACAAGGCGTTCGAGGAGGCCGCGGCCGACGCCAGCGACCGGCAGGCGAAGTGGGCGCAGCAGATGCGGGCGCGGCGCGGCGGCGGCGCGGTCGTGCGGAAGACGGCGGTGCGGCGCACCATCCCGCTCGCGCCGCGCGGCATGCCCGCGGTCGCGAT
>CAZIDS010000233.1:0-5323 GCA_964537945.1 uncultured Gemmatimonas sp. | reverse complement strand
TCGCCGGAGGAGGAGAACGACCTCCGCGCGATCGAGAAGGCGATCGCGAAGAAGCTGCCGCGGCGCACGCTGCCGGGATTCGACTACAAGCACGTGCCGAAGGAGCGCCTCGAGATCCCGATCGCGGAGCGCATCGCGGCGATCCGCTCGCGGAAGGCGGAGGAGCGCGCGCGCGCGAAGGAGAAGCAGGCGCGGCGCGACGCCCACGCGAAGGCCGAGGCGGAGCGCACGGCACGCAAGGCGTCGCCTGGGCCGTCGCACGGCGGCCGCGGCCCGTCGCACGCGAAGCCGGCCGCGCCGGCGCCGCGGCCCGCGCGCCCGGCCGACGGCGCCCACCGCGCGCACGAGTCGCATACGCGTCAGGGTTCTCCCGCCGGGGGCGGCCGGCGCCGCGGCGGACGCGGCGGGCGCGGCCACGGTGGCAACGCGTCACGCTAACGAACCGGGGCATTCTCTCGTAGGTATCACACGGCGGCCGGCGGATGCCGGTCATGCAGTCCAAACCTCGGAGGCGATGATGAAGGCGACACGGATCCTGGCGGCGCTGCTTCTCGTGGTGGCGGCTTCGACCGCGCAGGCGCAGGGTGGCCAGGCGGGCGGCGGCCAGGGCATGGGCCAGGGGATGGGCCAGGGCGGCGGGCGGATGAACGAGATGCTCTTCAAGGACATCACGCTCACGCCGGAGCAGAAGGCGAAGATCGACAGCATCCAGGCGGCAGGCCGCGAGGCGATGCGCGCGCAGATGCAGGCGGGCGGCGGGATGCAGGACTCCACGTCGCGCGCGAAGATGATGGAGATGCGCAGCAAGCAGAACGCCGACATCCGCGCGGTCCTCACCGCGGAGCAGCAGGCGACCTTCGACAAGAACCTCGCCGCGATGCCGCAGGGCGGCGGCCGCCGGCCCCCGACCACGCGCTGAGCGCGCACGACGGACCGATGCATGGAAGGGGCGCCCTGCGGGGCGCCCCTTCCTCGTTCCGGCCGCCGCCGCGCTAGCGGCGGGGGTCGGTCCGCAGGATCGCGTAGCTCGCGAGGTCGCGGGCGACGCCGTCGCGCCAGACGACGGCGCGGTGCACGCCCTCGGGCGTCATGCCGGCGTTGCGCATGACGCGGCCCGACGCCGGGTTCTCGAGGAAGTGGTGCGCCTCCACGCGGTGGAGCCCGAGGTCGTCGAAGGCGAAGGCGATGATCCGCCGGGTCGCCTCGGTCGCGTAGCCCTTCCCCCATTCCGGCCGGCTCACCCAGTAGCCGACCTCGGCGCGATGGTGGGCGCGCGTGAGCACGAGGCCGATCGCGCCGACGAGCGCGCCACCCTCGCGCGCCGTGAGCGCCCAGGTGCCACGCTTCCCCGCCGCCCACGCCGGCGCATGGCCGGCGATGAACTCGTCGGCCGCACCGTCCGGATAGGGGTGCGGGATGTTGAGCGTGTTGCGCGCCACGTCGCCGTCGGCCAGGTAGTGCTGCACCGAGGCCGCGTCGCCGGGGACGAACGGGCGGAGGAGGAGCCGTTCGCTGGAGAGCGACGGCAGGGGCCGGTCGTAGGGCGGGCCGGGTTCGGTCACGCCCCAAGATGTCGAATCGCGGGGGCCGTGCGACAGTCATAGATTCCCCGTGATGACCGCCACCGTGGACCTGCTCGCCATCGCGGCGCACCGGGACGACGTCGAACTCACCTGCGGCGGCGTGCTCGCGAAGCACGCGCGGCAGGGACGGCGCACCGGGATCGTCGACCTCACCCAGGGGGAGATGGGGACGCGCGGTTCGGCCGAGCTCCGCGCCGAGGAGGCCGACCGGGCGGCGCGCGTGCTGGGGGTCGCCGCGCGCCGCAACCTGGCGCTGCCCGACGCCGGCATCACCAACACGCCGGAGACGCGGCTGCAGCTGGCCCGCGTCATCCGCGACCTGCGGCCGCGCGTCGTGATCGCGCCGGCGCCGCGCGGCCGCCATCCCGACCACCGGGTCGCGGCGCAGCTCGTGCGCGACGCCTGCTTCCTGGCCGGCCTCAAGAAGCTCGACGCGGCGTCGCCGCCGCACCGGCCGCACAAGGTCCTCCACGCGATCACCTACCGCGAGGACCACGTGAAGCCGACCTTCGTCGCCGACATCTCCGACGTGTTCGAGGTGAAGCTCGAGGCGATCAAGTGCTACGCCTCGCAGTTCGACGGCGCCACGCAGGCGGGGGAGGTCTACCCCACCGGCGAGCCGCTCTACGACGTCGTGCGGCACCAGGCGGCCCACTACGGGTCGCTCATCCGCTGCCGCTACGGCGAGCCGTTCTTCACCACCGAGACGATGCGCGCGGACGACCTCCTCGCGCTCGAGGTCGCGACCTTTTGAGCGCCCCGCGCGAGATGAACTACCCCACGTACCTCGAGCTCGAGTCCCTGCTCGCCCTGCAGCGGCCGCAGTCGAGGCCCGAGCACCCCGACGAGCTGCTCTTCATCGTCGTGCACCAGGCGAGCGAGCTCTGGTTCAAGGTGCTGCTGCACGAGTTCGACTCCCTCATCGGGCAGCTGCAGGCCTTCGACGCGCAGGCGGCGCTCACGTCGATGCAGCGGATCAACACGCTGGTCGAGCTCGTCGCACACGAGCTCTCGGCGCTCGACACGCTGCCGCCGCAGCGGTTCATGCAGTTCCGCGGCTACCTCGGCAGCTCGAGCGGCTCGCAGAGCGCGCAGTTCCGCGCGATCGAGGCGACCAGCGGGCTGCGCGACGCGCACTTCATGGCCGCGCTGAAGGAGCACGGCGAGCTGCCGCCGGCGGTGGCGCGCGCGGTCGCGCGCCCGACCCTGCAGGCGCTCTTCCTCGCGCTGCTCGATCGGCAGGGCGTCACGCTGGAGCAGGTCTACACCGACGCGACGCACGGCCTGCTGCAGATGCTGGCCGAGAGCTTCCTCGCCTACGAGCAGGGCTTCGCGCGCTGGCGCTTCCTCCACGTGCAGCTGGTCGAGCGGATCATCGGGCCCGACACCGGCGGCACCGGCGGCACGCTCGGCGCGCGCTACCTCGCGAAGACCGTCAGCCAGCGCTTCTTCCCCGAGCTCTGGGCGGTGCGGGCGCGACTCTACGGGGCGGGACGGCCGTCGGGAGACGGCGGAGGCCGGTAGATGACGGAAGCACGGAGGTCCTCGGGCGCCACGCGCGTCGAACGCCTGGTCGACGTGTCGATCCCGTTCGACCCGGCGACGCCGCCCTGGCCGGGCGACACCGCGTGGAGCTGCGGCTGGACGACGGAGATGGCGAAGGGCGGGAGCGTGAACCTCACCTGCCTCAACGGGTCGCCGCACGTCGGCACGCACGCCGACGCGCCGCTGCACGTGAGCGCCGACGGCGCGGGAGCGGACGCGCTGCCCCTCCTGCCCTTCGTGGGCGGCGCGCAGGTGGTCGACGTCTCGACGATCGCGAGCGCGATCACGCTCGAGGCGCTCGACGCCGCGGGCGTACTCCCGCACTGCACGCGCCTCATCCTGAAGACCGGCCGCACGACCGCGAAGGGCACGTTCCCGGACGGGTGGCCCAGCCTCGCACCCGAGGCGGCGACCGAACTCGTCGCGCGCGGCCTGCGCCTGCTCGCGGTCGATTGCCCGAGCGTCGACCCGCGCGATAGCAAATCGCTCGACGTGCACCACGCCGTCTTCGACGGCGGCGCCTGCGTGCTCGAGAACCTCGACCTCCGCGAGATCGAGCCTGGTCACTACGAGCTCCTCGCCCTGCCGATGCCCGTCGGGGCGATCGACGCCGCCCCCGTGCGGGCGCTGCTGCGGAGCGTTCCGTAGCCGTGGTGCGTAACCGGACAGACGCCGTTCATCCCTGATCGCGGCCCGCGAGGGCCGAGGTGCTGATGTCGCCGACGACGATTCGCCGCGCTGCCGCGGCGCTCGCCCTGCTCTCGCCTCTCGCGCTCGCCGCGCAGGGCGGGACCCCCACGCCGGCCCGCGCGGCGCGACCCACGACCGAGCGCACCGTCTGGCCCGACGAGGGCCCGCGGAAGTGGGCCCCCCGCCCCACCGAGACCGCGATCACGGCGAACGACCTCCGCACGCGGCTCTACCAGATCGCCGACGACTCGATGCGCGGCCGCCGGATGGGCGAGGCCGGGAACACGAAGACCACCGAGTACATCGCGCGCGAGTTCCGCCGGCTCGGCCTCAAGCCGGCGGGGGACGACGGCACATACTTCCAGGTGCTGCCGTACGGCGGACTCGGCTTCGACATCTCCGCCGCGCGGCTCACGGTCGCCGGCGCGCCGATGGTGCTCACGAGCGCCTACCTCCCGACGGCGCCGAGCACGGCGAACGGCTTCGGCGCGAACATCGACTTCGCCGAGACGCCGGCGGTCTTCGCCGGCCGCTGGGGCGACACCACGGTCGCGCTCGACCCGGCGCAGTTCCGCGGCAAGGTCGCGGTCTTCGTCGCCGACGCGGCCTCGGGAAGCGGGACGCCGGCAGGCAACGCGCCGGCGAGTTTCGTCAGCTGCGCCGATGTGCCGAACAAGTTCGGCGCCGCCGCGGCGGCCGCTGTGGAAGCGGCGCAGCGCGCCAACCCGCGCCAGGCGCCGCCCCCGTTCATCCCGCAGGGGCAGGTCCGCGACCGGCGCGCGCACGTCGCGGGCGCGGTCGCGGTGCTCGTGGTGAACCTCGACGGGATGAACGAGCGCGCGCGCGCCGCGGCACTGCAGCCGCGCCTGACGATGCGGCCCGCGACGATCCCGGGCGCCGACCTTCCGGTCGCCGGCGCGTCGATCAACAGGGCGGTGGCCGAACGGCTCTTCGGCCGCGCGCTCGACGGGCTCGCCGTCGGCACGACGGGCGGGATGGTCAGCGGCCGCTGGACCTACGGCTTCACGCCGACCGCGTCGCCGGCGCGCAACGTCGTCGCGGTCCTGCCGGGCTCGGATCCGACGCTCGCGTCGGAGTACGTGCTCGTCGGCGCGCACAACGACCACGTCGGCACGAACGGCAATCCGGTGGACCACGACTCGCTGCGCGCGGTGAACACGGTGACCCGCCGCCAGGGCGCCAACGACCCGGCCTGCCAGCCCACGGCGGAGCAGCAGCAGCGGATCAACGCGCTGATCGCGCGGGCGCGCAGCATCCGCCCGCCGCGGCTCGACTCGATCTCGAACGGCGCCGACGACGACGGCTCGGGCACGGTGGTGCTGCTCGAGATCGCCGAGCGGTTCGCGGCCGAGAAGCCGAAGCGGTCGATCCTCTTCGTCTCGCACCAGGGCGAGGAGCAGGGCCTCCTCGGCTCGCGCTGGTTCGTGGACCATCCCACCGTGCCGCTCGACAGGATCGTCGCCGCGCACAACATGGACATGCTC
>CAZIDS010000232.1:0-5328 GCA_964537945.1 uncultured Gemmatimonas sp. | reverse complement strand
CCTAGCGCCCGAAGAGCCCCTTCTTCACGCGCGAGAGGAACCCGACCGACGGACTCTCCGCGGGCCACGGATCCTTGAGCACCTCGGCGAGCGCATCCGCGAAGGCGACGACCGTGGGGTACCGGTCCGAGGGCGCCTTCGCGAGCCCCTTCATCACGACCTCTTCGACGGCCGGGTGGTAGTTGAGCTCGGGCTTCGCCTTGTTCAGCGCGACGGGCGGCTGCGAGAGCAGCGCGGTGAACATCTCGCGCGGGCTCTTCGCCGTGTACGGCAGCAGGCCGGTGAGGAACTGGTAGGCCATCGTCGCGAGCGAGAACTGGTCGGCCGCGGGCGAGACGACCTCGCCCGAGAGCGCCTCGGGGGCGACGTACATCAGCGTGCCGACGAAGAAGCCCGCGCGCGTGAGCCGCTGGTCCGGCGTCACGTCGGTCGCGGTGGCGATGCCGAAGTCGAGCAGCTTCACCGTGCGCGTGTCATGGTCGTACATGACGTTGTCCGGCTTCAGGTCGCGATGCACGATCCCCGCCGAGTGCGCGGCGAAGACGGCGCTCGCGATCTGCGCGATGACCGACGCGACCTCGTCCGGCGGGAAGGGCGCATTGCGCTTGGCGTAGCTCTCCATCAGCTCGCCGGCCGCCCATTCGATCGCGAGGAACGGCAGTCCGCCCTCCTCGCCCGTCTGGATGGTGCGGATGACGTTCGGGTGGGTGACCCGTGTCCCGAAGCTGGCCTCGCGGGTGAACCGCGCGACCGCGGTGCGGTCCTGGCGCAGCTTCTCCTTGAGCACCTTCAGCGCGACCGTCCCATGGTCGGGGTGCTGCGCCCGGTAGACGGTGGCCGTGCCGCCTTCCCCGACCCGGTCGAGGAGCGTGTATCCGGCGATGGTGGTTCCGACGAGCGCGTCACGAGGCACGCGGCGAAGCTACCGGGTGACCCTGCATGCGGCAAGCGATCCGACGCGATGTCGACACGATCGGTGCGGGCCATCGGTGCGGACCATCGGTGCGGACCGATGACCATGGGGCCGTCCACGGGGTAGATTCCACGGTGCCCCAACCGCACGGGGCACGTTCACCCCCTTCCGATGCCCGTGCACCGTTCCCTCCGCAACCTCCCGCTCCTGGCCGCGCTCGCGTGCGGCCGGGGCGGCAGCGCCGCTCCGGCGAGCGCGCCGGCCCCGGCGGTGTCGCCGATCCCCTCCTCGGCCCCGGCGCGGCCAGGCCAGAACCTCAGCTTCGACGCGACGCCGCTCTTCCGGCAGATGGGGATGATCGCGCGCGGGCTCCCCTTCCCGCTCGTCGGGCGCACCGCCTTCCTCGCCGGCGCCACGCCCGACACCACCCACGTCGCGATCGCGATCACGTTCTCGAACACGGCACTCACCTTCGCGCGCGAGACGGACAACCGCTTCCGCGCGGCCTACACGGTCGGCGTGACGCTGGTCCGCGACAACCAGGTCGTCGTGAGCACGGAAGCGCAGGAGCACCTGCTCGTGGGCACGTATCGCGAGACGACGCGCACCGACGAGAGCATCATCCACCAGGAGCTCATCGACGTCCCGCCCGGCCGCTACTCGCTCGTCGTCGCGGTGCGTGACGAAGGCTCGCAGCGCAGCGCGCAGGAGACGATCCAGATCACCGTCCCGCGGCTCGGCGACGGCACGCTCTCGACGCCGATGCCCGTCGCCGAGGTCACGCCGCGGCATTCGCGCGACTCGCTGCCGATCCTCCTGCTCAACGCCTCGGCGACCGCCGTCGCCGGCCGCGACAGCATCCTGCCGGTGTACGTCGAGGGCTACGGCGACACGAGCGCACCGGTGCGCCTGCTCATCCGCAGCGAGCGCGGGCGCGTGATGTGGAACGACACCGTGCACGTCGCGTCACGCGGCGGCATGCGGTCGGGCGTCGTCGAGGTGCCGGTCACGCGGATCGGCATCGGCGTCGCGCAGCTGTCCTTCCTTCGCGACGGCGGCGCGGACACCTCGTCGTCGTACGTCTTCGTCGGTTTCGGCGGCGAACTGCCGGTCGCGACGTTCGAGGAGATGCTGAACTACCTGCGCTGGTACGCGCAGCCCTCGCGCCTCCAGCGGCTCCGCGACGCGGCCGAGGAGGACCGTCCCGCCGCCTGGGCCGCCTTCGCGCGCGAGACCGACAGCCGTCCCGAGACGCCGATGCAGGAGGACCTGCGCGAGTACTTCGGCCGCCTCGTGCGCGCGAACGCACGCTTCCGCGAGGAGGCGACCCCCGGATGGATGTCCGACCGCGGCCGCGTCTTCATCACCCTCGGCGAGCCCGACCAGCTCCTCGAGCCGCAGCTCGCCGACTTCTCGCGCGGCCGCCAGCAGCTCTGGGACTATCGCTCGTTGAACATGCAGCTGGTCTTCTACGACCAGACCGGCACGGGCCGCTGGCGCCTGACGCAGTCGAGCGAGGTGCGGTTCGAGCAGGAGTTCCGCCGGCACCTCAAGTGAGCGACGCGCGCGCCTTCTCGTGGCGCGCCGAGCTCGCGCGGAAGGGGATCCATCTCTGCTCGCTCGTCTTCCCGCTCTCGTGGGGACTCGGGCTCGTCACGCGCGCGGAGCTGCTGCTCGTGCTCGGCGCCGCGCTCGCGGTGTCGCTGCTCCTGGAGGCGGGCCGCCGCGGCAGTCCCGCGATGCGCGCGTGGTTCGAGCGGTGGTTCGGCTTCATGCTGCGTGGGCACGAGGCGACGCAGCTCACGGGCGCGACCTGGATCCTCGGCGCGATGCTGCTTGCCGTGTGGCTCTTTCCGGAGCGTGCCGCGCTCTGCGCCCTCTGGGGCGGCGTGGTCGGCGACGCGGCGGCGGCGCTCGTCGGGCGCGCGGTCGCGGCGCGGGCGGCGACGCAGGGGAAGACCTGGGCCGGCTCGATCGCGTGTGCCGTCTCGAGCGCGATCGGGCCGCTCTGGCTCGCGCAGTCGGGGCTCCTCGCCGCCGCGGCGATCGGCGTCGCCGCGGCGCTCGCCGAGCGGCCGAAGCTCGCGCTCGACGACAACGCGCGCGTCGCGATCGCCGCCGGTCTCGCGGCGTGGGCCCTGGGCGTCGCGTAGCTTTCCCGCATGTCGATCCCCGGACGGCCGCGGCTCTATCTCATCGACGGCTATGCGCTGATCTTCCGCGCGTTCCACGCCCTGGGCGGCGGCGCACCGCTGCGCAACGCGCGCGGCGAGAACACCGGGATCGCGAAGGGCGTGAGCGACTTCCTCAAGCGGCTCATCGAGAAGCACAAGCCGGACTACCTCGGCTGGGTGAGCGACGCCGGCTCGTCGGGGCGCGAGGAGATGTTCGCCGAGTACAAGGCGACGCGCGTCGCGCTGCCGCCGGAGGAGCAGGAGGACTTCGACACCGGCATCGAGCGCGTCCAGCAGATCCTCGCCGCGTACCGCATCCCGACACTCGAGCTCGACGGCTTCGAGGCCGACGACGTCATCGCGACGCTCGCGAAGCAGGGAGCGGCGCAGGACCTCGAGGTCTGCGTCGTCAGCGGCGACAAGGACCTCCTGCAGATGGTGCGTGACAAGGTCTGGATCCTGAACCCGTGGCACGGACCGCCGGGGCGGACTACCGAGAAGTGGTACGGGCTCGAGAACGCGCACGAGCGCCTCGGCGTCCCACCCGAGCGCGTCGTGGACTACCTCGCGCTCGTCGGCGACACCGCCGACAACGTGCCCGGCGTGAAGGGGATCGGCGACAAGAGCGCGATCGCGCTGATCGAGAAGTGGGGTACCGTCGAGGCGATGATCGCGCACGTCGACGAGGTGGAGCCGACGCGCGCGCGGAACGCCCTCGCCGCGAACATCGAGAACGCGAAGCTCAGCAAGCGGCTCGTCACGCTGCAGGACGACCTCGCCGTCACGCTCGACACCAGCGCGCTCACGCTGAAGGAGCCCGACTGGGCTGCGCTGCGCGACCTGTTCATCGAACTCGAGTTCAACAGTGCGGCCCGTGCCGCCGCGGCGATGATCGACGGCGGCAAGGCCGCGCCCGCACCGGCGAAGCCACCGAGCCCGGTGCCGTCGACCGGTGAGCCCGCCGCCGCCGACGTCGAGGAGCACATGGTGGCCGCGCGGAACGCACGCGCCGCCGCCTCGGCCGTCCCCGACACACCCGCCGCCGTCGCCACCGACTACCGCGTCGCCGACACCGTCGCCCTCGTCGCGCAGGTGATCGCGGAGGCGCGCGCGGCCGGCAGCATCGCGGTCGACACGGAGACCGTGCTCGACGCCGATGCGCCGCCGATCATCACGCCGATGCGCGCGAACCTCGTCGCGATCTCGATCGGCATCGCGCCGGGCAAGGTGTGGTACCTGCCCTTCGCGCACCGCCTGCCGCGCGAGGCGCAGGGCGGCCTCGCGCTCGGCGACACCCCGGTGAAGCCGAAGAAGGCGCCGAGCGCCGACAGCTCGATCGCGGCGCGGCTGCTCGCCGAGGGTGAGCACCCGGTGGTGAACCTGCCGGCCTTCCTGTCGCCCGAGATGGCGCCGTTGCGCGCGATGCTCGAGGACCCCACGGTGCGGAAGACGGCGCACAATGCGAAATACGACCTGCTCGTGCTGCGCCGCGCGGGACTCACGCTTCGCGGGCTCGACTTCGATTCGATGCTGGCGAGCTACGTCCTCGATCCCAGCCGCCGCTCGCACGCGATCGACGCGCTCGCCGTCGAGTTCCTCGGCATCGCGATGACCGGCTACGACGAGCTCTGCGGCAAGGGGAAGAACGAGATCCCCTACGACGAGGTGCCGATCACGGCGGCGCGCGACTACTCGTGCGCCGACAGCGACGTCGCGCTGCGGCTGCGCGCGCTGCTCGAGCCGCGCCTCGCCGAGCAGCAGGTGGGGAGGCTGCTGCGCGAGGTCGAACTCCCGCTGGTCGACGTGCTCGCCGAGATGGAATGGACCGGCGTCACCATCGACATCGCCTGGTTCCATTCGCTGAAGACCCGCTTCGAGGCGGCGCGGCGCGAGCTCGAGGCGCAGATCCACGCCGAGGCGGGCGAGACCTTCAACATCGCCAGCAACCTCCAGCTCCGGACGATCCTGTTCGAGAAGCTCGGCCTGCCGGTGAAGAAGAAGACCGCGACCGGCGCGAGCACCGACGCGAGCGTGCTGCAGGAGCTCGCCGACGAAGGGCACGTGCTCCCCGGCCTCCTAATGGAATACCGAGAGGTCTCGAAGCTGGAGAACACGTATCTCGACGCGCTGCCGCAGTTGGTGAACCCGCGCACCGGCCGCGTGCACACCTCGTTCAACAATACTGTATTTATTTATTGGGGGATGTCGTAGATGTACACTATTTTCCTGTTATTCCTTATG
>CAZIDS010000231.1:0-5336 GCA_964537945.1 uncultured Gemmatimonas sp. | reverse complement strand
TAGGTGCGGCCCGACGGACCGTCGATGAGCGCCGGAAGGTCGAGATGCCGCTCGACGTGCTCGAAGACATACTCGGTGAGCGAGACGGTCGGGATCGCGACGTCAGGGAAGCGGCTGCGATGGAGCACGGGCGCCTCGGGTCGGAGTGCCCCGGTTATAGCACTCCCGGGCCCGGGGCGCCAACGCGCCGCCGTCGCGGTACTCGACGGCGGGGCCCGCGGGCGCGATGTTCTCCCGCATGCACGCCCCCGCCCGCGAGCGCCTCCTCGCCCTCGACGTCTTCCGTGGCGCCACCGTCGCCGGGATGCTGCTCGTGAACGACCCCGGCAGCTGGTCGCACATCTACCCGCCGCTCGAGCACGCGGCGTGGAACGGATGGACGCCGACCGACCTGATCTTCCCGTTCTTCCTCTTCATCGCCGGCGTCACCACGCACATCTCGCTCGAGGGCCGGCGCGCGCGCGGCGACGACGAGCGCGCGATCGTGCGGCAGATCATCAAGCGCGGCATCCTCATCATCCTGTTCGGCTGGCTGCTCTCGGCCTTCCCGTTCTGGCCGCTCTCGCGCTTCGGTGCGATCCGCATCCCCGGCGTGCTGCCGCGCATCGGCCTCGCGTACATGGGCGCGGCGCTGCTCACGCGCACCGGGACGCTCAAGCGCCAGGTGCTCACGCTCGTCGGGCTGCTCTACGGCTACTGGTTCGTGATGACGCTGCTGCCGGTGCCGGGGCAGGGCGGCATCGGTGCGAACTTGCTCGACGACCCCAGCCGGTCGCTCGCCGCCTGGCTCGATCGCCTGCTCCTCGACGGTCACCTCTGGCGACAGAGCCGCACCTGGGACCCCGAGGGCATCCTCTCGACCGTCCCCGCGATCGGCACCGCGATGCTCGGCGTCTTCACCGGGCGCTGGCTGACCTCGGCGCGGCCGCTCGCCGAGCGGCTGAACGGGATGTTCGCCGCCGGCGCGCTCGCGATGATGCTCGGGCTGATGTGGCACTGGTCGTTCCCGATCAACAAGTCGCTCTGGACGTCGAGCTACGTGCTCTTCACCGGCGGCATGGCGGCGGTCGCGATCGCGACGATCACCTGGATCACTGACGTCCACAACATCACGAAGTGGACGGGGTTCTTCGTGACCTACGGGCTGAACCCGATGGTCGCGTTCCTCGGCTCAGGTGCGCTCGCACGCACGATCTACAGCCTCTGGAAGGTGGACTACGACGGGAAGGCCACCGCGATCCAGGCCGTGATCTACAACGAGGCCTTCGCGAGCTGGCTGGAGCCGCGCAACGCGTCGCTCGGATTCGCGATCGCGTTCGTGCTCTTCTGGTACGGCGTGCTGCTCATCCTGCAGAAGCGCGGGATCGTGCTGAAGGTCTGAGCCGGCCGCGGCCGCGCGCGCTCAGGCGAGCGCGCGCTTGAAGACGTCGGTGGCCTGGTGCATCTCGCTGAGCGTGCCGATCGAGATGCGGAGCCAGTTGGTCAGCGGCGGGAACGGCCGCCCGACCGCGACGCCCATCGCCCGGCACGCGGCGCGCACCGGCGCCGGGTCGCGCCGCAGGTCCACCATGATGAAGTTCGTCTCGCTCGCCCCGACGGTGTAGCCGGCGTCGCGGAACCACTGCATCGTGAAGGCGCGCGCCGCGGCATTGTCGCGCTGCTCGCGCTCGATGTGCCGCGTGTCCTGGACCGAGATGTTGGCTGCGGCGGCGACCAGCTGGTTCACGCCGCTGCCGACCCGGAAGCCCTCGAGCCGCGCCGCCGTCTCCTGATGGGCGATCGCGTACCCCGCGCGCATGCCAGCGAGCCCGAAGACCTTGGAGAAGGTCCGTGAGACGATGAGCCGCGGGTCGCGCACCGCGGCCGGGATGGCCGAGCGGTAGGAAGCGTCGCTCACATACTCGTGGTAGGCCTCGTCGAGGAGGATGGTCGTCTCCGGCGAGGCGCGGTGCACCTCGGCGACGAAGCCCTCGATGGTGGACGCGCCGTGCACGGTCGCGGTCGGGTTGTTCGGGTTGCAGACGAACACGAGACCGGCGCCGTGCGCGCGCGCCGCCATCTGGCCGAGGTCGAGTCGGAGCTGCCCGTCCACCGGCACCGCGATCACCGGGTGCCCGACCAGCGCGGCGAAGCGACTCGGGTTCTCGAAGGTCGGGCTCGCCGTCACGAGCGCGCGCTCGGGCGACGTGAAGGCCGCGACGCAGTTGCGAAGCACCTCGGTGGAACCGCAGCCGAGCACGACGTTCGCGGGCGAGACGCCGTGGATGCGGGCGATGGTCTGCATCAGCAGCTCCTCGCCCGCGTCCGGATAGCGGTTCGATTCGCCGAACATCGCGCGCATCGCTTCGACGGCGGTCTCGCCGGGCCCGTTCGGGTTCTCGTTGCTGTCGAGACGGATCAGCGAGGGCGCCGCGCCGCGCCGCCCGAGCGCGGCATCCGCCTCGCGCCCGCGCGCCGCGAAGGCGCCGAGCGATGGCGCGGCCACGAGGCCCGCACCGCCGAGGCCGAGGGTGGAGAGGAAGTCGCGACGGCTGACCGGCATCGGTGCTCCCGAAGGGGACACCGCGAAGCTAGCTCGGCGGGCGCACCGCGGCGAGCGGGGATCGGAACGGGGCCTCGAGGAGCTCGCCGACCGCGGGGACGTAGAACCCCCAGAACACCCGCTGGCTGTTGTAGATCCGCGGATCCACGCGGAGCCGCGCGTGCACGCGCGCGAGTCCCGCGAAGGCATACACGCCCGGGTCGAAGTCGGGGTCGCTGAGGTCGGCCGCGAGATACACCTGGTGGCCCTGGTTGACGATGCGCCGGGTGAGCAGCGGGAGCGTGTCCGGGATCCCCGCGAGCGCGCGCACGGAATCCATTGCGCGGGTCGCCGGCAGCACGAGGTGCGCGAAGACCTCGGTCCCGGGCGCGGCCTGCAGCACCGGGAACCAGTAGTAGTAATGCACGCCGCCGTTGATCCCGGCGAGCGTGGAGTCGCCGTGCGGGGTCGTGTGGATCTCCGGCGCGACCTGCTGCCCGAACACCGCGCTCGTGAGCAGCAGCCGGCCCGAGCGGTCGACGAGCGCGAGCACCGCACCCCGCGGCATAGGCACGTCGCCATACTGCTTCTTGAACTCGCGCGGCAGCCAGCGCGGCACGTCGGTCGTGTCGCGGAGGTCGAGGAAGGTGCGGCCGATCCATCCGGTCCATCGGACGCCGAAGAGCGCCTCGACGCGCGCGCGCTCCGCGTCCGTGGTCGGCTCCTCGAAGGAGTTGAACTCGAGGAACGTGTGCCGCCCGCGCATCGCGTGCGCGACGATCGAGTCCACGTCGGCCGAGGAGAGGCCACCCACGATCCGCCGCGAGTAATCCATGTGGCTGACCTGGTGCTCGATGTCCTTCAGGTCGTCCTCGTACACGCCGTAGGTGTCGGTCACGAAGAGCCAGTCGGTGGACGAGAGGTCGAGCGAGCTGATCGGGCGGAAGTGGCCGCGGTCGTTCGGGTCGTACCCCGCGTGCGTGTTGACCAGCGCCCAGCGTGAGGCGCCCGGCGCCCGGTAGCGCTCGTGGTTGAGCAGCCAGATCGCGCCGCGATGCTCGCGGCCGTTCACGAAGGGCACGGAGTAGTCGACGAGCCGCACGCGCGCGGCCTTCCAGGGCGCGAGCCGCCACGCGATGTGCGCGAGCCAGAACGGGCTCGACAGCAGCAGGACGACCGCGAGGATGGCGAGGAGGCGGCTGCTCTTCATGCGGAGCGGAATCTGCGCGGCCTCCCGCGCTGGCACAACGAAGCGCCGCGGCGCAACGTTCCCCCTCGACGGGGCCACGCGCCCTCCCCCCGATCCGGACCCTCCGATGACGAACCACGCCCGCGCCGTGGCGCTCGCCGCCGCGCTGCTCTCGCTCCCGCTCGCCGCGCCCGCCGCCCAGTCCGGCGCCGCCCCCGACTCGGCCTTCCTCGCGAACTTCCGATGGCGCAACATCGGGCCCGACCGCGGCGGCCGCTCGATCGCCTCGAGCGGCGTGAAGGGACGGCGCAACGAGGCCTACTTCGGCGCGACCGGCGGCGGCCTGTGGAAGACGATGGACGGCGGGACGACCTGGTTCCCCGTCACCGACGGCCAGATCACGTCGGCGTCGGTCGGCGCGGTCGCGGTGAGCGAGACCCGGCAGGACCTCGTGTTCATCGGGATGGGCGAGTCGGCGATCCGCGGCAACATCATGCCCGGCGACGGCGTCTACCGCTCCACGGACGCGGGGCGCACGTGGACCCACGTCGGATTCCGCGACGTGGACGCGATCTCGAAGATCCGCATCCATCCGACGAACCCCGACATCGTTTTCGTCGCCGCGTTCGGGAAGTACAGCGTGCCGAGCGAGGAGCGCGGCGTCTACAAGAGCACCGACGGCGGCACCACGTGGCGCCGCGTGCTGTTCAAGGACGCGCGCTCGGGCGCCATCGACATCGCGATCGACCGCACGAACCCGCAGGTGATGTACGCCGCGCTCTGGGAGGCGTACCGCAAGGAGTACCAGATGTCGTCGGGCGGGCCGGGGTCCGGCCTCTACAAGAGCACCGACGGCGGCGAGACCTGGAAGGAGATCACGCGGAACCCCGGACTGCCGGCGGGGCTCATCGGCCGCATCGGCGTCGCGCTCACCGCCGCGAACCCGAACCGCGTCTACGCGCTCGTCGAGAACGAGAAGGGTGGGCTCTTCAAGAGCGACGACGCCGGCGCGACCTGGACGCTGATGAACGACAACCGCTCGATCCGCCAGCGCGCCTTCTACTACACGCACCTCTTCGCCGACCACCAGAACGCCGACGTCGTCTACGCCGAGAACACCTCGCTCTTCCGCTCGAGCGACCAGGGGAAGACGCTCACGAGCGTCGGCAACGGCACGCATGGCGACTTCCACGACCTGTGGATCGACCCGGATGACCCGGCGCACCTCGTCGTCGCGAACGACGGCGGTGGCGCGGTCTCGACGAACACCGGCGGCGCGTGGACCGACCAGGACTTCCCGACGGCGCAGTTCTACCACGTCATCACGACGGCCCACATCCCGTTCCACGCCTGCGGTTCGTAGCAGGACAACAGCACGGCCTGCACGCCGTTCAACTGGAACGCGGGCGGCTTCCGGCCGGCTCCGGCGCCGGGCGCCAACTACGCCGAGCCGACGGCGGGGAGCATGGACCTGTCGTACGTCGCTGGCGGCGGCGAGCCCGGCTACATCGGCGCCGACCCGCGTGACCCCGACCTGTTCTACTCGGGCACGAACAACGGCGGCTACCTCGACAAGTTCAACCGCCGCACCGGGCTCTCGCGCGAGGTGAATCCGTATCCGTGGTT
>CAZIDS010000230.1:0-5443 GCA_964537945.1 uncultured Gemmatimonas sp. | reverse complement strand
GCCCGAGCGGTGCGAGATGATCGAGCGGTAGCCGTTCCGGCCCGCCATCTCGATGGTCTCGAGCGTCTCGGTGAGGGTGCCGATCTGGTTGACCTTCACGAGGATCGCGTTGGCGACGTCCTCCTCGATGCCGCGGGCGAGGAACTCCACGTTCGTCACGAAGAGGTCGTCCCCCACCAGCTGCACGCGGTCGCCGATCCTGTCGGTCATGTGGCTCCACCCCTCCCAGTCGCTCTCCGCCAGCCCGTCCTCGATGGAGACGATCGGGTACTTGTTCAGCCACTTCGCGTACATCTCGACCATCTCCTCGGTGCTCTTCGTCCCGGCCCCGCTCTTCTTGAAGGTGTACTTCCCCTTGGTGAAGAGCTCGCTGGCGGCGCAGTCGAGGGCGATCGCGATCTCGGTGCCCGGCTCGTAGCCGGCGGCCTCGATCGCCTCCATCACCGCGACGAGCGCCTCCTCGTCGCTCTTGAGGTCGGGGGCGAAGCCGCCCTCGTCGCCGACGCCGGTGGAGAGCTTCCGCCTCACGAGCACCTTCTTGAGCGCGTGGAAGACCTCGGTCCCCATCCGCAGCGCCTCCGAGAACGACGCGGCGCCGACCGGGACGACCATGTACTCCTGGAAGTCCACGGTGTTGGTCGCGTGCGCGCCGCCGTTCAGGATGTTCATCATCGGCACCGGCAGCGTGCGCGCCATCGGGCCGCCGAGGTACTTGTGCAGCGGGAGGTCGACGCTGGCCGCGGCCGCGCGCGCGTTCGCCATCGAGACCGCGAGCATCGCGTTCGCGCCGAGCTTCGACTTGGTCTTCGTGCCGTCGAGCGCGATCATCGCGCGGTCGATCGTCATCTGCTCGGTCGGGTCGAGGCCGATGAGCTCGGGCTGGATGAGCTTCTCGACGTTCTCGACCGCCTTGCGGACGCCCTTGCCGAGGTAGCGCTTGGCGTCGCCGTCGCGGAGCTCGTTCGCCTCGTGCTCGCCGGTGGAGGCGCCGCTGGGGACGGCCGCGCGGCCGTAGGTGCCGTCCTCGAGGATGACGTCGGCCTCGACGGTTGGATTGCCGCGCGAATCGAGGATCTCGCGGGCGTGGATGCCGATGATGGCGCTCATGGGATCAAGGCTGGAGGATGGAGGCTGAAAGATAAGGCGTCAGGCGCCCTTGAACGGCGGCGACGCGATGCCGTACTCGCGCTCGAGGCACGCGGCCATGGCCTCATAGGCCTGGCGCGCGACGCCGTCGCGGTCGTCGTACGTGAGCCCTGCGGTCGGGATCGGCGGGAGGTAATGCAGGTGCAGCGTCGCGGGCCGCACGCGGAACTCGCCCTTCCGGTTCGCGTCGAGCGCGCCGTAGATGAGGATCGGCACGATCGGCGCCTGCGCCTGGATCGCGAGCACGAAGGGGCCCTTCTTGAACGGCCGCAGCGGGTAGGCGAAGCCGCGCGTGCCCTCGGGATACACCGCCACGGATGCCCCGAGCTGGATCCGCTCGGTCGCCCGCTCGTAGCTCTTGAACGCCGACTTCCGGTTCGCGCGCTCGATCGGGATCATCCCGGCGCGCAGCATCGCCGGACCGAACAGCGGGATGCGGAAGAGCTCGGCCTTCGCGACGAACTTGATCCACGGCAGCGAGGCCGCGAGCGCGAAGACGTCGAAGTTCCCGAGGTGGTTCGCGACGAAGATGTGCTGCGCGCCGAGCTTGTGGTGCGCGTCGTGCTCCACCACCCGCGTGCCGCCCCAGAACAGGTGCGACTTCCCCCAGAGGCGCGGTGCCCAATCGTACGGCGAGCCAGGCCGGTCCTTCACGCGGAAGAGCGCCGCGACGAGCACGCTCGACCCGAAGATGAAGGTCGCGACGATGAAGTTCAGGCCGACGATGACGGCGCGGAGCACGGCGATCATCGGGCGCCACCGGCGAAGTGGTCGTGACCGCCCGGGAGCGCGACGCGGACCCCGCGCTCCTCCGCGTCGACGCCCGGGCCGGCCCCTCCCGCCGCTTCCACGCGACCGACCTCGGTGAGCGCGAGGCCCGCGTGCGCCGCGCGGAAGGCCGCGGCATCGAGCGATGGTGCGGCGACGAGCAGCTCGTATTCCTCGCCGCTCGCGATCGCCTCGTGCGCGCTGGCGCCCGCCGCGCACGGCACGGCGTCGAGCGCGAGCACGCAGCGCACGCCGCTCGCGGCCGCGAGGTGCGCCGCCTCGCCGGCGAGCCCGTCGCTGATGTCGATCGCAGCCGTTGCGCCGTGCCGCGCGCACCACTGCCCTTCGGCGATGCGCGCCTCCGGATGCGCGAAGCGCGCGCGCGCCTCGGCGCCGGGCTGGCCGCCCTCCTCCCACGCGAGGAGCGCGGCGCGCGGGCCACCGAGCGCACCCGTCACGTAGAGCCGGTCGCCGGGCCGCGCGCCCGAGCGCATCAGCGGCGCGCGCGCGTGTCCGAGCACGGTGACGCCGAGCGCGAGCCGCTCGCCGCCGGTCACGTCCCCGCCGACGATCCGCGCGCCGGTGCGCGTCACGGCGTCGCCGACGCCCTCGGCGATCGCCCCGAGCGCGTCGCGCCAGCGCGGAGGCACGGTCAGCGCGAGCAGCACGCCGATCGGCGCCGCCCCCATCGCGGCGAGGTCGGAGAGCGCGGCCATCGTCGCGCGCCAGCCGATCTCGCGCGACGTGAGCCAGCCGGCCCTGAAGTGCACGTCCTCGACGCTCGAGTCGGTGCTCACGACCAGGCGCGAACCCGCGGGCACGTCGAGCACCGCCCCGTCGTCGCCGATGCCGCTCGCCCGGTCGCCCCAGCGCGCGAGCAGCGCGCGCACCGCGTCGAACTCGGCCCCGGGGCCGAGCGTGACGTGCGGCGTCATCGCTGCTGGCCGACGGCGGGGAGCGCGGCGAGCACCGGCGCCTCGGGGCTCGCGTCGGTGAGGGCCCAGACGTCGCGCAGTGCGTTCACGACGTCGCCGAGCGAACTCCCGCGCACCGAGCCGAGCTCGGCGGCGCGCTCGCCCGCGCGCCCGTGGATCCAGGCCGCGCTCGACGCGGCGGCGAACGGGTCGAGCGTCTGCCCGAGGAGCGTCGCCGCGATGCCGGAGAGCACGTCGCCGCTGCCGGCCATGCCGAGCGTCGGCGCGCCCGACGCGGAGACCGACACGCGCCCGTCGGGCGCGGAGATGGTGCTGGGCGGTCCCTTCAGCAGCACAGTGGCGCCGAGCGCCTTCGCGAGCTCGGCGCCCACCTCGAAGCGCCGCTCGAGCACCGTCGCGACCGGGAGCCGCAGCAGCCGGCCCGCTTCGACGGGATGCGGCGTCACGATCGCGGGCCGCCCGCCGAGCAGCGACCCGAGCGTGCGCGGCTCACCCTCGAAGACGTTCAGCGCGTCGGCGTCGAGCAGCACGGGGCCGCGCCACGCGACAAGCAACCGCTCGACGAGCGCGCGCGTCATCGCCGTGCGGCCAAGTCCGGGGCCGAGGAGGAGCACGTGGGCCCAATTCAGCACGCGATCCTGGTCCTCGCCGGTCACGGGCCAGCGCGCCGCCATCGTCTCCGGGAGCGCGGCCTGTACGACCGGCACGTTCGCGGGATTCACGAGCAGCTGCACCATCCCGATGCCGGAGCGCATCGCGCCGCGCGCGGCGAGCATCGGCGCACCGGCCATGCCGTCCCCGCCGCCGACGATGGCGAGGCGGCGGCGCACGCCCTTGTGCGCGTCGCCGGGGATCGGCGGGATGGCGCGGCGCACCAAGTCGGCGTCGACGAGTGACGGCGCGCCGTCGGCGAGGTCGGCGTGGTGCGCAAGGCCGATGTCGAGCACGAGGATCGCGCCCGCCTCGTCACGCCGGAGGAGGAGACCGCGCTTGAGCGTGCCGTAGGTGCAGGTGAGCTGCGCGTGCACGACCGCGCCGCCGGCGCCGGTCGAGGCATCCACGCCGCTCGGGAGGTCGAGCGCGGCGACCATCGCGCCGCGCGCGCCCATCTCGTTGATCCGTGCGATGGCCTGCGCCGCCTCGCCCGCCGCCTCGCCCTTCGCGCCGGTGCCGAGCAGCCCGTCCACCACCACCGCCGGCCAGCTCGCCGGCGACGCGTCGCGCAGGTGCGCCTCCGCCTCGGCGCGGGCGCGCAGCGCGTCGGTCGACCGGGGCTCGCCGAGCGACTCGACGGTGACCGGGCACCCGGCGCGCGCGAGCGCACCGGCGACGACCCACGCGTCGCCGCCGTTGTTGCCGGTGCCGGCGAACACGTGCGCGCCGCGCTCGCGGATCTCGGCCACGCGGTGGAGCAGCGCGTGGGCGGTCGCCTCGCCGGCGGCGCGCATGAGCGCGAACGAGTCGGTGCCGGCGGCGAAGGCCGCGGCCTCGCGCTGGACGCTCTGGGCGGCGGAGGTGATGCGGACGGTCATCGGCGCGTTCCCGTGCTCAGGCGGGGCGCGCGGCGTTCCACGGGTAGTCGCGCTCGAACGCCTGCTTGAAGTCGAAGACGCCGATGAAGTCCTCCTTGGCGTCGTTCGGCTGCTTCATGAGGAGCCCCTCGTCGACGAGCGCGAAGACGATCTCGCCGAAGTCGGCGGAGGAGGTGATCCCCCAGTGGCCGAGGACCTCGCCGGCGATCAGGCCGTATCGCGCCAGGGCGAGGTCGCGACAGCCCTCGGCGAGCTCACGCCCGGTCAGGTGCCGCCGCTCGGGGAGTCGCTGCTGGCAGAACTCGAGCGCAGCGAGGACGAACAGGAACGCGCGCTCGTCGTAGCGAGCCTCGCGCAGCCTGATGCGGTCCATGACGCCGTCCCTGAATGCCAGTTCAGCCATGTGAAGAGAGGACCGAAGAGCGAGGGGAAGGAGCCCGAGGGGAAAGGGCGAGGGGGAGGCTCGAAGAGCCGGAGGGGAAAGATAGCGCGCGCGGGGATCTTCGCCCCTCGCCCTCCCCCTCCCGCCCTCGACCCTCCCCCTTGCTCCTCGGCCCTCAGGTCCTTCCCTTCGCTCTTCGCTCCTCGCGGTTCAGAGGTAGAGGGGGAACTCCTCGGCGAGGTGCCGCACCCCCGCCCGGACATCCTTGATCACCGACTCGTCGGCCGGCGCGCCCAGCACGCGGTCGATCAGCCCCGCGATGCGCACCATCTCGGGTTCGCGCATGCCGCGCGTCGTGACGGCGGGCGTGCCGATGCGGATGCCGCTCGTGATGAACGGCGACTGTGTCTCGCGCGGCACGGTGTTCTTGTTGACCGTGATGCCGGCGCGGTCGAGCGCCTGCTCGGCGACCTTGCCGGTGAGCGCGGCGCCCTTCGGGCGGAGGTCGGCGAGCATCAAGTGGTTGTCGGTGCCGCCGGAGACGATGTGCACGCCGTGCCGCACGAGCTCGGCGGCGAGGATGCGCGCGTTCGCCACGACCTGCTGGCAGTACTCGATGAACTGCGGCGCGAGCGCCTCCTTGAACGCGACGGCCTTGGCCGCGATGACGTGCTCGAGCG
>CAZIDS010000229.1:0-5466 GCA_964537945.1 uncultured Gemmatimonas sp. | reverse complement strand
GCTGATCGAGCGCGTGCACCTGCACGAGGACAAGGTCCCGCTCTTCGACAAGGAGGGGATCGAGACCGAGATCCGCGACCTCTTCAAACGGCGCTGCGACCTGCCGAGCGGCGGCTACCTGATCATCGAGCCGACCGAGGCGCTCGTCTCGATCGACGTGAACTCCGGCCGCTTCACCGGCAAGAAGGACCCCGAGAAGACGGTCACGAAGACGAACATCGAGGCGGCGCGCGAGATCGCGCGCCAACTGCGGCTGCGCGACGTCGGCGGCATCATCGTCTGCGACTTCATCGACATGGAGACGAAGGCGAACCGCGACCGAGTGCTGCAGGAGCTCCGCACGCACCTCGGCCGCGACCGTGCGCGCACGAAGGCCTTCGCGGTGAGCGACCTGGGTCTGATCGAGATGACGCGGCAGCGCGTGCGGCAGAGCCATTTCCACGCGATGACCGAGCCGTGCCCGACCTGCAACGGGACGGGGCGCGTCTTCACCGCGGAGACGATCGTGCGCCGGATGGAGCGCGCGGTGCGCCGCCTCGCCAGCGAGGGGCGCCGTGACGGGATCATCGTGAAGCTCCACCCCGACACGGCGATGTACGTGCTCGAGGAGGAGAAGGACCTGATCAAGCGGCTCGAGAAGGGCGTCGGCTTCAACCTCGAGATGCGCGACGATCCCCTGCTCAAGCCGGACGAGTTCAAGCTCGTCGTGAAGGGCGCCGGCCGGGACATCACGAGCCAGTACGCGGTGGCGTAGGCGCGGATCGTAGGCGCGGATCGTAGGCGCGCATCGTAGGCGCGCATCGTAGGCGCGCATCGCGGGCGCGCCGCGTCGGCTGTCGGGCCGGGGAGGCTTCAGGCGCATCTCTTCGCATGAAGAGACCGCTGCCGCCCCTCCTGACGCTCCTGTTGCTCACGGCCACCGTCGCGACCTGTCGCGCGGGCGACGCCGCCGAGCGGGCGCGTTCGTCCGAGCCTGTCGCCTTCGTCATGCCCGACACGGCGGAGATCCCTGCCGGTCCGCTCGGCGCGTCGATCCGCCGCGGCCACGCGCTCGTCACCGCGACGACGGACTCCTTCTCGACCACGGTCCGCAGCCGCCTGCGCTGCACGAGCTGCCACCTCGACGGCGGCATGCGCGAGGGCGTGATGCCGTGGGTAGGAGTGGCGGCGCGCTTCCCGCAGTATCGCTCGCGCTCGGGGCATGTGATCACCCTCGAGGAGCGCATCCAGGGGTGCTTCGAGCGGAGTCTGAACGGGACGGCGCCGGCCGCCGGGTCGCGTGACCTCGTCGACATCACCGCTTACCTGACCTGGCTGTCGAACGGGACGCCGATCGGTCGTGAGACCGAAGGGCAGGGACTGCCGGCGCTCGAGAGGCGGACCCCGGACCCCGAGGCGGGTCGGACTGTCTATGTCTCGCAGTGCGCCCGCTGCCACGGCATCGACGGGAGCGGGTCGCCGGTGCGGCTCGCGGGCGTGCCCGTCCCGCCACCCGTGTGGGGATCGCACAGCTACAACATCGGGGCGGGGATCGCCCGGCTCTCGGTGGCGGCGAACTTCATCCGGGCGGCCATGCCGTACGACCGGCCTGGGTCGCTGACCACCCAGCAGGCGTACGATGTGGCGGCGTACATCAACGCCCAGCCCCGGCCGGACTTCCCGGGGAAGGAGCTCGACTGGCCGAAGGGGGACGCCCCTGCCGACGCGGCCTACCGGACGAGGCCCAAAGCGCCGTAGGGCAACCACTTGACCCGGTTCCGGAGCGCGCCTATTATTCTTGGCTCGCATCGAAAACCGCATTCAAGAGTCACGAACATGTCGTACGCCATCTTCCGCTCCGGCGGCAAGCAGTTCAAGGCCGAGAAGGGTTCGACCCTTCGTCTGCCCTCCCTTCCGGGGGACGCGGGTGCCAAGGTCGAGTTCAACGAGGTCCTCCTCGCCTCCGACGGCAGCGCCGTGAAGGTGGGCGTGCCGACGCTCAAGGGTGCTTCGGTCTCCGCGGAGATCGTGAAGCAGGGGCTGGGCGACAAGATCGTCGTCTTCAAGTTCAAGCGCCGCAAGAACTACGCGAAGAAGCAGGGCCATCGGCAGGGGTTCACCGAGGTCCGGATCCGCGACATCACCCTCGGCTGACCGGGGAGAGGATACCATGGCACATAAGAAGGGCGTCGGCTCCTCGCGCAACGGGCGCGATTCCAATCCGCAGTACCGCGGCGTGAAGAAGTTCGGGGGCGAGAAGGTCATCCCGGGCAACATCATCGTCCGGCAGTGCGGCACGAAGTGGCACCCGGGCAACAACGTCGGCCTCGGCACCGACTACACGATCTACTCGCTCATCGAGGGCGTCGTGAAGTTCGAGCACAAGTCGAAGAGCCGGTTCAAGGTCTCGGTCTATCCGGCCGCCGCGGCTTCCTGAGCGAAGCCGCCTGCAGGTGAGCGCCCCGTCGCGACGCGACGGGGCGCTTTCGTTTGTGCCTCTCGTCACGCGATGTCCGGTGAGCGCCCCGCGATGCGCATCCCTCGGTGAAGGAACACACCGCTCCCCGCCGCGTCCGCGCGACGGGCCACCCGAGGAGGATCAGATGGTGCAGTCCCGTTCGCGTTCCCCGCTTCGCACCCTCGTGCTCGCCGCTGCCGCGCTGGTCTCGTTCGCGTGCGCCGGCGGCGACACCTTCCCGACGGGCCTCTCCGCCCTGATCGACCGCGCCGACACGCGCCCGGTCGCGCTCGGCACCTGCGACTCGCTCGCGGCACCGCAAGGAGCGGAGGTCGTGTTCCGCGCCTACGCGACCGGCGTCCAGATCTACCGGTGGAACGGCACGGCCTGGGGCTTCGTCGCACCCGAGGCGACGCTCTTCGTCGACTCGCACAATCGCGGCTACCTCGGCACGCACTTCGTCGGTCCCACCTGGGAGCTCTCGAACGGCGACTTCGTGAAGGCCGCCGTGCAGAAGCGCTGCCCGGCGGGCGACACGAACATCCCCTGGCTGCTGCTCGGGGTGAACGCCGGCTCCGATCAGGGTCCGCTCGGGGACGTGACGCACATCCAGCGACTGAACACGGTCGGCGGCATCGCGCCGGCGACGCCGGGCGCGGCGGCGGGTGAGGAGCGGCGGGTGCCCTACACGGCCGTCTACGTCTTCTTCCGCGCCCTGAACTGAGCGACGGCGCGGCAGGGCAGGACGCGAAAGCGGTGGCAGGCGAGACGCCTGCCACCGCTTCGTGCATCCCGGCCCGGCGCCGCTACGGGCGCCGGTACGACGGCGGGAGCGAGAGGTACCGCTCGACGAGCATCTGCTGGCGGCTCTTCGCGACGGAGGTGCGCCCGCGCACGAACACCTGCTCGGCCACGGAGCCGAACTCGAAGGGGTCGCCGCTCCAGACGACGACGTTCGCGTCGCGCCCGACCGCGATCGACCCGACCTGGTCCGCGATACCCAGCACCTCGGCCGGCGCGAGGGTGATCGCACGGAGCGCATCGTCCCACGACATCCCGTAGGCGACGGCGTTCCCCGCCTCCTGACGGATGTTGCGGACGTTGAACGACGCCTCGTCCCCCGGGCCGTTGCCGATGAGCACGACGGTGACGCCCGCTGCGCGGAGCAGCGCGGCGTTCTCCTGGCGCTGCCCGAGCGAGTTGAAGTCCTGCGGGATGTTGTTCATCGCGCCGGTGAGCACCGGCACGCGGGCCGCGGCGATCTCGCGCGCGACCATCCACGCCTCGGCCCCGCCGACGATCCAGATCCGGAGGTTGTTCTCCCGCGCGAAGGCGAGCGCCGCGAGGATGTCCGACGAGCGGTCGACGCTGAGCGCGAGCGGCATCTGCCCGGTGACGACCGGGATCAGCGCCTCGAGGTCCGCCTTCGATGCCGCGAGCGTACGCGAGTTCCCCTGCTCGTACGCCGCGCGGCGCGCCTGGTACGCCTTGACGTCGTCGAGCAGTCCGCGCCACTTCGCCCAGTACTCGGCGCGCGCGCCGGTGCTGCCGTTGCCCGGACTGCCGAAGTCACCCGTCATCGCGACCGGTGCGCGGCGCACCATCTCCGCCGCCGTGGTCGCATCGACGAGATCGATGACGCCCACCTTGCCGCCGATCATCCCGTTGCCGCTCGCCACCGCCACCGACGTGACGCCCTCGAGCCGGGCCGGGATGATGTAGGTGTTGGCCGGGTTGATGCCCTTCCACGGTTCGAACGCCGCGGCGATGCCGCCGGCGCCGGTCGCCGTCACGTCGTTGTAGCCGCCGGAGAACTGCGGCCCGCCGGCCTCGTTCAGGCCGAGCGTGGTGGCACTGTTGATGAAGCCGGGCGTGACCCACTTGCCGCGCGCATCGATGCGGCGCGCGTCGGCGGGGACCGCCACGTCGGTGCCGACGGCGACGATCTTCCCGTCGCGGATCAGCACGGTGGCGTTCTCGAGCTTCGGCGCGCTCACGCGGTAGACCGTGCCGCCCGTGATGGCGACCGTCTGCGCGCCGAGCGCGGGCGCGAAGAGCGAGGCGAGCGCCGCGAGGCGCAGGAGATTCGTGCGCATCAGCGGTTCCCCCCGCCGTTCGGGACGTAGCCGAGCTCGAAGTCGGTGCGCCAGCGCTGCGCCGGGTCGAGCAGGTCGTAGAGCATCGCGCCGTCGATCCAGACCTTCTCGGCCTTGGAGTACACGCTCAGCGGGTTGCCGGTCCAGAGCACGAGATCGGCGTTCTTCCCGACCTCGAGGGTGCCGACCTTCGCGTCGATGCCGAGCGCCCAGGCCGGGTTGGCGGTGATCCAGCGGATCGCGTCCTCGTCGGAGATGCTGAGGCCGATCGCGCGGGCCGCGGCGAGTGACTTCGCCGCCTCCTGGTTGAGCCGCTGCGAGTACGAGGCGTCGTCCGAGTGGACGATGGTCCGCGCGCCCGCGACGTGGGTGAGGCCGACGTTCTGCTTCACGCCGTCGAGCGCCTCCATCTTGAAGCCGCCCCAGTCCGACCAGATCGAGGCCGAGATCCCCTCGCGCGCGAGCACGTCGGCGATCTTGTACGCCTCCACTCCGTGGTGGAACGAGCGGATGCGGTAGCCGAACTCCTTGGCGATGTCGATCATCACCAGCATCTCGTCGGCCTGGTAGCAGTGGTTGTGCACGAGGATGTTGCCGCGCAGCACCTCGGCCAGCGTCTCGTTGTTGAGGTCGCGGCCCGGCGGGTCGCCCTCGGGCTTCTCGAGCCACTTGTCCCAGCGGCGGCGGTACTCGTCGGCCGCGATCCACGCCCGGCGGTAGCCGGCGACGTTCGCCATGCGGGTGGACGGGCCGCTGTTCGCGTACACGCGCTTCGGGTTCTCGCCGCAGGCCATCTTCAGGCCGTAGGGGGCGCCGGGGAACTTCATCCCCTGCACGGAGCGCGCCGGGACGACCTTCAGGGTCACCGAGCGGCCGCCGATCAGGTTGGCCGAGCCGGGGAGGATCTGCACGGTGGTCGTGCCGCCGGCGAGG
>CAZIDS010000228.1:0-5475 GCA_964537945.1 uncultured Gemmatimonas sp. | reverse complement strand
AGGCGTCCACGGTCGCGCCGCCGAGTTGCCCGCGGCGGAGCGCGTCGGCGAGTGCCGCCTCGTCCACGATGCCGCCGCGCGCGAGGTTCGCGAGGAGCGCACCCTTCCGCATCCGTGAGAGCTGCGCTGCGCCGACCATCCCTCGCGTCTCGTCGTTCAGCGGGACGTGCAGCGTGACGATGTGCGCCTCGGCGAGCAGGGATTCCAGCGTGGGGGCGCGCCGCACCTGCACGGCGCCGAACCGGTCGTCGGGGATGTAGGGATCGAACGCCACGACATCCATCCCGAACGCGCGCGCGCGCGACGCCACCGCGGTGCCGATGCGGCCGAGCCCGACGAGCCCGAGCACCTTCCCGCGCAGCTCGCTCCCCATCAGCGCCGAGCGCTCCCACTGGCCGTCGTGCATCGTGCGGTCGGCGCGCGGGATGTGCCGCAGCAGTCCGATGAGCGAACCGAAGAGCAGTTCGGCGACGGCGACCGTGTTGCCGGCCGGCGCGTTGATCACCGCGATGCCGAGCTCGGTCGCGGCATCGAGCGCGATGTTGTCCACGCCGACGCCGGCACGCCCGACGACGCGCAGCCGCCGTGCCGCGCGCAGGAGCGGCTCCGAGATCCGCGTGGCGCTGCGGCCGATGATCGCGTCGTAGTCACCGATCCGCCGGAGCAGTTCGTCGGTGGGCAGGGTGGGGACCTCGTCCACCGTGAACTGGGGGACGGCGCGCAGAAGCGCGAGTCCGTCGGGGTCGATCTCGTCGGTGACCAGCAGGCGGTGCGTCACGCGGGGAAAGTTATCACGCGTGGCGGGTCACCGCGCCGTCAGGGCGTGTCGCGCCACGGTACGCCGGTCGCGACCGGCCGCGACGGCAGCGTGCGCAGGAAGGCGTACAGGTCGTCCACCTCGGCGCCGGTGAAGTGGACGAAGCGGTTGCGGGCCGTGATCGACATCAGCGGGATCGCCGAATCGCCGGTGCGCGACGTGCCGTCGTGCATCAGGCGGCCGAACTCCTCGCGCGTGTAGCTGGCGACGACGGCGAGGTCCGGCGCGGTGTCGCTCCCCATTCGCAGGCCGCGGACGTCGAGGCCGTGGCACTCGTTGCAGGTGGTCATCGCGATGTACTCGCCGCGGACCACCGAGGCCGGGTCGCGGGACGTGTCGGTCACCATCGGCGGCACCCAGGTGACCCACTCGGCGATGTCGGATTCGCCGCCAAGCGTCGCGCGCCAGCGCACCTCGAGGGAGGTGCGGACGCGGCCGAGCGAGTCGCCGAGGACGGGGTGCGCGCGGAGGAACGCGATCAGGGCGGCGACATCGTCGTCGGAGAGGTGCACGAAGTTGTAGGACGGCATCGACCAGAGGGCGCGCCCGCTCCGCCCGACACCGTGCCGCAGCGCGCGCTCGATCACCTCCGGCGTCTCCTCGCGCGCGTAGCGGGCGAGGTTCGGCGCGATCACGTGCCCGATGCCGACCCACTCGTCGCTCCAGTCCTTGCCCTCGAGCCGCGAACCGTGGCAGGAGAAGCAGCCCCGCGTGCGCGCGAGGTGCTCGCCGCGCGCCGTCGCGGCCATCCCCTCGGGGATCGGTGCGGCGAAGGGCACGGACTCCGGGTTGCTGCGCAGCCGCCATTCGCTCGCGCCCATGAAGATGAGCAGCGCGGCGATCGGGATGGCGGCCGTGACCACCGAGACGGAGACGCCCACGTGCCGGGTCATCGCCGATGACGTTGCGCCCGTGCAGCCGGGGCGGCAAGCTCCCCGCCATGCCACCGCACCACGACGTGATCGTCGCCGGGCTCGGCGCGATGGGGAGCCAGGCGCTCGCCGCCTGCGCGCGCCGGGGACTCAGGGCTGCCGGCTTCGACCGCTTCGACCCGCCGCACGACCTCGGCTCCAGCCACGGCCGGTCGCGCATCATCCGCGAGGCGTACTTCGAGGACCCCATCTACGTGCCGCTGGTGCAGCGGGCGTACGAGCTCTGGGAGCGGATCGAGCGGGAGAGCGGAGAGACCCTGTATCACCGGACCGGCGGGCTCTGCTACGGACCGCCGGACGGGGCGCTGGTCGCCGGAGCGCGGCGGAGCGCCCGGCTCCACGGGCTGCCCTACGAGGAGCTCGATGCGCGCGAGCTTCGGCGTCGGCATCCCGCCTTCGTCGTCGAGGATGCGTGGACGGGGATCACCGAGCCGCGCGCGGGATGGCTGGCGCCGGAGCGCGCGATCGCGGCCGCGCTCGCCGAGGCGCGACGGGGCCGAGCGGCGATCCATCCGCACGAGCCGGTACTCGGCTGGGAGCAGTCCGGCGACCACGTCGTCGTGCGTACGGGGCGCGGCACGTACGAGGCGGGCCAGCTCATCATCTCGGCCGGGATGTGGGCGAAGGACCTGCTGGCGTCGCTGCGGCTGCCGCTGGTGGTGCAGCGGAACGTGCTCTACTGGTTCGCCGCCGCCCGCGACGCGGACGCCTTCTCGCCGGCGCGATTCCCGGTGTTCCTCGGCGACGTCGGGCCCGGGACGATGCTCTACGGATTCCCCGATGCCGGGGAGGGCGTGAAGGTCGCGCTGCATCACCACGGGCCGCTGGTCGAGCCGGCGACGGTGGATCGCGACGTGCACGCGAACGAGATCGAGCACTTCCGTGGCCTGCTCGCGCACTGGATCCCCGCGGCGAACGGGCCGCTGCGCGCGACGGCCGTGTGCACCTATACGAACGCGCCCGACGAGCACTTCATCCTCGACCGACACCCCGAGGCCGACCGCGTGCTCGTCGCCAGTCCCTGTTCGGGCCACGGGTTCAAGTTCTCGCCCGCGATCGGCGAGCTGCTGGCCGAGCTCGTGGCGGGCGTCCCAACGCGATTCGACCTCTCGCCGTTCTCGGTCACGCGCGCGGCGCTGCGGCGCTGACCAGCGCGGCTCACTCCCCGCCGTCGAACACCCACACCGTGCGCGAACGGTACGGCGTGCCCGGCCGCACGATCGTGCTCGGGAACGCCGGCTGGTTCGGCGCGTCGGGGAAGCCCTGCGTCTCGAGGCAGAGGGCCGAATGGCGCACGAACGGCTTGCCGCCGCGCCCCTTCGCGCCGTCGCCGAGGAAGTTACCGGTGTAGAGCTGCACGCCAGGTGCGGTCGTGTGCACCTCGAGCGACCGTCCGCTCGCCGGGTCCACGAGGCGCGCCGCGAGCGCGAGCCCCGGCGACGCGCGGCGCACGACGAAGTTGTGGTCGAAGCCGCCGGCCGCGCGCAGCTGCGGTTCGTCGAGGTCGATCCGTGCGCCGAGACGTGTCGGTGTGCGCAGGTCGAACGGCGTCCCGTCCACCGGTGCGATCTCGCCCGTCGGGATGAGGTCCGGCGTCACCGGCGTGTACTCGTCCGACGCGATCATCAGCTGCTGCGAGCGGAGGTCGCCGCGCCCGGAGAGGTCGAAGTACGCGTGCTGGGCGAGGTTCACCGGCGTCGGGGCGTCGCACTTCGCCTCGCAGTCGATCCGCAGCTCGCCGTCCATCGTGATCGAGTAGGTCACCGCGACGTCGAGCGTGCCGGGGTAGCCCTCGTCGCCCGCCGGGGAGCGGTGGCGGAATGTGACGCCCTCGGCGACCGCGGTCGCGAATGGCTCCGCGCGCCAGGTCACCTTGTCGAAGCCGCGTGCGCCGCCGTGCAGGTGATGCGGCGCGCGGTTGGGCGTCAGCCGCACCTCCGTCCCGTCGAGGACGAAGCGCGACTGCGCGATCCGGTTCGCGCTGCGGCCGACGAGCGCGCCGATGTAGTGCGTGTCGCCGACATAGCCGGCGAGCGTGTCGTAGCCGAGCGTGACCTCGTGCAGCGCGCCGCCGGCGTCGGGGACGCGGATGCTCGTGATCGTGGCGCCGTGCGAGATCGCCTGCAGGGTGAGGCCGTCGCGGCCGATGAGCGTGAAGCGCTCGACCAGTTCTCCGGACGGGGTCGTGCCGAATGGTTCGCGTCGCACGGGAGCGGGAAGGGGTCCCTCCAAGGACTGGGGAGGCCGAGCCCCGGCAACCTCGCGGGGCAACCTTGCCGCCGCGCCGGAAAGGGGTTTCTTCTCCCGCGTCGTCCTCCCCTCGCCCCCGGACCGGATGCCGATCGTCTCGCTGCACGTCATCGACTACGTGGTGATGCTGGTCTACTTCGCCACCGTCCTCGCCGTCGGGCTCTGGGTGCGCCGCGCGGTGCGCACCAGCGACGACTTCTTCCTCTCCGGGCGCTCGCTGCCCGCGTGGGTGAGCGGCCTCGCGTTCCTCTCGGCGAACCTCGGCGCGCAGGAAGTGATCGGGATGGGCGCGAGCGGCGCCAAGTACGGCATCGCGACGAGCCACTTCTACTGGGTGGGCGCGGTCCCGGCGATGGTCTTCGTCGGGATCTTCATGATGCCGTTCTACTACGGCTCGCGCGCGCGGTCGGTCCCCGAGTACCTGAAGCTCCGGTTCGACGAGAAGACCCGCGGTCTCAACGCGATCACCTTCGCCGGGATGACGGTCTTCTCGTCGGGCGTCTCGCTCTACGCGATGGGGAAGCTGCTGAACCTGCTCCTCGGGTGGGACTTCAGCGTGAGCATCCTCGTCGCGGCGGGGATCGTGCTGGCGTACACCTTCGCCGGCGGCCTCACGAGCGCGATCTACAACGAGGTGCTGCAGTTCTTCCTGATCGTGCTCGGCTTCGCGCCGCTCACCTGGCTGGGCCTGCGCGAGGTCGGCGGCTGGGCGGGGCTGCAGGCGCGGCTGGCCGAGCACGCGACGGCCGCCGGTTACCAGCCGGGCGCGTGGACGAGCACCTGGCGCTTCATGGGCGATGCGTCGCAGAACCCGATCGGCGTCGAATGGTTCGGCCTCGTGATGGGCCTCGGCTTCGTGCTCTCGTTCGGCTACTGGTGCACCGACTTCCTCGTCGTGCAGCGCGCGATGGCGGCGGATTCGATGACCGCGGCGCGGCGGACGCCGCTCATCGCGGCCTTCCCGAAGATGCTCTTCCCGTTCCTCGTGATCGTGCCGGGGATGCTCTCGCTGGTCATCCAGGGGGGCGATGCGGCCGGCGTCGGGCTCGTGCCGGCGAAGATCGACCCCGCGACCGGCGCCGCGATGCTCGACGCCGCGGGGAAGGTGGTGCTCGACTACGACCTCGCGACGCCGATGATGCTCGCCCACTTCTTCCCGGCCGGCCTCCTCGGGCTCGGGCTCACGGCGCTGATGGCGAGCTTCATGAGCGGCATGGCCGGCAACGTCACCGCGTTCAATACGGTGTGGACCTACGACATCTACCAGAGCTACGTGCGGCCGGGCGCGAGCGACGCGCACTACCTCAAGGTCGGCCGGCTCACGACGATCGTCGGGATCCTGGTGTCGGTCGCCGCGGCGTACGTCGCGGCGAGCTTCAACAACATCATGGATTTCCTGCAGCTCGTCTTCGCGTTCGTGAACGCGCCGCTCTTCGCGACCGGCGCGCTCGGCATGTTCTGGGGCCGCGCGACGGG
>CAZIDS010000227.1:0-5483 GCA_964537945.1 uncultured Gemmatimonas sp. | reverse complement strand
GGTCTCGCCGTGATCGGCGCCGGCCTGGGCATCGGCCGCATCGGCGACGCGCTGGCCGAGGCGCAGGCGCGCCAGCCCGAGATGGCGGGCAAGATCCAGACGGCCGCGCTGATCCTCGCGGCGCTCATCGAAGGCGCCGCGCTGTTCGGCGTCGTCGTCGCGTACCAGATCCAGGGCAAGTTCTAATCCGTTCCGGGCCGGGGACGGCGCGCACCCCGCGCCGTTCCCCGCACCCGGCCGCCGCACGCAGGCTCGTTGACGCAAGACCGACGAACGCTCCTCCAATACCGACCATGCGCCGCACCTTCCTCGCCCTCGCCCTTCTATCGCTCTCGGCCTCGCCCGCGTTCGCCGCGGAGGCCGCCGAAGGGGCGAAGCCCGGGCTGCTCGACCCGCACCTCGGCCTGATGACGTGGACGCTCCTCGTCTTCGCGTCGCTGATGATCCTCCTCCGCTTCTTCGCCTGGGGCCCGATCCTCGAGGCGGTGAAGGGACGCGAGCAGGCGCTCCGCGACGCGATGGCGGCCGCCGAGCGCGACCGCAACGAGGCCGCGAAGCTGGTCGCCGACCAGAAGGCGGCGATCGAAGCCGCGCGCACCGAAGCGCAGCGCTACATCGCCGAGGGCCGCGCGACGGCCGAGGCGATGCGCAGCGAGATGCTCGAGCAGACGCGCACCCAGCAGGCCGAGCTCCTCGAGCGCGCCCGCAAGGAGATCGAGACCGAGAAGGCGAAGGCGATCGACGAGCTCCGCCGCGAGGCGGTGGACCTCGCGATCGCGGGCGCCGGCAAGCTGATCGAGCAGAAGCTCGACGGTGCGGCCGACCGCGCGATCGTCGAGCAGTACCTCGGTTCGCTCGGGAAGCGCTGATGCGCGAGACCTCGATCGCCCGCAACTACGCCGAGGCGCTGCTCGCGCTGGCGCGCAAGGCGAACGATGCGACGGGCTGGGGCGTGACGGTGAGCGCGCTCGGCGACGCGGTCGCGCAGGACGCGACGCTGCGGCACTTCCTCGAGGCGCCGCAGGTGAGCACCGCGGAGAAGAACGTAGTGCTCGGCAAGGCGCTCGGCGGGAAGACGCCGTCGACGTTCGTGCGCTTCGTGCAGAAGCTGGTGACGAACCGCCGCCAGATGCTGCTGCCGGCGATCGCGACGGAGTACCACAACCTGCTGGACGCGGCGGAGGGGCGGGTGCACGCGCGGGTGACGGTGAGCCGCGAGTTCGACGCGGCGGCGCGCGAGGCGCTGACGAAGGCGCTGGGCACGGCGCTCAAGAAGACGGTGGTGCCGCACGTGACGGTGGACCCGCGGATCCTCGGCGGGGTGGTCGTGCGCGTGGGCGACACGGTGATGGACGGGTCGGTGAAGCGGCGGCTGGGGAAGCTGCGCGAGCGGCTCGTCCACGCGCGCTAGGCCCTCGGGAAGGGCGCGCGGCAGGGGCCATCCGCGGTGCGGGTGGCCCCTTTGTCCTTTCGGCACGTGATTCGTCATCTTCCTGCGATGGCGGACGAGGCAGGCGGTCCGCTCGACCGGAGAGGGTTCTTCACGCAGGGCTTCCGGCGGGCGATGCAGGAGCTGGTGGGGCGGGTGGAGCGCGTCGCGCCGGCGCAGCACATGCGCCCGCCCGGCGCGCTCCCCGAGGCGGCCTTCATCGCGGCGTGCACACGGTGCGGGGACTGCATCACCGCCTGCCCGGTGTCGGCGATCCACGCGCTCCCGCCGTCGGCGGGGCTCGCGGCCGGGACGCCGGCGCTCGCGGTGGCGACGCAGGCCTGCATCATGTGCGAGGACATGCCCTGTGCGAAGAGCTGCCCGACGCCGGCGCTCGAGGTGCCGCCGTGGGGCTGGCGGGATGTGAGGATGGCGGAAGTCGAGGTGGACACGTCGCGCTGCATCACCTGGCGTGACGTCGAATGCGGGATCTGTGCGCGGGTCTGCCCGGTGGGGGAGGACGCGCTCAAGCTTGACGAACGGGGCCGCCCGGTGATCGGCGCGGCCTGCACCGGATGCGGGCAGTGCATCACCGCCTGCGTGACGACGCCGAGCAGCCTGCTCGCGCGTCCCAAGGAGAGCTGAACGTGGCGGAACAGGCAGGACCCTTCGCGGTCCGGATCGTGCAGAAGCCGTGGGGACACGAGGTGATCTGGGCCCACACCGGCGCGTACGTCGGGAAGGTGCTCCACATCAAGGCGGGGCACGCGCTCTCGCTGCAGTATCACGAGATGAAGGACGAGACGATCCACCTCCTGCGCGGCGAGATGATCTACCGCGTGCGGCAGGGGGAGAAGCTCGTGGAGATCCCGCTCAAGGCGGGCGACAGTTACCGCAACACGCCGCACACGGTGCACCAGATGGAAGCGGTGACCGACTGCGACGTGCTCGAGGCATCCACCCCGCACCTCGACGACGTGGTGCGGCTGAGCGACCGCTACGGTCGAGAGGGGACGAACGCGCCATGAAGGTGATCATCCCGCTGGCGGGGAAGGGGACGCGGCTGCGGCCGCACACGCACACCGTGCCGAAGCCGATGCTGAAGGTCGCCGGCAAGCCGGTGATGGACTACGTGATGGATGACGTCGCGAAGCTCAAGGGCGTCGAGCAGGTGGTGTACATCACGGGGCACCTCAAGGACGCCGTGGAGAAGCACGCGCGCTCCGCCTACGCCATCCCCGGCGTCTTCGTCGAGCAGAAGGTGCAGGACGGGACGGCGGGCGCGGTGGACCTCGCGCGGCCGTACATCGACCAGCCCGTGCTCATCATCTTCGTCGACACGATCTTCGACGCCGACCTCTCGGTGATCGAGGGGTCCACGGACGACGGCATCATCTGGACGAAGGAGGTCGAGGACTACCAGCGCTTCGGCGTCGTGGTGACCGACAAGGACGGCCACATGACGCGGATCGTCGAGAAGCCGAGCGAGCCGATCTCCAAGCGGGCGAACATCGGGCTCTACTACATCAGGAACTGGAAGCTGCTCTACGAGGGGATCGCGCACGTCCTCAAGCAGCCGACGAACAAGGGCGAGTATTACCTGACGGACGCGTTCCAGTACATGATCGAGAAGGGGGCGAAGATCCGCGTGATCGACGTCGCCGGCTGGTACGACGCGGGGAAGCTCGACACGCTGCTCGAGACGAACCGGACGATGCTCGAGAAGGGGCGGTCGCTGATCCCGACGCGCGGGCTCAAGAACGTCGAGGTGGTGGGGGCGGTGCGGATCGAGGAGGGGGCCAGGGTGACCGATTCGGTGATCGGTCCGAACGTGGTGATCGGGAAGGACACCGAGGTCACGAATTGCACTTTGCGCGACACGATCGTGGGGGACCGGGGTGCCCTGCGGGGGTGTGTGCTGACCGACTCGATGGTCGGTGACCACGCGTTACTGGAAAGCGTCACTGGTTCAGTGATACTGGGCGATCACTCGGAGGTGCGGGCGCCCAGACCCTGACATTCTGGCACGGAACGCGTCCGTGCCGGGATGAGACGTGTGATAGAAGGTGACAGCGCACCTTTTTCATACGGTCAACCTGACTAACTCTCAGGACGTGAACCAGCATCACTTCCAGTGCGGGGGCACGTCCTGAGCGAGGCCCCTCGCGACGAACCTGTCAGGTGGACGGCGATCCCGAGACTTCGGGACATCGCCGTCGCGGCGTCCGCCGCCTTCATTAGTATCGCTGGGCTCGCAGGATCCGCGTCGCGCGCCGACGCGCAGGTCTGGGTCTACAGCGTCAACCAGACGACGATCCGCGCCATCGGCCCCGCGACGGGGCTGCCGACGACCGTGTACACGGGGCTCGTCGGCGGGACCAAGGCCTCCCTCGCGCAGCGGAACAGCGATGGCCTGATGGTCTTCATCGCCGGCACCGCCGGCAATGACTCGGTCTTCACCTGGAACCCGGCCACGCCGGCGACGGCACCGGTCTTCATCGGCCGCACGGGCGCCGGCATCCCGTATCTCCCGCGTCTCTCGTTCGATGCCGCGGGCACGCTGCACGCGATCAACACCAACTCGACGCAGCGCTACACGATCTCGCTCGCCACGGGCGCGGCGACCGCGGCCGGCGCGGCGATCACCGGGATGGCGACCGGCGGCGGCGACATGGCCTTCGCCCCGAACGGCACGCTCTACTCGGTCGTCGGCACGACGCTCTACCCGGTGCCGCTCGCGGGCGGCGCGGTCACGGGCGTCGCGATCACCGGCATGGCCGGCACCGCGACCGGCATCGCCTTCGACCGCCTCGGGCGCCTCCTCGTCTCGAACTCGGCCGCGAGCTCGGTGATCTACTCGGTCCCGATCGGCGGCGGCGCGGCGACGACCGTCCTCACTACGACCTTCGACATCGGCGACCTCGGCAGCATGATCGCCGTCGACCTGCAGCCGACGAAGACGCACGTCGGCAGCTTCACGCAGGGGCAGATCGGCGCCCAGTACACCGTCACCGTCCGCGACTCGGGCAACCTGGCGACGACTGGCGCCGTGGTGACGATGGTCGACACGCTGCCGGCCGAGCTGACGCCGACGGCGGCGACGGGCACGGGATGGGTGTGCGGCATCAGCGGCCAGATCGTCACCTGCACGCGCAGCGACGTGCTCGCCGCGCTCGGCGCCTACCCGGCGATCACGATCAGCGTGACGGTGAGCGGCCTCGCGCCGGCGAGCGTGACCAACCGGGCCTGGGTGAGCGGCGGCGGCGAGCCATCGGGGAACCAGCCGCTCACCAGCAACAACTCGGCAGCCGACCCGACGACGATCAACGGCCAGACCGACCTGATCGTCGCGAAATCGCATTCGGGCAGCTTCACCGTCGGGACGAACGGCACGTACACGATCACGGTCACGAACCAGGGACGGCTCGCGAGCGCCGGCACCGTGACCGTGCTCGACACCCTGCCGACGGGACTGAGCTTCGTTTCGGGCACGGGCGGCGGCTTCACCTGTTCGGCGGTGGCGCGGGTGGTGACCTGCACGTCGGCGACGGTGCTGGCGGCGAGCGGCGGGACGGGGGCGATCACGCTGACGGTGGGCGTGGCGGCGGCCGCGGCGACGAGCGTGACGAACCGCGCGTGGGTGAGCGGGGGCGGCGAGCCGGCGACGCTCAACGGGAACAACGGGAGCGGCGGTGACGTCACGGCGGTGATCCCGACCGCGAACCTGGGGATCACGAAGACCGACGGCGTGACGGGCGTGAACCAGGGGAGCACGGTCACCTACACGATCGTCGCGAGCAACGCGGGGCCGAACGCGGTGACGGCGGCGACGGTGACCGACAACTTCCCGGCCGCGGTGAGCAGCGTGACGTGGACCTGCGCGGCGAGCGCGGGCTCGAGCTGCCCGGCGAGCGGGAGCGGGAACATCGCGGCGAGCGTGAACCTGCTCTCCGGCGGCTCGGCGACCTTCACGGTGACGGCGACCGCGAGCGGCAGCGGGACGATCAGCAACACGGCGACGATCGCGGCGCCGGGCGGCGTGAACGATCCGGCC
>CAZIDS010000226.1:0-5497 GCA_964537945.1 uncultured Gemmatimonas sp. | reverse complement strand
ACGCGCATGATCGACACGACGAAGCAGCGGCAGGCGCTCGACCCCGACGACGTGCTGCGCTTCTCGATGGAGGGGCCGGCGCGCGACGGCGGCGCCACGCCGGGCCGCATCGTCCTGCCGGGCGTCCGCAAGATCATCCAGCCCAAGACGCTCGGGCAGGGTGAGTACATGCAGAAGATGCTCGACAACGAGATCGTGATCGGCATCGGTCCGGCGGGCACGGGCAAGACCTACCTCGCGGTGGCGGCGGCGGTGGACGCGCTCGCGCGCAAGCGTGTGCGCCGGATCGTGCTCGCGCGGCCGGCGGTCGAGGCGGGCGAGTCGCTCGGATTCCTCCCCGGCGACATGCAGGCGAAGGTGGATCCCTACCTGCGGCCGCTCTACGACGCGCTCGACGACCTGATGCCGCCGGAGCGTGTCGCGCGCGCGCTCGAGACGCGCGTCATCGAGATCGCCCCGCTGGCCTACATGCGCGGGCGCACGCTCGCCGACGCGTTCGTCATCCTCGACGAGGCGCAGAACGCGACGAACGCCCAGATGAAGATGTTCCTCACCCGCCTCGGCCTGAACTCGCGGGCGGTGATCACCGGAGACAAGACGCAGATCGACCTCCCGAAGCGCGAGGAGAGCGGGCTGCTGCAGATCGAGCGGATCCTCCCCGGCATCGACGGGATCGCGTTCCACTACTTCACCGAGGTGGACGTCGTCCGCCACCGCCTCGTGCGCGAGATCGTGAAGGCGTACGCGCAGGACTCGGGCGCGTGAGCGTTGCCCGGCGGCGCGGTCCGGTGGTGGCGGTGCAGAGCGAAGGGGTCCGCAGCCCGGTCGCGAAGGCCCGGCTCGCGGCGGCGGCCGCGCACGTGCTGCGCGCCGAACGCGCGGGCGCGGCGCTGCTCTCGGTCACGCTCCTCGACCGCCGCCGCATCGCGACGATGAACCGGCGCCACCTCGGTCACGCCGGCGCGACCGACGTCATCTCGTTCGGCTTCCGCGATCCGCGGGGCGCGGTGATCGGCGACGTCTACATCTGCCCCGCGGTCGCCGCCGAGAACGCGAAGCGGCTCGGCGTCCCCGTGCGCGAGGAGGTGCTGCGGCTCGTCGTGCACGGCGCGCTGCACGTGCTCGGGCACGACCACCCCGAGGGCGAGGCGCGGATGCGCTCGCCCATGTGGAAGCGTCAGGAACGGCTGCTCGCGGCGGTGCTCCGCCCGTGACGCTCGCCGCGGCCGTCCTCGCGCTCGGCGCGGCGCTCGTCGCCGCGCTCTGCGCCTTCGCTGATGGGGCGCTCCTCGGGATGGACGAGGAGGAGCCTCCGCCCGACCCGCACATCCGCGAGCTGCTGCAGCGACGCGAGAAGGCGCACCGCGCGCTCTCGTTCGGGCGGATCCTCGCCCAACTCGTCGCCGGCGCGAGCACCACCGTCGCGCTCCTCGCGAGCGACTGGGTCCCGGTGGCGTACCTCACCCCGCTGGTCGTCGTGGCCGGCATCGCGATCGTGATCCTGGCCGAGGTCGGCGCACGCGCCGCCGGGGACGTCGCGGGTGTCCGCGGACTCAGTCCCGTCGTCTCGCTGGTGGAAGTCGTCGAGACGCTCTCCGCGCCGCTGGTCGCGATCGGCACGACGCTCGAGCGCGCGCTCGACACGGTGCTCGCGCCGCCGCCGCAGGACGAGGGGGACCGCGAGGACGCCGTCGAGCGCTTCCGCGAGGTGGTCGCGGCCGAGGCGGAGGTGGGCGGCGCGGGCGAGGTGATGATCCACGGCGTCTTCTCGCTCGGCGACACCCGTGTGCACGAGATCATGGTGCCGCGCGTGGACATCGTCGGGCTCAACCGCGAGACGCCGTGGAGCGAGGTCGCCGACCGCGTGCGCAGCGCGCGTCACGCCCGGCTCGTGGTCTTCGACGGCACGCTCGACGAGGTGATCGGCGTGCTCTACGCGAAGGACCTGCTCGCCGCCCTGCTGGCCGACGAGGAGCCCGCCGGCGGCTGGCAGGGGCTCGTGCGGCCTGCGCTCTTCATCCCCGCGACGAAGACCGTCGAGGCGCAGCTGCGCGAGTTCCGCGCGACGCGGCGTCACCTGGCGATCGTGGTGGACGAGTTCGGCGGCACCGCCGGGATCGTGACGCTCGAGGACGCGCTGGCGCTGATCGTCGGCGACATCCAGGACGAGGGTGACGTCGAGCGGCCGGAGGTCGAGCGCGGCGAGCATGGCAAGCTCTGGGTCGCGGCGCACGTGACGCTCGACGACCTCAGCGACCTCACGGGCCACGACTTCCGCCGCGGTGACGTGACGACGGTCGGCGGGCTCGTGATGGAGCTGCTCGGGCGCGTGCCGCGAGCCGGCGAGGAGCTGCTCATCGGCGGCGGATACCGGCTCGTCGTCGAGCGGGTGCAGAGGCGCCGCATCGAGCGCGTCTTCATCGAGCCGATCGAGGCCGTGGCGGCGGCGGAGGAGGAATCGTGAGCGCGTTCATGACGACGCTCATCCTGGTCCTCGTCGTCGGAGTGCTCACTGGCGCCGCGACGGCGCTGCGCAGCGTGAGCCGCATCTGGCTGCGCCACTGGGCGGAGCAACGGCTCGCCGGCGCCGGCACGGCCGCGCTTTATCTCGACCGCCCGCAGCGCCTGCTGCTCGCCGCGAGCACCGGCATCGCCGGCACCGTCTTCGGGCTCGGCGCGATGCTCGGCCTCCACGAGGCGGGCCGGCCCGGGGCGCTCGTCCGCGCGCTCGTCGTCGCCGCGCTGCTGCTCCTGCTGATCGGCCAGCTCGCGCCGCGCGTGATCGCGCGCCGCTGGCCGTCGGAGGTGCTGCCGGTGCTGCTGCCGCCGCTGCGCGTCGTCGAGGGACTCATCGCGCCGCTGTCGCACGTCGCGCTGCGTGTGGTCGGGCGCTGGCGCGCGGCGCCGGCGGCGAACGCGTCTCCGGCCGAGTCGCTCGAGGACCTGCTGCGCGAGGGCGAGATCGAGGGCGTCGGCGCCGCGAGCGAGCGGGCGATCATCTCCGGCGTCGTCGAGTTCGGCACCACGCGGGTGCGCGAGGTGATGACGCCCCGGGCCGAGGTCGTCGCGGTCGAGCGCCGCGCGCCGGCCGACGAGGTCGCGCGCGTGGTCTCGCAGTCGAAGTTCAGCCGCATCCCGGTCTACGACCGCACCATCGACCACGTCGCGGGGATCGTCACGAGCTGGGACGTGATCGCGCGTCCCGAGGCGCCGCTGCGAGAGCTGCGGCCCGTCGCCGTCGCCTCGCCTGACGAGCCCTGCCACGCCCTGATGGGACGGATGCTCCGCGAGCGTCGTCATCTGGCGGTGGTGCGCGGCGGCGCGGGCGAGACGCTCGGCCTGGTGACCCTCGAGGACCTGGTGGAGGAGTTCGTGGGCGACATCCACGACGAGCACGACGAGTTCATCGCGGGGGACCGGTGAGCGGATTCACGCTCGCGGCGGGCGCGCCGGCGTCGCTCACGGCGCTCGCGACGGACTTCGGGGCGGGGAGAAAGGCCGCGCTCGCGCGCGCGGTGAGCGTCGTCGAGAACCAGCGCGAGGGCTACGAGCTCTGGCTCGCGGCGTGCCATCCGCTGCTCGGGCGCGCGCGGCGCGTCGGCATCACCGGGCCGCCGGGCGCGGGGAAGTCCACGCTCACCACGCTGCTGGCCGAGACCTACCTCGCGGCCGGGCTCAAGGTCGGCGTGGTCGCGGTGGACCCGACGTCGCCCTTCACCGGCGGTGCGCTGCTCGGCGACCGCGTGCGGATGGAGCGCGTCGCCCTGCATCCCGAGGTGTTCATCCGCTCGATGGCGACGCGCGGCTCGCTCGGCGGGCTCGCGGCGACCACGCGGGAGGTGTGCGATGTGCTCGACGCCTTCGGCGTGGACCGCATCCTCGTCGAGACCGTCGGCGTGGGGCAGAGTGAGCTCGACATCGCGCGGCTCGCCGACACGAGCACGGTGGTGCTGGTGCCCGAGAGCGGCGACTCGATCCAGACGCTGAAGGCGGGCGTGATGGAGATCGCCGACCTGTTCGTGGTGAACAAGGCCGACCGGCCCGGCGCCGACCGACTCAGCAACGACATCGAGCTGATGCTCGGGCTGCGCAGCGGCGAGGCGCTGCGGAACATCCCCGCGCACCACGGGGTGGAGCTGAAGGCCGTGAACCCGAAGCGGATCGCGCGCGAAGCCGCGGCGCGCGACGACGCGGACCGCTGGACGCCGCCGGTGCTTCGGACGATCGGCGCGACGGGCCAGGGCGTCCCGGAGCTCGTCGCAACCCTCGACCGCCACTTCGCGTATCTTGAACGGAGCGGCACGCTCCAGGCGCGGCGCCGGGCCCGGCTGCGCGAGCGGGTGGTGGATGCGGTGGAGCAGCGGGTGCGGCGGCGCCTCTGGCGCGACGCGTCCGTGCAGGAGTGGCTGGAGGCGCAGCTGCCCGCGCTCGAGCGCGGCGAGAGCACGCCGCTGGCCGTCGCCGACGCGCTCCTGGCGCGGAGCGTGGCGGCCGGAACCCTCACAGGGAACACGAGATGACCTCGATCCACGACGTCGACCCGGCCCTCGCCGCGATGCAGCAGGAGCTCGACCAGCTGCGCGCCGAGGTCGAGGCCTGGCGGAAGCGGTACGAGAAGGGCGAGAAGCGCGACATCGCGTACACGAACTCCGAGAAGGAGGTCGCGCCGCTCTACACGGCGCTCGACCTCGAGGGCTCGGGCGGCACCGCGTTCGAGGTGCCCGGCGCCTACCCGTTCACGCGCGGCATCCACCCGACCGGCTACCGCGGCAAGCTCTGGACGATGCGGCAGTTCGCCGGCTTCGGCTCGGCGAAGGAGACGAACGAGCGCTACAAGTTCCTCCTGCGCAACGGCACCACCGGCCTGTCGGTCGCCTTCGACTTCCCGACGCTCATGGGCTACGACTCCGACCATCCGCGGTCGGAGGGCGAGGTGGGGAAGTGCGGCGTCGCGATCAGCTCGCTCGCCGACATGGAGCAGCTCTTCGAGGGGATCCCGCTCGACCAGGTCTCGACGTCGATGACGATCAACGGCCCGGCGATCATCCTCTGGTGCTTCTACATCGCGGCGGCGGAGAAGCAGGGGGTGAAGCCGGAGCAGCTCCGCGGGACGATCCAGAACGACATCCTCAAGGAGTACATGGCGCAGCACGCGTGGTGCTTCCCGATCGAGCCCGCGCTGCGCCTCATCGTCGACATGTTCGAGTACGGCGCGGAGCACGTGCCGCAATGGAACACGGTGTCGATCTCCGGCTACCACATCCGCGAGGCGGGCGCGACGGCGGCGCAGGAGCTCGCCTTCACGCTCGCCGACGGCTTCTCGTACGTCGAGCACGGCCTCGAGCGCGGGCTCGACGTGGACGAGTTCGCGCCGCGGCTCTCGTTCTTCTGGGACATCCACAACGACTTCTTCGAGGAGATCGCGAAGCTGCGCGCCGCGCGCCGCATCTGGGCGCGCCATCTCAAGGAACGGTACGGCTCGAAGAACCCGCGCAGC
>CAZIDS010000225.1:3443-5510 GCA_964537945.1 uncultured Gemmatimonas sp. | reverse complement strand
CCAACCTCGGCGCCGACGTCATCATGCAGTTCGACCACGTGATCCCCGGCCAGTCGGAGTTCGCCGCGAGCAAGGACGCGAGCGAACGCAGCGTCCGCTGGCTGGAGCGCTGCCGGGCCGAGTTCCTCCGGCTGCACGAGGCCGAGGGCGCGCCGCGCCAGGCGCTGTTCCCGATCGTGCAGGGCGGCATCCATCCGCAGCTGCGGCGCGAGGCCGCGGCCGCGATCGGCGAACTCGGCGCGCGGCACGGCGAGTGGCACGGCTGGGCGATCGGCGGGCTCTCGGTGGGCGAGGCGAAGCCGGACATGTACGCCATGCTCGAGACCTGCGACGCCGCCATCCCGGCCGACCGTCCGCGCTACCTGATGGGCGTCGGCTACCCCGAGGACCTGCTGGAGGGGGTCGCGCGGGGCGTGGACCTCTTCGACTGCGTCGCGCCGACGCGCTTCGGGCGCACCGGCGCGATCCTGACGAGCCGCGGACGGGTCAACATCAAGCGCGCCGAGAACCGGGCCGATGCCGGGCCGCTGGAGGAGGGGTGCGCCTGCTCCACCTGCCGCCGCTTCTCGCGGGCCTACATCCGGCACCTCGTCGCCGCGGACGAGGTGCTGGGGCTTCGTCTCCTGAGCCTGCACAACGTACATTTCCTCATCGCCCTGATGCGCCGCGCCCGCGAGGCGATCCGCGCCGGGACATTCACCAGCTGGAGCCGCGACTGGCTCGCGCGCTTCCACGCCGGCTCCCCCCAGACCACGGACTGACCTCCAGTGCACCCGATCCTCTTCCTGCAGGCCGCCGCCCCGACGGGCCCCTCGCCGGCCGGCACGCTGTTCATGTTCGGCTCGATCTTCGCGATCTTCTACTTCCTCGTGATCCGCCCGCAGGGGAAGCAGCGGAAGGAGCAGGAGAACCGCGTGATGGGCATCAAGAAGGGCGACCACGTCGTCGCCGCGGGCGGCATCGTCGGCGAGGTGGTGCACATCGCCGTCGGGCAGAAGGACGGCCAGTCGGTGCCCGGCATGAACGACCACGTCACGATCAAGAGCGGCGAGTCGCGGCTGGTGATCGTGCGCTCGCGCATCGCGGCCGTCGGCGACGAGCCCGCGCCGCAGCAGTAATGGCGATCCTCCCGATCACGGTCCTCGGGCAGCCCGTCCTCCGCCAGGAGACGGTGCCCGTGGCCGTGGTGACGGACGAGCTCCGCCGGCTCGCCGACGACATGATCGACACGATGCGCGCAGCCGACGGCGTGGGACTCGCGGCTCCGCAGGTCGGGCGCACCGAGCGGCTCTGCGTCGTCGAGGTGGAAGGGATCCTGCACGTCCTCTTCAATCCCGAGATCGTCGCCCGCGAGGGGAAGATCAAGTGGGAGGAGGGGTGCCTCTCGATCCCCGAGGTGTTCGGGTGGGTCGAGCGGTCGCAGTACGTGATGGTGCGCGCGACGGGCCGCGACGGGGCGCCGGTGGAGGTCGAGGGGACCGAGCTGATGGCGGTCTGCCTGCAGCACGAGATCGACCACCTGGACGGGAAGCTCTTCCTCGACCACCTGAGCTACCTGAAGAAGCGCGCCGCGCTCGCCGCGTGGGACAAGGAGAAGGGGAAGTACCCTGACGGGCTGCGGATCCTGCCGCCGAAGGAAGTGGCGTCGGCCGACGAAGTCTGAAGGAAGGACGAAGGCTGCAGGATGAAGGTTTGTCCCGCCACCTTCATCCTCCATCTTTCTCCTGATGCGCCTCGTCTTCTTCGGCACCCCTGAGTTCGCGACCCCGCCGCTCCTCGCGCTGATCGGCGAGGGACACGACGTCGTCGCGGTCGTGACGCAGCCCGACCGCCCGCAGGGGCGTTCGCGCTCGACGCTCGTCCCCTCCCCGGTGAAGGCGGTCGCGCTCGACGAGGGCATCCCGGTGCTGCAGCCGGACCGCCCGCGCGGCGAGGAGTTCCTGGCCGCACTGCGCGCGCTCGAGCCCGACCTCGCGGTGGTCGTCGCGTACGGGCACATCCTGCGGCAGGAGGTGATCGACCTCCCGCGGCTCGGCACGGTGAACATCCACGCGTCGCTGCTGCCCC
>CAZIDS010000225.1:0-3343 GCA_964537945.1 uncultured Gemmatimonas sp. | reverse complement strand
GGCGCCCGCGCGCTCCCCGACCGCCGCGGCGACGCGGGCGAGGTGCTCGAGGTCGGCGAGATGGGCCTCGTGGTCGCCTGCGGGAGCGGTGCGGTCGCGATCGAGATGGTGCATCCGGCGGGGAAGCGGCGGATTGCCGCCCTCGACTGGGCGCAGGGGCGGGGGGTCGCCTCCGGCGACCGGTGGGCCGCGGCCGGTTAAATTGCAGGTCATGCCGTCCCAGCTCTCGATGGTCACCGACACCCGCATCGCCGCCGCCGACACGCTCGCCGACCTCCGCGCCGGGCTCCTGCTCGACGCGGCCTTCGACCGCCGCGCCGCGTCGCTCGATGCGCGCGACCGCCGCTGGACGCAGGAGCTCGTGTGGGGGATGCTGCGCCGGCGCGGCTGGATCGACCATCTGCTCGCGCCACGCGTGCGCGGCGGCATCGCGCGGCTCGACGGCGACCTCGCCGACCTCCTGCGGCTCGGCGCCTATCAGCTGTTCCACATGGGGAGCGTGCCGCCGTACGCCGCGATCGCACAGACGGTCGAGCTGGCGAAGCAGCGCCACGGGCTCGGCGCGAGCAAGCTCGTGAACGCGGTGCTCCGCCGCCTCGACCGCGAACGCGAGGAGCTCGCGCCGGCGCTGCCGAGCGACCCGGTGGAGGCGCTCGCGGTCGAGGGCTCGCACCCGCGCTGGCTCGTCGCGCGCTGGGTGGCGCGCTGGGGCGCGGAGGAGACGCGCGCGCTGCTCGAGGCGAACAACCGCGAGGCGCCGCTCATCGTGCGGCCGTGGGGCGTGGTGCGCGAGCAGCTCGAGGCGATGCTCGAGGCCTCGGGCGTCGAAGTGCACGACGCGCCGCTCGCGGCCGACTCGCTCCGGCTCGCGCCCGGCACCGTGCTCACGTCGCTCGGCGCGTTCCAGCAGGGGCGCTGCTTCGTGCAGGACCCGGCCGCGACGCTGGTGACGCAGTACGCCGCGATCCCCGCGGGCGCGAAGGTCGCGGACCTCTGTGCGGCGCCCGGCGGCAAGTCGGTCGAGCTCGCGCGCACCGCGTCCTACGTCACGGCGGCCGACTCGAGCGAGGCGCGGCTGCAGCGGCTGCAGGACACGATCGACCGGCTCGAGCTCGACCACGTGACCGCGGTGGTCTCGGACGCGCGCGACGCCGCGCAGCTCGGCCAGTTCGACGCGGTGCTCGTGGACGCGCCCTGCACCGGCACCGGCACGTTCCGCCGGCATCCGGACGCGCGCTGGCGGCTGCGCACGAGCGACCTCGCCGTGATGGGCGCGACGCAGCGTGCGATCCTGCGCTCCGCGGCGCAGGCCGTCGCGCCGGGCGGCCTGCTCATCTACTCGACCTGCTCGCTCGAGCCGGAGGAGAACGACGCGCAGGTGGAGTCGTTCCTCGCCGACCACCCGGGGTGGACGCTCGAGCCGCCGCCGGACGGGAGCGTCCCCGCGGCGGTGCTCGACGCGGGCCGCCTCCGCGTGCTGCCGCAGCGGCACGGCACCGACGGTTCGTTCGCGGCGCGCCTGCGCCGGGGAGCCCAGTGATGGCCCGGAAGGTCCGCATCGCCCCGTCGCTCCTCGCCGCCGACCTCGGCCGCCTGCGCGAGCAGCTCGCGGCGATCGAGGAGGGCGGCGCCGACTGGCTCCATTTCGACGTGATGGACGGCGTCTTCGTGCCGAACCTCACGTTCGGCGAGAAGGTGCTTGAGACCTGCAAGCGGCACACGAAGCTCCCGATCGACTGCCACCTGATGGTCGTGCAGCCGGAGAAGTACTTCGAGTCGTTCGTGAAGGCGGGCGCCGACACGATCACGATCCACGTCGAGGCCGAGCCGCACCTGCACCGCCAGCTGATGCGGATCAAGGAGCTCGGTGCGCACGCCGGCGCGACGCTCAACCCCGGCACCTCGCTCGAGACGTTGCGCGAGTGTGCGGCGGACCTCGACCTGCTGCTGATCATGAGCGTGAACCCGGGCTTCGGCGCGCAGCGGTTCATCCCGGCGTCGGTCGGCAAGATCGCACGCGCACGGCAGCTGCTGGACGAGTCGCGGAGCACGGCGCTGCTCGAGGTGGACGGCGGCGTGGCGCGGGAGACGATCCATTCATGCTGGAAGGCCGGCGCCGATACGTTCGTCGCCGGGAACGCGGTGTTCGCGGCGAAGGATCCGGCGGCGGAGATCCGCGCGCTGCGCGCCCTCTGCGCGGACCAGGCGTGAGCACGAAGCGGCAGTGGCTCGTGGTGGGCGGGGCCGTGCTCTTCATGGCGGCCGGCCTCTGGGCCGCGACGCGCGCGCTCGCTGACGAGCTCTTCCCGCTCTCGATCGGCGACCGGGCGCCCGCGTTCACCGCGGTCACGCTGCCGCCGCGCAACGGCTCGACCATCGCGGCGGGCCAGGCGAAGGGTCCGGCCGACTACGAGGGCGAGGTCGTCCTCCTGAACATCTGGGCCACCTGGTGCGGCCCGTGCCGGGTCGAGATGCCGTCGATGCAGAAGCTCCACGAGCAGCTCGGTCCGAAGGGTCTCCGCATCGTCGCCGTGAGCGTGGACGACCCGGGGATGGAGCGCGCGGTCAACGCGTTCGCGGATGAGTACAAGCTCACGTTCGAGATCCTGCACGACGCGCCGGGCGCGATCCGGCAGCAGTACCAGACGACGGGCGTGCCGGAGACGTTCATCATCGACCGCGCGGGGACGATCCGGCGACGGATCATCGGGGCCGAGGACTGGGCGAGCGCGGCCAACATCGCCGCGCTCGAACGCATCCTCGGGGAGCCGCGCCCCTGAGCCCGCGGCGCGGCGCCGGCGGGACGCGCTGACCGTGCCGCGCATCCTCGCGCTCGAGAGCTCCTGCGACGAGACGTCGGCTGCCGTCGTGAGTGGCACGGCCGATGCACCGGTCCTCGAGTCGCTGGTCATCCTCTCGCAGGACGTGCACCGCATCTTCGGCGGCGTGGTGCCCGAGCTCGCGTCGCGCGAGCACCTCACGGCGGTCGTGCCCGTCACGCGCCAGGCGCTCGCCGACGCGAGGTCCGCGCCGGCCGACGTGGACGCGATCGCGGTGACGAACGCGCCGGGACTCGTCGGCGCGCTGCTCGTCGGCGTCAGCTACGCGAAAGCGCTCGCGACCGCGCTCGGCAAGCCGCTTCTCGGCATTCACCACCTCGAGGGGCACCTCTTCGCGACGGCACTCGAGCACCCGGACGCGCTGCCGCCCTTCACCGCCCTGCTCGTCTCCGGCGGCCACACGATGCTGCTCGACGTGGAAGCGTGGGGGGCGTACCGCCTGCTCGGCGAGACGCGCGACGACGCGGCGGGCGAGGCGTTCGACAAGACCGCGAAGCTGATGG
>CAZIDS010000224.1:0-5543 GCA_964537945.1 uncultured Gemmatimonas sp. | reverse complement strand
GCCGCGGGCGGCACCTCCGTCTTCTCGTCCACCACCGCGAAGCGCGATTCCCACGAGCGCATCATCGCGACGAAGGCCGTCGCCGCGTCGGTGTCGAAGTCGGGGCCGGTCCCGTCCTCGATGAGCTTCAGGACGCGCTCCGACTCCCAGGCCGCGCGGTACGGGCGGTTCGTCCGCATCGCATCATAGACGTCGCAGACGTGCACGAGCTTGCTCGCCGCGTGCACGCCCCGCTCGAAATGGCGCTTCGGGTACCCCTGCCCGTTGATCATGATGTGGTGTTCGTACGCGACCGCCGCCGCGAGGTCGAGGTCGCGGTCGCTCTCGTAGATGATCTTCGCGCCATCGACCGGATGCCGGCGCATGATGATCCACTCCTCGTCGGTCAGCTTGCCCGGCTTCGTCAGGACTTCCTTGGGGATACGCACTTTGCCGAGGTCGTGCAAGAGTCCGGCCACGCCGAAGGCGCGGACCTCCTTCTTCCCCATCCCCATCCATTCCGCCAGCGCCATGGTGAGCACGCTCACATTGATCGAGTGCGTCGTCGTGTACTGGTCGAATTCCTTGAGCTGCAGGAGCGGGATCACGAGGCGCTGGTCACCATGCATCGCCGACGCCAGCGATCCGACGACCGCCTCCGCCTCCTCGAGCCGCAGGTCGCCGAACTGCTGGACCTCGTCGTGCATGTACCGCACGGTCTCGGCCTCGGCCGCGAGCGTGAAGCGCACCGACGCCGTCGGCACCGCGCTCAGCTCCATCGGCCGCACGGTGTCGTCGGTCCCGCGCACGCCGATCGCGCCGAAGCGGATCGTCGAGCGGCGCTCGGGACGCGCGCCGGCGCTGTCCACCGCCTGGAGCGTCAGCCGCGCCAGGATCTGCCCGAGCGCGTCCTCGAATTCCTCGCGCGACGAGCCGCGCTCGAACTCGAGCCGCTGCACGCCGACGTTCGCGAGCCGCTGCCCCCAGTCCCAGTCGCCGAGCTCGCGCAGCGCGAGTTCGCCGTAGACGACGTCGGAGCCGAGGAAGGAGAACATCGGCTTGGGGTCGGTCTCGAGCAGGCGCTGCAGCGACTCGTAGGCGGCGTCGATCGTGCGCTCGCGCTGCGGATGCCCGTCGCCGTAGAGCGACATCGTCGCGAGCGCCTGCGCCCACTGGTTGAGGAAGCGGACCGGTTCGCTCACGCGCCGCTCCCCCGCGGCGCCACCGCGGCCCGGATCTCGTCGTCGCCGCTCGAGGCCGCCAGCGCGATCGCCTCGCGCGCCTGCGGGTGCTCGCGCCAGTGCGTCGCGAGCCCTTCGAGCGCGGAGAGCATCTCCGGCGTCTTCGCGGCGAGCGTCGCGCGCTTGATGAGCTTGCCGACCTTCACCACGCGCGCCGCGAGCCAGGCCGCGGTGTCGCTCGAGCGGTCGCTCGCCAGCGCGCGGATGCCGAGCGCGCGCAGCTCCGGGTTCACCGTCGCGTCGTCGGCCCGCACGCGCAGCAGCAGGGCCGCGTCCTTCGGGCAGTTGCTCATCGCCGCGCCGAGCGCGAGGCGCAGCGCGCCCTCGGCGGCGTCGGCCATCGCGCGCACGATCGCGTCATCGCGCGTGGCCGCATTGCGCAGCAGCTGCCGCAGCGCCTCGCGCCGAGCCTGGCCGTCGGGGTGGCTGAGGAACGCCGCCGCATCGTACCCGCACTCCCATTCCGGGTGCTTGCCCAGCACGACGAGCAGCGGCCGCACCAGCGACCAGCGCAGCACCGGCATCCGCTCGAGGATCGGCCGGCCCGCCGGCGCGCCCACGGCCTCGAAGAGCGCGAGCACGCGCTCCTGCGTACGGTCGTCCGGGGCCTCCTCGAGCGCGTCGAGCAGGGGCTCCATCGCCGCGACGCCCATCCGCTTCACCATCCGCAGCAGCACCGCGGTCGGCTGCGGCTCGATCGCCAGCTGGGCGCGCAGCCGCGCCGGCGTCGCGATGTGCCGCCAGAGCACGTCGCGCATCCAGACCGCGGGCGCGTTGTCCACGAGGTTGAGCAGCGGCGTGAGGTCCTCGTGGCCGAGCATCGCATCCACCGAGCGCCAGACCTGGTCGCCCAGCGTCTCGATCTCGAGCCCCATCGCGAGCAGCCGCTCGGGCTCGATCGGGATCGCCTGGTCCTGGTTCACGAACATCGACGCGCGCTCGGCCAGGCGGTCGAGCGTCATCCGGTAGCCCTGCGGGTTCGGGTCGTCGAGGCTCCAGCCCTGCAGCAGCCGCGTGATCTGGTCGCGCACCACGCCGTCGGCCTGCGTCCGCACCGTGGCCTCGCCCCCCTCCGCCTGCGCGCTGAGCTTCGTCAGCATGCGCACCATCGACGTCGAGATCGTCTGGCCCGAGGTCTCGGCCGCGTCCTTCACGAGCGCGATCACCGCGTCGAGCGACATCCCTTCGGTCGCGTCGGCGACGAACTTGTGCCGCTGCTTGCGGTCGCCGCCCATCGCAAGGAGTCGCTTGCGCGCGTCGGGGCTCAGCTGTTGCAGCAGCTGGCTCGTGCGCTTTCGCAGCGCGGCGTTGTCGCGGCCGCCCTTCTGCTTCGCCTCCTCGGCGATCTGCAGCAGGTAGCCGACCACGACCTGGTCGTACGCGGTGTCGCGCTTCGTCTCCTCGATCGCCGTCGCGATCACCGCCGGGTCGGCGAGCCGTGCATCGTCCGCTTCGAGCTTCTCCTCGGTCTGGCTCACGAGCGCGGCGCGCGCGAGGCCGATCCAGAGCTGCGCCGACCGGCTCCCCGACGCCGTGGAGCGGATCTGGTCGTCGACGTCGGTGGGTGCCGCGTCGGGATCCTCCTCGAGCAGCTGGAGCTGCTCGAAGGTCATCGGGAAGAGCCGGATGTGCGCCCACTGCGCGAGGATCTCGGGCCCCTCGAGTCCGAGCGGGCGCGGGAGCCGTCCCGCGTCCACGCAGACCGTCGAGAGCATGTGGACCAGTTCCTGCTCGGTCACGCCCTGCGTGAACTTCACCGCACCGAGGTGGTGCCGGTGCAGCCGCAGCGCGAGTTCGCGCAGCACGGGGTTCGCGCCCTCGGTGGCGACACCCTCGATGATGAGCTGGTGCCGGGCGACGCCGAGCGAGAGGCTCTGCCGCTCCTTGAGCAGCGCGTCGAGCCGGCGCTGCAGCTCCGACGAGGTGTTCTCGAGGAGCGGATGGCCCGGCGGATAGATCGCGTTCTTGTGGAGCCCGATCGAGAGCTCGATCAGGAACTCGCTGAGCTCACGGCTGAGGGTCGCGGATTCGCCGGTCGGGGAGGCGCGGGTCATCGATGCCAATATGCCTGCGGGGACACCGGCGGTGCCATCGGGGAGCCGCCATCCTCTATGGACGCGCCAGCGGCGGCGGCGTATCTCTTTGCCGTGCTCCTGCCGACCCCGGCGGCCCCCCTCTCGGCGACGCAACGCGCCACCCTCGGCGCGGTCGTCCGGACGGTCGTCCCGCATGTCGCGCACGATGCGGGCCGCGAGGCGCGGCTCCTCGCGCGGGTCGAGGCCGACCTCCTCGCGCTGCCGCCCCACAAGCGCCGTGGCCTCCTCCTCGGAATGGCCCTGCTCGGCTCCTGGGCCGGCGCCCTGCTCGCCGCGCGGCTCCCCATCCCGCTCCGGTCGCAGTCGCCCGAGGCGTGCGCGCGCCAGCTCGACCGCTGGCTCGGCGGCCCCCTCCCCGTCTGCCGCGCGGTCGCGCACGGGCTCCGCCGGCTGATCCTCTTCGCCGAGTACACGACGCCCGAGGCGCGGAAGGACGTCCATCATCGCGGCGCGTACCACTCACGCGGGCCGGCGGTGCCGTGGGAAGGCGCGCTCGCCGGGATGCCCTCGGACGGCGACCCGGTCGCGCGCGCGCCGATCCCGGCAGGGATCTCGGTGCCCGCCGCCGAGCCGTCGCCGGTGACGCCGATGAGTGCGGCGACTCCCGACAAGGTGCGCACCGGCGTCGTCGTGATCGGTTCCGGCGCCGGCGGTGCGGTCGCGGCGGCGCGGCTGGCCGAGGCGGGACACGAAGTGCTCATCCTCGAAGCCGGCGAACTCGTCACCGGCGAGGAGCTCGACGAGGACGAGCACGCGCTGCATTGCCGGCTCTACGCCGAGCGCGGCCAGCGCACGAGCGACGACGCCTCGCTCGCCGTGATCCAGGGCGCGACCGTCGGCGGCGGCACGACGGTGAACTGGATGATCATGCTCCGCACCCCCGACTGGGTGCTCGACGAGTGGGCCGCGTACCACGGTGCGGAGGGGATGCGGCCGGCGGACCTCGCGCCCGTGTTCGACCGCATCGAGCAGGAGGTGCACGCGCGCCTCGTCCCCGACGACGCGCACTCGCCGAACAACCGGATCATCCTCGACGGCGCGCGCGCGCTCGGCTGGTCCGCGTTCGCCGGGCGGATCAACGCCCGCGACTGCGTGCGCGCCGGCTTCTGCGGCAGCGGCTGCCGCTACGGAGCGAAGCAGGGCGGCCTGCAGACCTACCTCCCGCGCGCGCAGGTCGCGGGCGCGCGCCTCGTCACCCACGCGACGGCGACGAAGGTGCAGGTCGTCGAGCGCGGCGGATCCTTCCCGTTGAAGCGCGTGACGGTGCGCCACGCGCCGCCCGACGGTCCCGTGCGCGATTTCGTCGTCGAGGCACCGGTGGTGATCGTCGCGGCGGGCGCGGTGGAGACGCCCGCGCTGCTGCAGCGCTCGCAGCTCGGCGGCGGCGGCACTGGGCGCTTCCTGCGCGTGCATCCGACGTCGGTCGTCTTCGGGCTCTACGACCGCGAGATCTACGCGGCGGGCGGCATCCCCCTCACCGCCGTCTGCGACGAGTACCTCAAGCTCGATGGAGGATACGGCACGTGGATCGAGTGCCCGCCATTGCACTCCGGGCTCGCAGCAGCGGCCCTGCCTGGGATCGGCGAGCCGCATCGCCAGCTGATCGAACGCTACGCGAACCTCGGCGCGCTCATCGTCCTCACGCGCGATGGGGCGCGGCGCGGGCATTCGGATGGCGAGATCCGCGCCCGCCGTGACGGCGGCATCTCCATCCGCTACCGGCTCGGGCAGAAGGACGCGCAGCACCTGGAGCACGGACTCGTCGCGGCGTCGCGGCTCCACTTCGCGGCCGGCGCGCGCCGCGTCATCTCGGCCCACACGCGGCCCGTCACCGTCCACACCGCGTCCGACTCGGAGAAGCTCCGCGGCCACCGGATGGGGCCCAATCATCTCGCGCTCTTCACCGCCCACGTGAACGGCACCTGTCGCCTCGGTGTGCACCGCGAGCGCGACGGCTGCGACCCGCACGGCGAGGTCTTCGGGGCGCCCGGTGTCTTCGTGGTGGACGGTTCACTGCTCCCGACCGCCCTCGGAGTCAACCCGCAGGAGACGATCCTGGCCCTCTCGTCCATCGTGACTGAGCGCATCGCGGCTCGCCGCCGGCCCGGCTAAATTCAGCATTCGGACCGCGCGCCGACGCGCGTCCCATCTGCCCGCGACGCCCCGCAGGCACCATCACCGCCGGAGCCCCACTCAGTGACCGCAGTCGCCCCCGCTTCCACCGAGC
>CAZIDS010000223.1:0-5674 GCA_964537945.1 uncultured Gemmatimonas sp. | reverse complement strand
CGAGAACGGCGCGGGCAAGACGACCTTGATGCGGATCGCATTCGGGATGCTTCCGCCGGATGCGGGCGAGCTGCGCGTGGGCGGGTCGCCCGTGCATTTCCGGTCGAGCCGCGACGCGATCGCGCACGGCGTCGGCATGGTGCACCAGCACTTCATGCTCGTGCCCGCCCTCACGGCGGTCGAGAACGTCGCGCTCGGGGGGAAGGGCCTGCTGCATCGCGATGGCGTCGCGACGCGCATGGCGACGATCGCGTCCGAGACCGGGCTCGCGGTCGATCCGGGAGCCCGCGTGTCGTCGCTCCCGGTCGGCGCCCAGCAGCGGCTCGAGATCGTGAAGGCCCTCGCGCACGACGCGCGCGTGCTGATCCTCGACGAGCCGACGGCGGTCCTCTCGCCGGCCGAGGGCGCCGAACTGATGGCGTGGCTGCGCCGCCACGCCGACGCCGGCGGCACGGTCGTGCTCATCACGCACAAGCTGCGCGAGGCGCTCGCGGTCGCCGACGACGTCACCGTGCTGCGGCGCGGCCGGACCGTCCTCGCGGCGCCGCGCGCGGGCCTGCGCGAGGACGACGTGGTGCGCGCGCTCGCCGGCGAGGCGCCGCCACCGCTCGTGCGCGGACGTGCGACGCCAGGCGACGTGGTGCTGTCCCTGGATGGCGTGGACTACGTGGACGCCCGCGGTGTCCAGCGATTGCGCGACGTCTCGCTCGCCGTGCGAGCTGGCGAAGTGCTGGGCGTGCTCGGGGTGGAGGGCGCCGGGCAGCGCGAACTGCTCCGCCTGCTCGCCGGCCGCCTCGACCCGACGCGAGGCACGGTCCGCACACCGGAAGCCGTGGGATTCATCCCGGAGGACCGGCTGCGCGATGCGGTGATCCCGTCGTTGTCGCTCGTGGAGAACCAGCTCCTGGCCGAGGCCGGGCGGCTGCGCGGCTGGCTGGACCGCGAAGCCGCCCGCGCGCGGACCGCCGCGCTGCTCGACCGTCACGACGTGCGGGCGCAGGGCCCGGAGGCTCCGATCGCGAGTCTCTCCGGCGGCAACCAGCAGAAGTTCGTCGTCGGGCGTGAGCGCGAGCACGCCGCGCGTGCACTCGTCGCGGAGAATCCGACACGCGGTCTGGACCTGCACGCAGCCGCGCGCGTGATGGCGGCGATCGCACGCCGTGACGGTGACCCAGCGCCCGCCGTGGTGGTGCACTCGTCGGACCTCGACGAGGTCCTCGCGGTGGCGACGCGTGTGGTGGTCTGCTTCGCCGGCAGCGTGCGCGAAGTGCCGTGGCCCGCGGATCCCGAGGATCGCACGCCGTTCGCGCGCGCGATGACAGGAGCCGCCTGATGGAGGCGCTCTTCGCCCTCTGGGACGGCGCGTTCGGCTCGACGTACGCGATCGTGTCCGCCACCCTCGTCCGGGCGACGCCGCTCCTGCTGGTCGGGCTCGCGGTGGCGCTCGCGTTCCGCGCCGGAGTGCTCAACATCGGCGCCGAGGGCCAGCTGATCGTCGGTGCGACAGCCGCGAGCGCCATCGCGCTCGCCGGCGCGGGCCTGCCAGCCGTGGTGCTGGTGCCGGCGATGGCACTCGCCGGGGCGGCGGCAGGGGCGGCTTGGGCGGCGATCGCGGCGGTGCTGCGGCGGCGATTCGGCGTGCTCGAGGTGATCAGCACGCTGATGCTGAACTTCGTCGCGGCAGCGCTCATCAGCTGGGTGGTGCGCGGCCCGCTGCAGGAGCCGACCCACATCTATCCGCAGTCGCCGACCTTCGCTGCGGGCGCGCGCTGGCCGTTCCTCGTGCCCGGCCACCGGTTGCATCTCGGTTTCGCGCTGGGGATCGTCGCGGCAGTGACGAGCTGGCTCTGGCTGACGCGAACGGCATCCGGCCTGCGTGCCCGACTCGTGGGTGCGGGCGCCGCGGCGGCCGAGAGCGCAGGCGGCATCGACGCTGCGCGCGCGACCTTCGGGATCTTCCTGCTCAGCGGCGCGCTCGCGGGACTCGCGGGCGCTTCTGAGGTCGGCGGCGTCACGTGGGCGCTCTATGAGGGGATCTCGCCGGGATACGGGTACACGGCGATCGCGGTCGCGCTGCTCGCACGGCTCGACCCGCGGTGGGTCGTCGCCAGCGCGGTGCTCTTCGGCGCGCTCGATGCCGGCGCCGCCGCGATGCAGCGCGACGCGAACGTGCCGGCGGTGATCGTGCAGGCCTTCGTCGCGCTTGCCGTGCTCGCGGTCCTCGCGACGACGCATCTTCGCGACGCCGCGCGCGCCCGCGCGGCGACGGTCCGCGCCGAGGAGCTGTGATGGTCGATCCCGTGCTGACGCCGTTCCTCGAGGCGACGGTGCGCACCGCGACGCCGCTCGCGTACGCGGCGCTCGGCGAGCAGGTGGCCGAGCGCTCGGGGGTGATCGACCTCGGGCTCGAGGGGACGATCATCGCCGGCTGCCTCGGCGCGCTCGCGGCGAGCGGCGCCGGTGGACCGATCGCCGGATTCGCCGGTGGTCTCGCGGCCGGAGTGATCCTCAACCTCATCTTCGCGCTCTTCGTCGTCGGGCTGCGCACGGACCAGATCATCGCCGGGACGGCGACGACAATGCTCGGACTGGGCCTGACCGGCGCGCTCTATCACGGCCTGTACGGCGCGGGCGGCGCCTCGCTCGGGATCCCGACGGTCGCACCAGTCGCGATCCCGGGCCTCTCGGCGATCCCGGTGCTCGGGCCGGCGCTCTTCCGCCAGGCGCTCCCGACCTACGCGCTCTACCTGCTCGTGCCGGCCCTCTGGTGGTGGATGCGCGATACGCACGCCGGGCTCGCACTGCGCGCGGCGGGCGAGCTGCCCGAGGCCGTGACGGCCTCGGGCATCTCCGTGGGTCGGGTGCGGCTCGCCGCGCTCGCGTTCACCGGTGCGATGGGCGGACTCTGCGGCGCGACGCTCGTGCTCGCACAGGTGGGCACGTTCAGCGAAGGGATGAGCGCGGGCCGCGGTTTCATCGCGATCGCCATCGTGGTGCTCGGGCGGTGGTCGGTGCTCGGCACGGCGGCGGCGGCACTCGTCTTCGGCGGCGCGTTCGCGCTGCAGTATCTCCTCCAAGCGACCGGTTGGGACCTGCCGTACCAGCTGTTCGTCGCGTTCCCGTACCTGGTCACGCTCCTCCTGCTCGCGCTGCAGCGCGGTCGAGCGGCGGCGCCCGCCGCGCTCGGGAAGCGCTGAGCTTTAGGGGGCGGGACAGCGCGCCAGCACGCCGTCCCACCACGCCGACCAGGTAGCGCCGGAGCGGCGCTGCAGCTCGATGCGCACGCCACCCTGCTCGTCCGACGAGAACGCGAGCACCAGTGCCGAGTCGGCGATGAATGCACCTGCGAGGTCGCGCACGCGGAGCTCATCCTCGCTGCCGACCTCGCGCTGCACCCAGGATTCGGCGAGCGCCCCCGGCACCCCCGGTCGCTCCGCGGGCGCGGCGATCACCGCGAAGAGCTCCTCGAGCGGCTCAGACTCGATCGGCACCTTCCGCACGGCGAGCGCGACGACCACGGTGTCCCCGTCGGCGGGGATGACGCGCCACGCACCGCGCACCGCGACCGGGATCCCGCGGAAGTCCGCGCGCGACGTGTCGCTCGGCAGCACGTCCACCATGCGCGCGATGCGCGCCGCGAGGCGTGCGGAGTCGCGCGGCGCCATCGAGTCGATCGCCCATTCCGCAAGGGCCGGCGCGGTGGCGTTCGCGAGGTTCCATGCGACGCCCGCGTCCGCATCCCCACCGACGCACGCCTCCGCGAACGGCGCGGGCAGCGGTAGCAGCGCGGTGGGCCGCGTCGAGTCGAGCGCCGCGGCGGCGCCGTCGCGGGACGAATCACCGCCGGCGCCGCTGCAGGCCGTCGCGATGACCAACGCCAGCATGTTCGCGATCCGCTTCATCGAAGGTCCTCGTCGCGCAACGCCGGAAGGTAGGGACCGCCGAGGTCCCAATGCCACGCGTCGCGGCGGATGCCGTCGCGCGGATCCTTGAGCGGATGGTACTGCAGCCGCGACTCGGGGAGTCCGACGCGGTCGCCCCACGCGACGAGGCGCGCGCGGTCACACGACACGAGATGGGCGAGCCGACGGCCGAACCAGAGGTGGCGGTGCAGCCAGAGTCCGCCACTCATCGCGTGGATCATGCCCTCGCGGCGGTCGCGGAACTCGATCCACTCCAGCTGCAGGGCCTTCGGGTCGCGCGGCGGCGGGATGGGGGGGACCGGGGGTCCGCCCCGGTCACTCACCGACAGGAGATCACGCCCTCGACGGTCGCCGGCGCGGCCGGCGTGATGCTGCCGTTGAACATCGCGCACGTGAGCGGATACGAGAGCGGGTGCGTCGCGGTGGCGGACCACCCGCCGCGGTCGGCGCCGACGATCGTCAGCTGCGTGCCATTCGACACCTTGAAGTTCAGCGCCGCGGTGTCGGTGGTGTACGTCTGCCAGAGGAAGAAGTACGACTCCTCGGCCGTCGCCAGGTTGTGCAGGTCGCCCTTCAGTGCGGCGGCGTGCGCCTTCCCCTTCGTCGAGGCGAACTTCGGCACCGCGATCGCGGCAATGATGCCGATGATCACGACGACGATGAGCAGTTCGATGAGGGTGAATCCGCGCCGTGGGTGCATCGCGCTCTGCTCAGGCACTGGAAGGTGGGGTGTCCCGCTCAGGAGAGTGACGCACATCACCGTTAAAGGTGACGCCGTCAGGAAGGGTGCAGCCGTGCGCCATCCATGAGAGGCAAGGCAAGGGCCTCGCGCGCCGCCGTCCCCTAAGACATTGGCCCGTTTGCGCTTGGGACGCAACCAGCCCCATTCGTGCCGCGCAGTCGCCCCGGCATCGAACGGCGAGCATCGCATCCTGCAACAGTGCCGCTCCGGGTCAGGCCTTGGCTTCGAGCCAGTTGGCGCCCGTCCCGATGTCGACCACGAGGGGGACATCGAGCGCGATGGCGGTGGTCATCTCGCGCTCGACGAGTGCGTGGAGCGCGGCCTCCTCGTCGGGCGGGAACTCGAAGACCAGCTCATCATGCACCTGGAGGAGCATCTTCGCCTCAAGGCGCTGCGCGCGGAGCGCCGCATCGATCCGGATCATCGCGACCTTGATCAGATCGGCGGCCGATCCCTGGATGGGCGAGTTCTGCGAGAGGCGCTCCCCGAACGCGCGCGTGTTGAAGTTCCGGTCGTGGATCTCGGGGATGTAGCGGCGCCGGTGGAAGATGGTCTCGACGTATCCGCGCTCGCGCGCGCCGGCGATCGAGGCATCGAGCCAGGCGCGCACGCCGGCGAAGCGCACGAAGTAGGTCTCGATGAACTGTTTGGCCTCGGCGTGCTCGATCTTCAACTGCCGCCCGAGCGCATGCGCGCCCTGGCCGTAGATCGTCGCGAAGTTGATGGTCTTCGCGCGGCTGCGCATCTCGGACGTGACCTGGTCAAGCGGCACGTCGAAGATGACGCTCGCGGTCTGCCGGTGGATGTCGCCGCCCGCCTTGAAGGCCTCGACGAAGGCCGGGTCGTGCGACAGGTGCGCGAGGAGCCGCAGCTCGATCTGCGAGTAGTCGGCCGCCATGAAGCGCCAACCCGCACGCGGGATGAAGCCGCGCCGGATCTCCTTCCCCAGCTGCCGGCGGATCGGGATGTTCTGGAGGTTCGGGTCCTGGCTGGACAGGCGGCCGGTGGA
>CAZIDS010000222.1:0-5683 GCA_964537945.1 uncultured Gemmatimonas sp. | reverse complement strand
CGGTGCTCGTCGTCAGCCAGTTCACGCTCTACGGCGACGCCCAGAAGGGACGGCGACCGAGCTTCATCGACGCGGCGCGGCCCGAGTCCGCGATCCCGCTCTACGAGGGCTTCATCCGGCTGCTGCGCGAGCGTGGGCTCACGGTGGAGACGGGCGAGTTCGGCGCGATGATGGAGGTGGACCTCGTGAACGACGGCCCGGTCACCCTCTGGCTCGAGCGGAACGCGTGACGACGCCCGTGCGGGTGATCCTCGCCTCGCAGTCGCCGCGCCGGCGCGAGCTGCTGACGCTCATCGGCGTCGCGCACGAGGTGGCGCCGGCGGACATCAACGAGGATGTGCGGTCCGGCGAGGAGCCCAGGGCGTACACCGAGCGCCTCGCGCGCGAGAAGGCCGCGGTGATCGCGGCACGCGCGAGCGACGCGGCCGTCATCGCCGCCGACACCACGGTGGTCGTCGATGGCGACATCCTCGGCAAGCCGGCCGACGTGGACGACGCGCGGCGCATGATCGCCCGGCTCAGCGGGCGGTCGCACACCGTGCTGACGGCGATGGCGGTGCACTGGCAGGGCCGTACCGAGAGCGCGGTCGAATCGGTCGAGGTCACGTTCCGCCCGCTCTCGCCACTGGAGATCGCCGAATACGTCGAGACGCGCGAGCCGATGGACAAGGCGGGCGCCTACGGCATCCAGGGCTACGGCGCGACGATCGTCGAGCGCATCGACGGCGACTACTTCAGCGTGATGGGGCTCGGGCTCCGGCGCGTGGCGGACCTGCTCGGCCGGGTCGGGCTGCGCTACGACTTCGCGGACGGGATCCGACGCGCCTAGTGCGCGTCGGCCTGCGGCAGGACCGGGACCGGGCGGCCTCGTGCGTTGACCGCGCGCATCGGCGCTGCATCCATCGTCCGCCAGAGGTTCACCACGAAGCACCCCGCGCCCACCGCCGAGAGGAACCCGCCGGCGGGGATCGCGGCCGCCGCGAAGGGCCAGCCGTTGACCCGCGCGACGAACCCGAGGACGAGCAGCGTCAGTCCGGCCTCCGCCGCCCAGAACTGCACCTCGGCGGAGCGCCGCGACAGGAGCGGCTGCCCGACGAAGCGCGGGATGACGTGGAGCGCGACGCCGTAGATCATCTGCGTGACGAAGCCGAGCAGCGCGACGTGCAGGTGCGCCGTACGGTAGACGGTGAGCGTCGGCGCGAGCGCCATCGCCAGCGCGACGAGCACCGCGAGCGCGAACCAGGCGAGGCTGGCCTTCAGGAAGGCGCGGACGAACCAGTCCATGGTCGCGTCCGCCTCAGGCGATGAGGAGGCGCGTGAGCCCCTTCGGCTTCGCGACGAGGTCGGCGAGGGTGTAGCGGTCGAGCACCGCGAATAAGGCGCCCAGCGCCTCGTCGAGCGCGGGCGCGAGCGCGCAGGCCGGCGCGATCGGGCACCGGTTGGCCTCGCGGTCGAAGCACTCGACCAGGTTGAGGTTGTCCTCGGTGGCGCGGACGACGGCCCCGACGTTGATCGCCGCGGCCTCGCGGGCGAGGATGACGCCGCCGGCGCGGCCGCGCTGCGTCGCGACGAATCCCAGCTCGGCCAGCCGCGCGACGACCTTGGCCGTGTGGTCCTCGCTCATCCCCATCCGGCGGGCGATGTCGGCGATGCGCGCGGGGGCCTCGTCGTGGAGGGCGACGAAGATGAGGGTGCGTAGCGCGTTGTCGGTGTGGCGGGTGAGGCGCATCGGAGGGCCTGACGGGGGTGCGAGGGAAGTCCTGACACGGGATGCGGGCTTCGTCCGACTGCTTAAGGTGCAAGCAATATGCACCTTTGAGGCGTCCCGGGCAAGGCCCCGGGACCGGCGATGCGCCGCACGAATCCCCGCAGTCCGAGGTCCCCATGAGACTCCGCATGAACTCCCGCCTGCTGCTCGGCGCCGGTGCGATCGCCGCGCTCGGGCTCGGCTACGCCTGCGCCGGCCGCGGCGCGGCTCCCTCGCTCGCCGGCACCGCCGCGGCCGCGCAGCGCGTCTACGTCGCCCCCGGGCAGAAGGACGAGCTCTACGCGTTCCTCTCCGGCGGCTTCGGCGGCCAGCTCGGCGTCTACGGCCTGCCGTCGGGCCGCCTCCTCCGCACCATCCCGGTCTTCTCGCAGCACGCCGAGAACGGCTATGGCTACAACGAGGAGACCAAGGCGATGCTCGAGACCTCCTACGGTTTCGTGCCGTGGGACGACCTGCACCACACCGCGCTGTCACAGACCGACGGCGACGACGACGGCCGCTGGATCTTCGTGAACGGCAACAACACGCCGCGCGTGGCGCGCGTGGACCTCACGACGTTCGAGACGACCGAGATCCTCGAGATCCCGAACGCGGCCGGCAACCACGCGTCGCCGTTCGTGACGCCGAACACCGAGTACATCGTCTCGTCCACCCGCTTCTCGGTGCCGGTGCCGAACCGCGACGTGCCGATCAGCGAGTACAAGAAGTGGTTCAAGGGGCAGATCTCCTTCATCCGCGCCGACCAGCCGGGGAAGATGGACATCGCCTTCCAGCTGATCGTCCCGGGCTTCAACTACGACCTCGCCCGCGCCGGCAAGGGCCCGTCCGACGGCTGGATGTTCTTCACGTCCTACAACTCGGAGCAGGCGAACACGCTGCTCGAGGTGAACGCGTCGCAGGCCGACAAGGACTACATCGCCGCGGTCAACTACCGTGCGGTGGAGGCGTGCGCCAAGGCGGGGAAGGGACAGCGCGCGAGCGCCGAGTACCGGCACAACGTGATCGACGAGTTCAGCCGCGTCGCGCGGTCGGAGCGGATGTCGAGCGTGCTGCAGGTGACGGCCGCGCAGTGCCCGGGCGCGATGTACTTCCTGCCGACGCCGAAGTCGCCGCACGGCGCCGACGTCGACCCGACGGGCGAGTACATCGTCGCCGGCGGCAAGCTCGCGACGGTCATCCCCGTGCACTCGGCCACCAAGATGCTCGCCGCCATCGCCGCGAAGGACTTCGAGGGCGAGCTCGAGGGCATCCCGGTGCTGAAGTACCAGAGCACGCTCGCCGGCGAGGTGAAGGAGCCGGGCCTCGGCCCGCTGCACACCGAGTTCGACGGCAACGGCTACGCCTACACGTCGATGTTCATCTCGAGCGAGGTCGTGAAGTGGAAGCTCGGGACCTGGGAGGTCGTGGACCGCGCGCCGACGTACTACTCGGTCGGCCACCTCATGATCCCCGGCGGCGCCACGCGCCACCCGTACGGCCGCTACGTTCTCGCGATGAACAAGATCACGAAGGACCGCTACCTGCCCACCGGGCCGGAGCTCACGCAGTCGGCGCAGCTCTACGACATCACCGGCGACAAGATGAAGCTGCTGCTCGACTTCCCGACCCAGGGCGAGCCGCACTACGCCAACGCGATCGATGCGAAGAAGGTCGTCGACCGGCAGGTGCGCTTCTACAAGGTGGCCGAGAATCGCCACCCGATGGTGACGCGCACCGAGCGCGAGACCGGCATCACCCGCGAGGGGCGCGTGGTGCACGTCCGGATGACCGCGATCCGCTCGCACTTCTCGCCCGACAACCTCGAGGGCGTGCAGGTCGGTGACACGGTGCTCTTCCACGTCACCAACCTCGAGCAGGACTGGGACGTCCCGCATGGCTTCGCCGTCCTCGGCGCGAACACGTCGGAGCTGCTGATCATGCCCGGCGAGACACGCACGCTGCGCTGGGTGCCGACGCGCCCCGGCGTCTATCCGATGTACTGCACCGACTTCTGCTCGGCGCTCCACCAGGAGATGCAGGGCTACGTGCGGGTCTCGCCGCGCGGGTCCACGGTGGCGCTGTCGGCGAACACCAGGCGGGGCCCCGCGCCCCGCGGCAACTGACGGAGGCGGCGATGCCGGCCCGTGCACGCTGGTCCCTGATCGCGGCGGTCGTGCTCCTGGCGACCGGGTTCTTCCTTCCCCTGTGGCGCGTCGACCTCGTCGCGCCGCAGTACCCCGAGGGGCTCGGGATGCTGATCCGCGTGAACGGCGTGGACGGGCTCAAGCCGAACGACCTCCAGAGCATCAATGGACTGAACCACTACATCGGGATGCACACGATCGAGCCCGACGAGATCGAGGAGCTGGAATACATGCCCTGGATCCTCGGCGGGCTCATCGCGGCGGGACTCGCCGTCGCGCTCCTGCGGCGGCGCGTCCCGCTCTACCTCTATGCCGTCGCGCTCTGCGGCGTGATGGCCGCCGGCCTGTGGGACTACTGGCGGTGGGGGTACGAGTACGGGCACGACCTCGACGACGAGCACGCGATCATCAAGGTGCCGGGGATGACCTACTCGCCGCCGGTGATCGGACGGAAGAAGCTGCTGAACTTCACGGCGACCTCGTGGCCAGCCTCCGGTGGCATCGCGCTCGGGCTCGCGACGGCGCTGGTGGTCTATGCGGCGGCCTCCACGGCGGCCGGATCGCGGCGCGCGATCGTGATGGCGGCGGCCGTCGCGGCGTGCGGCGGCAGCGGCCCTCGCGCGGTCGTCGCCGGCGAGGACGCCTGCGCGTACTGCCGGATGGAGGTGTCCGACCTCCGCTTCGCGGCCGAGGTCGTCACGGAGACCGGTCGCGTGCACGTGTTCGACTCGGTGGACTGCCTGACCGGCTTCGTGCGCGGCGTGCCGCGCGGTTCGATGGGTGCCGTCTGGGTCACCGACGCCGACCATCCTGGCACCTTCGTCGCGGCCGATTCCGCCGGATACCTCGTCGAGTCCTCGCTGCGCGGGCCGATGGGGATGACCGTCGCGTTCGCGTCGCCGGACGCGGCGCGCGCGGCGCAGGCGCGCTACGGCGGCCGCGTCGCGGCCTGGGACGCGGTCCTCGCCGCTGGCGCGGCGCACGGGAGTCCGTGAGATGCGCGCCCGCCTGCTCGCGGTGTCGGCGGCCCTCGCTGTCGCAGCGCTCGCGGCGGGCGCGCAGGCGCCGCTCCGCCAGCTCGTCGTGCGGCCGGGCAGCGCGCTCCCCACGCTGGGCGCCGCGCTCGCGCAGGCGACGCCCGGCGCGCTGATCCGCGTCACGGCCGGCACCTACCGCGAGCCCGTCGTCGAGGTGCGCGTCGCGCGGGTCACCATCGCCGGCGAACCGGGCGCCGTGCTCGACGGCGAGGGTGCGCACGAGATCCTCGTCGTCCGCGCCGACTCGGTCACCGTCCGCGGCCTCACCTTCGTGAACACGGGCGTCAGCCACATGCAGGACCGGGCCGCGCTGCGCGTCGCCGACGCCATCGACTGTCGTCTCGTCGCGAACACCTTCCGCGACGCGCTCTTCGCGATCTACCTGCAGCGCACGACGGGCTGCGAGGTGCGCGAGAACGCGATCACCGGCGCCGGCCGCGACGAGACGAGCAACGGCAACGGCATCCACCTCTGGTACTCCCCCGGCACGCGCGTGATCGGCAACACGGTCCGCGCCCAGCGCGACGGGATCTACTTCGAGTTCTCGCGTGGTTCGCTCGCGCAGGGGAACGTCAGCGAGGGCAACCGCCGGTACGGGCTCCATTTCATGTTCTCCGACTCCTGCCGCTACGAGCGCAACACGTTCCGCGCGAACGGCGCCGGTGTGGCCGTGATGTACAGCCACCAGGTGGTGATGGAGGGGAACGGCTTCCTCGACGCGACCGGGAGCGGCGCCTACGGGCTCCTGCTCAAGG
>CAZIDS010000221.1:0-5708 GCA_964537945.1 uncultured Gemmatimonas sp. | reverse complement strand
GCCGCGGGAACTACAGCCTCGGGATCAAGGAACAGATGATCTTCCCCGAGGTGAACTACGACCTCGTGGAGCAGATCCACGGCATGGACCTGACGTTCGTGACCACCACCACCCGGGACGACATGGCCTTCGCGCTCCTGCGCGAGCTCGGCATGCCGTTCCGCGGCGACGACAAGCCGATCGTCGTCCAGGGCTGAGGAAGAGAGACCATGGCGAAGAAGAGCACGATCGAGAAGAACGAGCGCCGCAAGCAGATGACGGCCAAGCAGGCCGCCAAGCGGAAGGCGCTCGCCGACACGGTGCGCAGCGTGAAGGCCACCGACGAGGAGAAGCGCTCGGCACAGGTCGCGCTGCAGAAGCTGCCGCGCAACGGTGCGAAGGCCCGCATCCGCAACCGCTGCCAGCTGACCGGCCGCAGTCGCGGGTACGTGGCCGTGTTCGGCCTCAGCCGCATCGCGTTCCGCGAGATGGCCCTCCAGGGCCTGATCCCGGGCGTGCGGAAGGCGAGCTGGTAGGACGATGAAAGCTGAATGATGAAAGAGGCGAGGCCGTACGGCCTCGCCACCTTCATCCTTCAGCCTTCATCGGAGCAGCACCCAACGGAGGAAGGCCCGCGACATCCGGTCCCGGGAACCCTCTCCATCCCTTCCTAAAGGTCCGCCCCGCGCGGATACCATAGGAGCCCGTAGCACCATGAGCATGACCGACCCGATCGCCGACATGCTCACGCGGATCCGCAATGCTGTCGGTTCGAAGCATCGCCGCGTGGACATCCCGGCGTCCAAGATGAAGGTGGAGATCGCTCGCCTGCTGAAGGAGACGAACTTCATCACCGACTACAAGACGCTCGAGACCGAGGATGGGAAGAAGGTCCTCCGCGTCGCGCTGAAGTACGCCGGCGGCACGCCGGTGATCCGCGAGCTGCACCGCGTCTCCTCGCCCGGCCTCCGGCAGTACGTCGGCGCCGGCGAGATCCCGCGCGTGCGCAACGGCCTCGGCGTCGCGATCCTCAGCACCTCGAAGGGGCTGATGACCGACCGCCAGGCGCGTTCCGCGCGGACCGGCGGCGAACTCCTCGCCTACGTCTGGTAAGGAGCCGCCACCATGTCGCGTATCGGAAAGCTGCCGGTGACCGTCCCCGCCGGGGTCACGGTCAAGGTCACGGGGAACACCGTGCACGTGAAGGGCCCGAAGGGCGAGCTCACGCGCACGCTGCATCCGTCGATGGGCGTCAAGCTCGAGGGGAACGTCATCACGGTGACGCGCCCGTCGGACGAGACCGCCCACAAGTCGCTGCACGGGCTCTCGCGCACCCTCGTCGCCAACATGATCGAGGGCGTCGCGAAGGGCTATTCGAAGTCGCTGGAGATCACGGGCGTCGGCTACAAGGCCGAGCCGAAGCCGTTCGGGCTGCAGCTCGCCCTCGGCTATTCGCACCAGATCCAGTACAAGGCGCCGGCGGGCATCAAGCTCACGGCCCCGCAGCCCACGCAGGTCGTGATCGAGGGCGCGGACAAGGAAGTGGTCGGGCAGGTGGCGGCGGAGATCCGCTCGCTGCGGCCCCCCGAGCCGTACAAGGGCAAGGGCATCAAGTACACCGGTGAGACGATCCGGCGGAAGGCCGGCAAGGCGGGAGGTAAGTGATGCCGGGCAAGCGTGTACCGAAGACGCGGTCGGGGCTCCGTGCCCGCCGCCACGTCCGCGTGCGGGCGAAGGTGTCGGGGACGCCGGAGCGTCCGCGGCTCGTGGTCTTCCGTTCGCTCAAGCACATGTCGGCGCAGCTCGTCGACGACGTGGCGCAGCGGACCCTGATGACGGTGACGGACGCCGGGCTGACCGGCAAGAAGACCGAGCGATCGGTCGCGGTCGGCAAGCGGGTGGCCGAGAAGGCGAAGGCGGCGGGGATCACGAAGGTCGTGTTCGACCGCGCGGGTTACCAGTATCACGGCCGCGTGAAGGCGGTGGCCGACGGAGCCCGCGAAGGCGGGCTGGAGTTCTAAATGGCTGAGCAGACGACTGGTGGTTCTGGCGCGCCCGGTGGGCGCGGGCGTGGTCCGGGCGGTCCGGGCGGGCGTGGTCCCGGCGGACCGGGCGGCCGTGGTCGCGGCGGCCCGGGTGGCCGCGGGCCGGGCGGCCCCGGCCGCGGCGGTCCGGGCGGCGGGCGCGGCGGCGAAGGCCGCGGCGGCCGCGACGGCGGCCGCGGTGGGGCGCCGCAGCAGGATCGCGAGGGGTCGGATCTCCTCGAGAACGTGATCGCGATCAACCGCGTCGCCAAGGTCGTGAAGGGCGGCCGGCGGTTCAGCTTCAACGCGCTCGTCGCCGTGGGCGACGGGCAGGGGAAGGTGGGCGTCGCGACGGGCAAGGCGAACGAGGTGTCGGAGGCGGTCCGCAAGGCCGTCGACGGCGCGCGGCGGAAGATGGTCGCGATCCCGATGACGGGCGCGACGATCCCGCACGAGATCGTCGGCAAGCACGGCGCCGGCGAGGTGCTGATGAAGCCGGCCGCTCCGGGCGCGGGCGTCATCGCCGGTGGCGCGGTGCGCGCGATCATGGAGTGCGCGGGCATCCACGACATCCTCACGAAGTCGCTGGGCTCGACCAACCCGCACAACATGGTGCTCGCCGCGCTCGACGGGCTGCAGAGCCTGACGACCGTCGAGCAGGTCGCGCGCGAGCGCGGCGTCGACGTCTCGGCGCTGCCGTACAAGTCGCGCGCCAAGTCGAAGGAGACGGTCTGATGCCGCGGACTTTCGTGTGGCACCGCAGCCGCGGGCCGAAGACGACCGAGCCGAACACGCTGACGACCGGGAAGGTCCGGATCACGCAGGTGCGTTCGGGCATCGGGCACAACAAGGTCATGAACGCGACTCTCGAGGCCCTCGGCCTCAAGCACCACCAGTCCTCGGTGGTGCACCCGGATTCGCCGTCCCTCCGTGGGATGATCAAGCGCGTGCGTCACCTCGTTGAAGTGACGCCGGTGAAGGAGTGATGATGAGCGACGAGAAGATCGGCCTGAGCACCCTCGCCCCGGCTCCGGGGTCGCACCGCAACCGGAAGCGCCTCGGGCGCGGCCCGGGGTCGGGCACCGGCAAGACGTCGGGCAAGGGCCACAAGGGCATCAAGGCGCGGTCGGGCCACCACGGCCACGGCGGCAACAAGCCGCATTTCGAGGGCGGCCAGATGCCGCTGACGCGGCGCGTCCCGAAGCGCGGGTTCACGAACCCGTTCCGCGAGGAGCACCAGGTCGTCGGACTCGGCGACCTCGCGCTGGTGAGCGGCAACGAGGTGACGATGGAGACGCTGGCGGCGGCGGGGCTGGTGAAGGCCTCGAAGGGGCCGGTGAAGCTCCTCGCCAACGGAAGCATCGACCGCGCGGTCACGGTGCGCGGCCTCAAGGTCTCCGGTCCGGCGCGCGAGAAGATCGTCGCGGCGGGCGGCTCGGTCGAGGGTTAAATGGCCGAGCCCAAGGCGGTCGAGGCGCTCAGCAACATCAAGAACACGCCGGAGCTCTGGCAGAAGATCACGTTCACGTTCCTCTGCCTGCTCGTCTATCGCATCGGCTCGCACGTGACGGCGCCGGGCGTGGACGTGACGGCGATGCTGAACTTCTTCCAGAACCAGGGCTCGAACGGGCTCCTGGGGCTGTACGACCTGTTCGTCGGCGGCAACCTCTCGCGCTCGACGATCTTCGCCCTGGGCATCATGCCCTACATCTCCGCGTCGATCTTCATGCAGATCGGCGCGGCGGTGATCCCGCAGCTCGAGAAGCTGCAGAAGGACGAGGAGGGCCGGAAGAAGATCACGCAGTGGACGCGCTACTTCACCGTCGGCCTCGCGATGGTGGAGGCCTACGGCTACGCCCTCTTCACGAGCGGCATCAGCGGCGCGGTGATCACCCCGGGCACCGGGTTCCTCGTGCAGATGGTGCTCTTCCTGACGACGGGCGCGCTCTTCGTGATGTGGCTCGGCGAGCAGATCACCGAGCGCGGCCTCGGCAACGGCGCCTCGCTGCTGATCTTCTTCTCGATCGTCGAGCGGTTCGTCCCCGGCATCATCTCGGCCTTCGGCTTCCTCGGCGCGGGCGCGGGCGCGCCGCTCGCGCTGATCCTGCTGACGGTCGTGATGCTCGGCGTCGTCGCCGGCGTCGTGACGATCACCCTCGCCGCGCGGCGGATCGCGATCCAGATCCCGCAGCGCACGATGGCGCGCGGCCGGCAGCGCGAGGCCGCCCGCAACCACATCCCGATCCGCATCAACTCCGCGGGCGTGATGCCGATCATCTTCGCGCAGTCGCTGATCGTCGTCCCCGGCGCCGCGGCCCAGTTCTCGGGCAGCACGCGCCTCGCCGACCTCGCCGACTACCTCGCGCCGGGCACGTGGCTCTACTACGTGCTGATGACGGTCCTCATCATCTTCTTCACGTACTTCTACACGTCGATCATCTTCAACCCGGCCGACCTGTCGGAGAACCTGAAGAAGCAGGGCGGGTTCATCCCGGGCGTGAAGCCGGGCGCGAAGACGGCCGAGCACATCGGCCACATCGTCGAGCGCGTCACGCTGCCGGGCGCGATCTTCCTCACGTTCCTCGCGCTGCTGCCGGTCTTCCTCGCCGACTCGCTCGGTGTGCCGTTCCGCTTCGGCGGCACCTCGCTGCTGATCGTGGTGGGCGTGGCCCTCGACACGATGGCCCAGGTCCAGCAGCACCTCCTCCTCCGGAAGTACGACGGCTTCATGAAGAAGGGCCGCGTCCGCTTCCGCGGCCGGAACGTCGGGACCAGCTTCTAGCTCGGACCGCCTCACCCACCGGGGACGGAAATGATCGTCGTGCTGCTCGGCCCGCCGGGCGCAGGGAAGGGGACGCAGGGGGAGCGCATCGCCGCCACCCTCGGCGTCCCCAAGATCGCTACGGGAGACGTGCTGCGCGCCGCCGTGCAGGCGGGGACGAAGCTCGGCCTCGAGGCGAAGGGATTCATGGACCGCGGGGACCTCGTCCCCGACGCCGTGATCCTCGGCATCATGAAGGAAGCGCTGGCCCAGCCGGCGCAGGCGAAGGGCGTGATCCTCGACGGCGTCGTGCGCACGGTGCCGCAGGCTGAAGGGCTCGCGCAGGTCACGCAGGAGCTCGGCCGCAAGGTCGACGTCGTCCTCGTGTTCGACATCGCCGACGAGCTGCTCGTCGCGCGCCTCTCGGGGCGCACCACCTGCGACAAGACACAGAAGCCGTTCACCGGCCTCCAGCCCGGCGCGCCCTGCCCCGACGCCTGCGGCGGCACGCTCGTGCGCCGCAAGGACGACGAGCCCGACGCGATCCGCAACCGGCTCCGCGTGTACCAGGCGCAGACGGCGCCCGTGCTCGACTGGTACGTCGCCAAGGGCGCGAACGTCCGCCGCATCGACGCGACCGGGTCGTTCGACGACGTCACGACGCGCGCGCTGATGGCCGTCGGCCGCTGAGCGGCGGGGTGCAGGCGTGATCCAGCTCAAGAGCGCGCGGGAACTCGAGACGATGGCCGCCGGCGGCCGCATCCTCGCCGCCACGCACCGCCACGTCGAGCCCGCCATCCAGCCGGGCGTCAGCACGCTCGAGCTCGACGCGATGGTCGAGGCCTTCATCCGGTCGCACGCCGGCGCCACGCCGTCGTTCAAGGGCCTCTACGGCTTCCCCGGCTCGGCCTGCATCTCGATCAACGAGGAGATCGTCCACGGCA
>CAZIDS010000220.1:0-5723 GCA_964537945.1 uncultured Gemmatimonas sp. | reverse complement strand
CACGGCGATCCAGACCACGAGCGCGATGACGGCGACGAGCGCGACGACGACGGTGGCGGGTTCGGCGGCGGCGGCTTCGGCGGGTTCGGCGGCGGCGGCGGATTCTCGGGCGGCGGCTCGAGCGGGAGCTTCTAACGATGGCCAAGACGATGACCCTCGAGGCGCTCAGCGGGCGCCTCCAGTCCCAGCTCGGCGACGCGCTCGCCGCGGTCGTGCTCTACGGCTCGGCCGCCCGCGGCGAGCGGCTCGAGCAGCACTCCGACTTCAACGTGCTCGTGGTGGTGCGCGCGCTCGCGCCCGCCGCGCTGCGCACGCTCGCCCCGACCGTCGCCGACTGGACCGCAGCCGGGAACCCGCCGCCGCTCATCCTCACCGAGGCGGAATGGGCGTCGAGCCGCGACATCTTCGCGATGGAGGTCGCCGACATCCTCGAGCGCCACCGGGTGCTCGCGGGCGCGCTGCCGGCGGTGCCGGGCGGCGTCGCACGGGAGCACCTGCGGCACCAGCTCGAGTCCGAGGCGATGGGGAAGCTGCTGGCGCTGCGGCAGGGGATCCTCGCCGCCGGCGCCGACGCCGCGCGCGAGGTCGAGCTGCTGCTGGCGGCGAGGAGCGCGGTGCTCGTGCTCTTCCGCACGCTGCTGCGGGTGCACGGGGAGTCGGCCGACGGCGCCGAGGCCGTGGTGCGCCGCGCCGCCGCGCTCGCGGGGTTCGACGCGGCGCCGTTCCTGGAGGTCGTCGCGCATGCGGCCGGCGGCGGGCGGATCGCGCCCGAGCGGGCCGACGCGGTGCTCACCGCCTGCCACGCGGGGCTCGAGCGGTTCGTGGCGCACGTGGACGCGCTGGCGCACGGCTGACACGGCCGGGCGCGGCGCGCGTAGAATTCACCAGTCCCTCATTTCGGAGACGACGATGAAGTCGAAGTGGTCCCTGCTGCTCGCCCTCCCGCTCCTCCTCACCGGGTGCGGCTACAATGCGATCCAGACGATGGACGAGTCGGCGGCGGCGGCGAAGCAGCAGATCGAGGTGCAGCTCCAGCGTCGCGCGGACCTGGTGCCGAACCTCGTGGAGACCGTGAAGGGGTACGCGAAGCAGGAAGAGACGATCTTCACTGCGGTGGCCGAGGCGCGCGCCAAGCTCGCGGGCGCGGTTCAGGGCGGCGACCCGGCGCAGATGGCCGACGCGAACCAGGCGATGACCGGCGCGCTCGGGCGACTGCTCGCGATCTCGGAGAACTACCCGCAGCTGAAGAGCGACCAGAACTTCCTGCGCCTCCAGGACGAGCTCACCGGCACCGAGAACCGGATCGCGGTCGCGCGGACGGACTACAACAATGCGGTGAAGGAGTACAACGCCTACATCCGCCGCTTCCCCGCCGTGCTGACGGCGAAGGTGACGGGGGCGAAAGCCCGCACGTACTTCGAGGTGACGAATGCCGCGGCGGCGACGGCGCCGGCGGTGAAGTTCTAGCAGCGCCCCCGGGCGCTACTCGGCGTCCGGCAGCACGTACGTCAGCGGGTCGACCGGCTTGCCGTTGACATGGATCTCGTAGTGCAGGTGCGGGGCGGTGGCGAGACCGGTCATCCCCACCGCCGCGATCAGCTGGCCGCGCGTCACGCGCTGGCCGGTGCGGACGGCGATCCGCGAGCAGTGCGCGAACCGCGTGCGGATGCCGTTGCCGTGGTCGATCTCGACCGAGAGCCCGAAGCCCTTGTCATTGCCCGCCGAGACGACCACGCCGGTCGCCGGCGCGACGATTGGCGTGCCCGTCGGGGCCGTCACGTCGATGCCCTCGTGCGGGCGGTTCTCGTGCAGGATCGGATGGAACCGGCTCGCCGTGAACTGGCTGGAGAGCCAGCCCGTGGTCGGCATGATGCTCGGCGTCGCCGCGAAGCGCTCGAAGTTGCGCTGCAGCGTGTCGGAGACGTCGCTGAACGAGCGCGCCAGCCGCGACGCGCGGTCGATCAGCCCGTCGACGTCGGGGCGCGCGCTCCAGCCGAGGCGGCCGAGGAACGGGTGCCTCCGGATGGTCGGCGTCTCGGCGAGGGACGCCGTCACGATCGTCGGCGTCTCGCCGACCGGGGCCGCGCCGTCGCGGACGGACGTCGCCTCGACCGGGAGCCCGGCGAGCATCCGCATCTGCTCCTCGCGCTTGCCGATGCTGGCGAGGGTGTCCTCGAGGACGCGGAAGCGGGCCTCGACGGCGGCGATCTCCTCCCGCAGCGCCTCGTTCTGGCTGGCGACGATGCGGGCTCCCGGCGTGCCCCAGGGGGTGAAGAGCACGGTGACCGCACCGCCGACGAGCAGGACGCCGATGACCGCGCTCCAGATGACCGCCTTGAAGGTCCAGCCCGGGAGCGAGAGCTCACGGGTCTGCCCGTTCTTCGGCGGGACTAGGAGGAGGGTCCAGCGGCGGCGATCCATCGTCTCAAGTTACGGCTGAAGGTCCCGGTTCGGCCCCAAAGATAACCCGAAATCATCACGACCTGCGTCCTTGGGTCCTGACGCGCCAGGGGCCGCTACGGTCAGCCCTTGGCAGGCGGCTCGGGGCGGGGGAAGAGGCCCTCGCCCTTGCTCACGGTCCAGCCGGCGCAGTCGATCGCGTCCACTGCGACGAAGCGGGTCGCGGCCGCAGTGCCGGGGCCGCCGATCGCCCGCCAGAGCGCCTCGGCCTTCTCGGGCATGAACGGCGAGAGGTAGACCGCCTGCCGCGCGAGCTGGCGCACGAGGGTCGCCAGCACGCGCTCGAGCTCGGCCCGGTTCGCGGGGTCCTTCGCGAGCGCCCAGGGCTTGGTGTCCTGGATGAACTGGTTCGCGCGGCCGACCGTGCGCACGATCGCGTCGAGCGCCTCGTGGCAGAGGTAGCCGCGCGAGCCGTCGAGCGCCGCGCGGGCGGCGGCGTAGTCGCCGAGGTCCGCCGCGTCCACGTCACCGCGTGCACCCGCGGGCACGACGCCCGCGCAGTATTTCTCGACCATCGCAGTCGTGCGGCTGGCCAGGTTGCCGATCCCGTTCGCGAGCTCGGCCGTGTAGACGGCCTCGAAGCGCTCCCACGAGAAGGAGCCGTCGCCGTCGAACGGGATGTCGCGCAGAAGGTAGTAGCGGAACGCGTCGGCGCCGAAGCGCGCGACGGCGTCGGCGAGCTCGAGCTTCACACCGGCGGACTTGCTGAACCGCTCGCCGCCGAGCGAGATGAAGCCGTGGCCCCAGACGCGCTCGGGGAGCGGGATGCCGGCGGCCATCAGCATCGCCGGCCAGATGACCGTGTGGAAGCGCGTGATGTCCTTGCCGACGACGTGCACCGTCGCCGGCCAGGGCGCGCGCGAGCCCTCGAAGAACTGCGCGGTCCAGTAGTTCGGCAGCGCGTCGAACCAGACGTACGTCGTCTGCACCTCTCCGTCGCTCAGGGGGCGCGGGAAGGGCACGCCCCACGCGAAGCGGGCGCGGCTCGCCGAGACGTCCTCGAGGCCGGCCTCGAGGAGCGCGAGGATCTCGTTGCGCCGCGACTCGGGCTGGAGGAACGCCGGATGCTTCGCGAAATGCTCCTTCAGGCGCCCCGTGTACGCGGAGAGGCGGAAGAACCAATTCCGCTCGGTGACCTCCTGCAGCACCCGCGTCGGGTGCAACAGACACTTCCCGTCGACGATGTCGGCGGGCTGCTTGAAGCTCTCGCAGCCGACGCAGTAGAGGCCGGTGTAGGAGCGCTCGTAGAAGTCGTCGGGGCTCTGCCTGAAGATCCGCTCGAGCAGGTCCTTCACCGCCGCGTGGTGCGTCGGGTGCGACGTGCGGATGAATTGGTCGTGCGAGAGGTGGAGCGTCGCCCACATCGCCTCGAAGCGCGCGGCGACCTTGTCGACGAACGCCTGCGGCGGCATCCCGGCGGCCTCCGCAGTCTGCGCGACCTTCTGGCCGTGCTCGTCCATGCCGATCAGGAACCAGACGTCGTCGCCGAGCTGCCGGTGGAACCGGCAGATCGCATCCGCGCCGATCTTCTCCAGGGCGTGCCCGAGGTGCGGGTCGCCGTTGGCGTAGTCGATCGCGGTCGTGAGGAAGAAGCGGGCCATCGTGGAGCTTAGCCCGTGGGGGAAGGCCCGGCCGGGGGCGCGCCAGGTGCGCCCGGCGGTGAGCCCGGCGGTGAGCCCGGCGGCGGCGAGCCGCCGCGCCCGCGACGGCCGCCCCGCCGCCCGCGACGACGGCGGCCACGGCGGCGTCCCTCGGCGCCGGGCGTTCCATCCGCGCCTTCGGCCGAAGCGTCAGCGGCCGAAACGTCAGCGGCAGAAGCGTTAGCGCCCGCCGCGCCATCCGCGGCGTCGTCGTCTTCGTCATCGTCGTCGTCGTCCGCCGACTCCGGATCCGCGCTCGCGGGCGAGGGGATGACGGCCTGCACCGGCGGCGCGGGCGGACGCTCGGGTCGCGGCGGCTGCGCCGGGCGTTCCTGCGCTGGGCGCTCCCGCGAAGGGCGCTCCTGCGCCGGGCGTTCCTGCTGCGGCTGGGGCGGCCGCTGAGGCTGGGCCGGGCGCTGCGGAGGACGCTCGGCCGCGCGCGCGTTCGGGCGCGGCTCGGGCGCCTCCCCGCGCTCGGCGCGGCCGAGTGCGACGAGCTCCTGCTCCTCGGCGCCATCCTCGTCGCGCGTCGGCTCGTCGTCCACCGGCAGCGCGCCGTCTCCGAGCTCCTTCCGGAGCTGGGCGAGCGGGATCGTGCGCGGTTCGCCGGCGGCGGTGCGCAGCGTGACCTGGTCGCGGAAGATGTCGTTGCTCACGACCTTCTCCTCGCCGACCGCGGTGACGAGCACCTTCCCCTCCTTCGGGAAGCGCTTGCGCGACTGCACGTAGAACTCGTGCTCGTAGCGCAGGCAGCACATCAGGCGTCCGCAGGTGCCGGAGATCTGTGCCGGGTTGAGGGTCGAGAGCCGCTGGTCCTTCGCGGTGCTCGACTTCACGGGGCGGAGCTCGGGGAGCCAGGAGCTCGAGCAGAACTGGCGCCCGCAGCGGCCGATGCCGTCGAGGCGGCGGGCCTCGTCGCGCACGCCGATGTGCCACATGTGCACGCGCGTCGAGAAGCGCTTCTCGAGCTGCCGCACGAGCTGGCGGAAGTCGACGCGCTCCTCGGCGGTGAAGTAGCAGGTGAGACGGCGGCGGTCCCACTGCCACTCGGCGTCGCTGACCTTCATGTCGAGCTTGAGCTCGCGCACGAGCTCGAGCGCGGCCTTGCGCACCGAATCCTCGTCGGCGCGGAGGCGCACGGCGGTGTCCACTTCCTTCTTCGTGGCGAGGCGGACGACCTTCGGCAGCTCGGCGGGCGCGGCCTTGCCGTGCGTGGTGCCGGCCTTGCGCTTCTCGGCGAGCTCGCCGGTGGCGTGGATGCGGCCGAGGTCCTCGCCGCGCTCGACCTGCACGATGACGGCCGCGCGCACGGGCGGCGGCGCGTCACCGGTGAAGGTGTAGAACGCGCGCCGGTTCCCCTTGAACTCGACCTCGACGAGGTGCGTCAGGACCGCGGCGGCCGTCACTCGTCCCAGTAGCCCATCTTGAGGTACTTCTCGCGCCGCTTGCGCACGAGCTTGTCGGGCTTGAGGCGGCGGAGCTCGTCGACGTGCTTCAGCACCGCGTCGTGCACGGCGCGCGCGGTATCGGCGTGATTCGCGTGCGCGCCGCCCTCGGGCTCGGGGATGATCTCGTCGATCACCTTGAGCTCGAGCAGGTCGCTCGACGTGATCTTCAGCGAGG